>JBAULI010000228.1:0-1558 GCA_049578105.1 Acidimicrobiia bacterium | reverse complement strand
CATCTGACCTCTCCACCAACTGTTCGAGTGTGACCACTTCGAACTCAGGGGCGGGTGCCACCTCCACGACATCGTGGACCAGGACCTTCATCGAGCTGGCGAAGGCACGACGGGCCAAAGCGCGACCGGCGCTGCCCATTCCGACGATCCCGATCGTCTTGCCGGCCAGCGAGGTGCCCGTGACCTTGTGCCAGGTGCCGGTTCTGACCATCCGATCGACCTCGTGCTGACGACGGGCCAGCAAGTGGAGATAGCCCATGGCATAGTCGGCCAGCTCCTCCCCAAAGACCCCGGGTGTATTGAAGACCGCGATCCCGAGATCCTCGGCTGCGGCGACGTCGATGGCGTCGATGCCGATCCCCCACTTGGAGATGACTCGCAAGTGCTTGGCCGCGGTGAGGACGGTGCGATTCAGCTCGTCATCACCCGCAAGGACCCCGACATACCTGTCGATGATCGGCAGCAGGTCGGCCTGATTCAACTGCTGACCGTCGAAGCGGGGCATGTCGACCAGCAGACCCTCGCCGGCCAGACGGTCGGTGACCTCTGACTCGCTTGGCCAGACCAGACGACACGAGACGAGGATTCTCTCCGGCTCAGCCATCTCGCCCCAGCAGGAACTCCGCAATCTGGAAGTCGAGCTCTTCGTCGATGTCGACAGCCTCCTCACGTGCGATCGGGAAGAGAATGGGATTGGGGCCGATCCTCCTTCCATATTGAAGGATCAAGTCGACCGGAGCGATGTAGAGGTTCGAGTTCTCCTCGTAGACCGGGGGAAGGTCCTGGGTCCTCTGCAGAATGGCCGGATCATGATTCACCGGGCGGCCATCTTCGAAGTAGAACCGGGTGTGCCAGGCCGTAACGGACATGAGGGAGTCGTGATCTTGGCGCTCGCCAAAGGCGGCGATCGCCCGGTCGACCGTGTCGGGCTTCAACAACGGGTTGGTCGAGTGGGTCTGGAGAACCACGTCGTGAGCGATCTCCCCTGCCACATCGGCGACGATGTCGTGCATGGGAACCATGTCGCCGACCAGGTGTTCGGGGCGACGGTGGATCGTCACATCGGGAAATGCGGTCCGAACCGCATCCTCGATCTGGTCGCTGTCAGTGTCCACGATCACCTCATCGATGCCGCCTGCCGCCAGAAGTGTCTCGGTGACCCAGTGGAAGAGGGGCTTGCCGGCAATTAGCCGCATGTTCTTGCCGGGCACGCGCTCGGAGTGCCCCTTCATCGGCAGCAGACCAGCGACGCTCATTCGGGCTCCGGATAGTAGAAGCGACGCTTCAGATCACTCGATGGCGGTCGACGCATGTGGAAGCCCTGGTAGGTCCCGGCGAATTGCGATAGCCGGAAACGGATGATGGCCCACACCTCACCCAGCCCTTCCCCCTGGGCCCGGCTGGCACGGATGTCGGTGATGACGTTCCTGGTCGAGAGCCGCAGGAAGTCCCAGAAGCTGAAGTGCTCGTTCGGGAACACTTTCTGAAAGGTGATGGCCTCACGCCGGTACCGGTTGCGAATCTGGTTCGGCGTCTCGTTGTGCACATGGATGACTCC
>JBAULI010000227.1:0-5395 GCA_049578105.1 Acidimicrobiia bacterium | reverse complement strand
GGATACATCCGCGCCCTGCGATGACCCCATATCATCGCCCCCCGATGCTCAAGCTCTTGGTCGTGCTTCTCCTGGTCGTCGTCGCCTGCGGTCAGGGGACCGAAGTGACGTCTACCACTTCGCCGTCGGCGACGACGCAAACGGAGGGATCGACCACCACCACCGCCCCACCGGTGGAGTGCCCTTCACCGCCCTACCAGCTGGACGTGGTCCCGACCGGGGTCGGGGAGACCGCACTAGATCCCGACCAGGTGGACCCCGATGTCTGGACGTCCGTCCCCGGCACCAGTGCCACCCTCCTCGGGCGAAACGACGGCACGGTGGGGATCGCCCTGATCCGGGGAACCCTTCCCCCGGTCGACTGGCCCGGTGAGAAGGGCGAGGTCTTCATCGACGGGACCCGTGCTGCCGTGGGCCCTCATCCCGACGGGACTTGGGTCGCCGGGTGGTACGAGGAGCCAGGCGAGAGGTGCGACCTCTACACGATGGTCTTCTATCCGCCGATCGCCCCCAAAGAGGTGGAGGCGGTGCTGGCGGGCATGAATCGGGTGGGTGGGTGAGTCCCCGATCTTGACTATGCCGGGCACGAGGCTTACCGTTCCGCCCTCATGAGCCGACAGATCACCCCGCCCACCGCACACAACTGGTTGTGGGCCTGGCGCGCGCCGGAGGTGGCGTCGGTCGGATAGCCCTCAACTCTCTGATCCAGACGAACCCATCTCCGGAGACGGCAGGTGGGTTTTTTCATGGCCTCCTGTCATCACCGGGGCAAGCAAAGGACACCATGAACGACATCTTCGACATACCGGCCGACCTGGACACGCCAACTTCGGTGTATCTGAAGCTCGGCCCACTCGGCCCCCGTTTCCTCCTCGAGAGCGTCGAGCACGGCGACCAGGTCGGCCGGTACTCCTTCATCGGCTTCGGTGAGGGGCTCGAGGTGACCAGTGACGGCGTTTCGATCGAGGCGGGAACCACCACCATCGACACCGATGGCACCATCGAGGGGTTGATGGATGGGTTGAGGAAGGTGCTGGCTGCGGCTCCCTCGCCCGGCCCTGCCGCCAGCGTGGTCCCCTTCCATGGCGGGCTGGTCGGTGCCATCGGGTTCGGTGTCGCCTCCAGGCTCGCCGGTCGGACACCGCCGCCCCGGCCCGAGCCCGAGATCGAGATGTACGGGCCGAGCAGCGTCATCGTCTTCGACCACTTGAGCCGTCGCGCCGCTCTCCTCCACGACGGCACCGATGCCGAGAGATCTCAGCTGCGAAGAGAGGTGATGGCGCTGCTGGGCAGCGGCCGGGCCGGTGGCGCCACATCGGGCAGCTTCAGCGACCCCCGAGCATCGTTGTCCAAAGACGACTACGTGGCGGTGGTCGAGTCGGCGAAATATCACATCGGTGAGGGGGACGTCTATCAGATAGTGCCGTCGGTCCGATTCACCGGCGAGACAGATCTCGACCCGTTCACCGTCTATCGCGGATTGCGGCTGCTCAACCCATCTCCCTACATGTACTTCTGCGACCTGGGCAAGCGCAAGGTGATCGGCTCCTCGCCCGAGGCGTTGGTGCGACTTCGGGGCAATGCCGCCGAGCTGCGGCCGATCGCGGGCACGAGACCACGAGCCAACGACGAGGACCGGGATCGAAGGGCCGAGACCGAGTTGCTCGGCGACGCCAAGGAGGCGGCCGAGCACGTGATGCTCGTGGACCTGGCGCGAAACGATCTGGGCAGGGTGGCCGTGCCGGGCTCGATCAAGGTCGAGCCCTATCGGGCGATAGAGCGTTACAGCCATGTGATCCACCTGGTCAGCGGGGTCACCGGGATCCTCGAGTCGGGGGCCGACGCCTTCGACCTCTTTGCCGCAGCTTTCCCGGCGGGCACCGTGGTGGGTGCGCCCAAGGTGAGGGCCTTGGAGATACTGAGTGAGCTGGAGCCGGTGGAGCGGGGCCTGTATGCCGGGACCGTCGGCTATTTCGGTCACGGTGGGACCATGGACCAGGCGATAGCAATCAGGACCATCGTCATCTCGGAGGGTCGCTATGCGTACCAAGCCGGGGCGGGCATAGTGGCGGACAGCCAGCCGATCTCCGAATGGGAGGAAGTCCTCTCCAAATCCGGAGCGATGCGTGGGGCCTTGAGCACCGCGGCGGCCGGGCTATGAGCCGGGTCCTACTCGTCGACAACTACGACTCCTTCACCTACAACGTGGTTCAGGCGCTGCGGATCCTCGGAGCCGAGGTGATCGTGAGGACTAACGACCACATCAGCCTCGAGGACGCCAGAGAGATCGCGCCGACCCATCTGGTGATATCCCCCGGACCGGGGCGCCCCGAGGCCGCCGGTGTGTCGATCGAGCTCATCACCGGGATGCTCGATCAACTTCCCATCCTCGGTGTATGTCTCGGACATCAGGCGATCGCAGCCGCGTTGGGCGGGAAGGTCGATCATGCCGAGGAGCTGAGACATGGGAAGTCTTCCCCCGTCTATCACGACTCGGCCACGATCTACGCCGGTTTGCCCAGCCCCTTCGAGGCCGGCCGCTACCACTCCCTCGCCGTCCAGGAGGCCGATCTGCCGTCCGAGCTGGTGGTGACCGCATTCACATCGGACGGGGTGATCATGGGAGTGCGACACCGCGAGCTGCCGGTGGAGGGCGTGCAGTTCCATCCCGAGAGCGTGCTGACACCACATGGAGACCTGTTGCTCCGAAATTTCCTCGACCTCGGTGAGCGACGATGAGAGAGCTCCTGGATCGGCTTCTCGACGGAGAGGACCTCACCGTGGCCGAGGCTGAGGCATTGCTGCGCCAGATGACCGGCGGGGAGGTCGACCCGATAAGCGCAGGTGCACTGCTGGCGGCTTTGCGTGCCAAAGGGGAGACCCCTGACGAGGTACAGGGCTTTGCCAGGGTCATGGGGGGTCTGGCCACCGACCCCCAGCTCGACATCAGCGGAGCCGTTGACGTCGTGGGCACGGGTGGCGACGGCTCAGGAAGCCTGAACCTGTCCACCGGCTCGGCGCTCCTCGCCGCGGCCACGGGGACGCCGGTCATCAAGCACGGAAATCGGTCCATGACCAGCCACAGCGGGAGTGCCGACGTCCTGGAGCAGCTGGGACTGCCGATGCCTCTCGACGAAGGGCAGGCTCGCCGGCTGTTCACGGAGGTCGGCTTCACATTCCTGTTCGCCCCGCACTACCACCCGGCCATGGCAGCGGTAGGCCCGGTCCGGCGTGCGCTGGGGGTGCGGACCGTGTTCAACATCCTCGGTCCCCTAACCAACCCGGCCGGGCCGCGCCATCTGGTGATCGGTGCGTTCGACACGTCGGCGGCGGAGCTCATGGCCGGGGCGCTGGCGGGTCTCGATATCGCCCGCGCCTTCGTCATACATGGTTCGGGTGGGTGGGACGAGCCCACGCCCATCGGGGAATTCCTCCTCTTCGACGTCACGCCGGGGCACGTCGAGCGGTCGACTCGCGACCCGGCGGACCTGGGGATGGCGAGATGTGACCCCTCCGATCTCGAGGGCGGTGACCCGGCTCACAATGCCCGCCGCCTCATGGATGTCTTCGAGGGTGAGGGTGGGCCTCACCGCGACGCATTGGTCCTGGGCGCCGCCCTGGCCCTCGAGGTCACGGGTGGCGCCGAGACCCCCGAGTCCGGGGTCGCGATCGCCGGCGAGGCCATCGACTCAGGAGCTGCGCTCGACCTGGTGACCCGGCTGTCGGAGTTCGGCGCCGCCGAGAGGGCGCGATGAGCGGCTTTCTGGCGGAGATGGAGAAGTCGTCCTGGGAGAGGGTGCATCAGGCGCAGGCCGCCATCCCGCTCGAGGAGATCAGGGCCAGATCGGCCTCTGTGCCGGATCCGATCCCGTTGTCCGGCTTTGGGGAGGTCTTCGACGTGATAGCCGAGTTCAAGCCACGATCCCCGGCCGTAGGAGACCTGCCGCGCCGTGACGGCTCATCCCTCGCCAAAGCTTATGAGAACGGGGGAGCAGGGATGATCTCGGTCCTGACCGAACCGACCCGCTTTGGTGGCTCGTTGGAGAATCTGAGCATGGCACGGGCCTCGACCCGAGTGCCGATCCTGGCCAAGGATTTCCTCGTAGACCCCTATCAGGTCCATCTGGCCAGGTCGGTCGGAGCCGATGGGGTTCTCCTGATCGCCCGCATGCTGGGCCGTGATCGTCTGTGGTCGATGCTCGACGCCGTCGATGGGACCGGCATGTTCGCCCTCGTGGAGGGTTTCGATGCGGCGGACCTCGCCATGATGACGGAGGTCGTCGCCGGACGGGCAAACGTGCTCTTCGGCATCAATTGCCGTGACTTGACGACACTCGACGTGGTGCCGGAGCGGTTGGCCGAGCTCGGCCACCTCGTGCCGGACGGGCTGGTCGGAGTGGCAGAGTCATCGATCCGGGGTGCCGAGGATGCTGCGTGGGTGGCCGGGCTCGGTTATCGAGCAGCCCTGGTTGGGAGCGCCCTGATGACTAGCGACGATCCGGTGGCCCTGGTGGCCGAGATGGTGAGACTCGGCCGGGAGACGGCAGGAGTCCGAGCCCGATGAGCCTGTTCGTCAAGCTGTGCGGCCTCCGCTCCGAGGCCGACGTGGAGGCGGCCGTCGAAGCCGGAGCCGATGCCGTGGGCTTCGTCCTCACCCCTTCTCCTCGCCGCATCACGGTGGAAACGGCGAGACGACTCATGAAGATGCTCCCGGACGGGCTGCTCGGCGTCGCCGTGTTCCACCAGCCGTCGGCGTCGCTGCTGTCCGAGACGATGGAGCGGGTCGAGCCCGATCTCTTCCAGGCGGAGCCGGCCTACCTGGAGGGCATCCCTCCGGCGCTCAGGCTGCCCGTGGTGGTCGAAGGCCCCGCGCTGGCCTCCGACTTCGAGCTGGCGCTCCGCGACTCGGGCCGACGGATGGCCCTGGTCGATCGATCGGCGCACGGGGGCACAGGTGAGCGGACGAGTTGGAGTCTGCTGTCCGAATTGCCACGAAGGGATCGGATGGTCGTCGCCGGCGGGTTGAGCCCGGACAACGTGGCCGCCGCCGTCAGGCGAATCGGGCCACTGGGGGTCGACGTCAGCAGCGGGATCGAGAAGAGCTCCGGTGAAAAAGATCCGGCCTTGATGCGAGCCTTCGTCATGGCGGCCCGCTCTGCCACGAGTGATCGGCCAACGGACCCGCTCGATGGGCATCGATCGGTGATGGAAAGGAACCTCAAATGACCACGACCACGCTTCCCGATGCGAAGGGCAGGTACGGGCCTTTTGGCGGCCGATACGTCCCGGAGATCCTCGTGCCGGCCCTGGAGAGACTCAACGATGCCGCCACCCGGCTGATGGCCGATGCCGCATTCGTCGGGGCCTTTGAGGCCGAGCTGGCGACGTGGGGGGG
>JBAULI010000226.1:0-7853 GCA_049578105.1 Acidimicrobiia bacterium | reverse complement strand
GCGTCCTTCGGTGGCCAGGAGTGCTCACCTCGCCAGTGCCCGGCGACCCGGTCGGCGTCGTAGGGGGGTTGATCCCTCACGAAGACCGTGGCAATCGGCAGATCCATCACCCCGTTGTCGTCACCTCGAAGATGGTGGCCAAACCATCGGCTGAGCAGGTGGAAATGGTCGAAGGTCGGGGCCGGCACGCCGGTTGCCGGCCGATAGTGCCCCCATGGGCCGATGATCGTGCGGCGGTCGCATTTGAGGTTCTGGGCGAGGGCGAGCATCCCGTCGACATATCCATCGAGCCATCCCCCGATCAGCAGTGTGGGACATTCGATCGCGTCGTAGTCCGCACATGGCGAACCGTGGAGCCAGTAGTCGTCCTTGACCTGGTGACGCAGCCAGCCTGCGGGCCATTGCGGGGTGCCCTCCAGACGTCTCATCCACTCCTCGAACCAACCATCCCCGAAGATGTCGGGATCGGGGGGCAGGGCATTGCACACGACCATCGACGGCGGCCAATCGACCTGCTCCTGGGCGTGGAGCGAGCCCCCGGTGTAATGGACGTCGCAGGCGAAGCGGTCATGGGTGGCATGGATGGGGGCGATGGCCTTCAACTGTGGTGGGCGGAGCATCGCCGTTTGGAGGGCGCTGAAGCCACCCCAAGACACCCCCCACATGCCAAGTCGGCCGGTGGACCACGGCTGGTCCTCTATCCAGCGAAGGACCTCGAGCGTGTCCTCCTGCTCTCGAGGGGTGTATTCGTCGACGATGATGCCGGTCGAGGCACCCGTCCCTCTGATGTCGATGCGGACACCGGCGAATCCTTCTCGCGCCAGGTGGGCATAGGTTCGCCAGTCCGCCGAGTGAAATGCATCGTCCTTTCGATACGGAACCGATTCCACGACGGTCGGGAATGGGCCATCGTTCGGGGCATCGGGGAGATATACGGTGAGAGCGATTCGGGTGCCGTCGGCCATCGGCACGAAGACCTTGCGGTCGATGCTGACGGGATAGGCCTCGGGCACCTTCGGAATGTAGCCAGGAGGCTTCGGGCGTCATGCGCTGGAGGAAAGATCGACTCTCCGCTCGCTCCAGGCCGGGGCCTCTCTCCAGACGTATAGCGTTCGACGATCATGACCCGATCCTGCGATGTCGTCGTAGTGGGTGCCGGCCTCTCCGGCCTGAGTGCTGCTCACGACCTCGCACGCCACGGTCTGGATGTGGTGGTCCTGGAAGCACGCGACCGTGTCGGTGGCCGGGTTTGGTCCCACCAGCTGCCCAATGGCGAGATCGTGGAGCTCGGTGGCGAGTGGATCTCGGGCAATCATCACGATCTTCTCGCCCTGGCGGCAGAGCTCGGGCTGGCCATGGTCGACACCGGAATGGACTTCACCTCCAGAGACCCCGTCGGGGGAGCGGTCGTCGATCTCGACGACCACGAGCGAGTCGGCGGGACTCTTGCGGAACGGATCAACTCATTGGGTCCGGAGGAGCTGATCGATATGAGCGCCGAGCAGCTTCTCGACGGTGTGACCGGTCCTTCCACCGCCAGGGCGATCCTCAGATCCCGTCTCACCGGGACATTTGGCATCGAGCTGGGGCATGTTGCCGCGGGAGAGATCGGCGATGAGTTCGGTGTCGGCCACTCCGGGTCGTATCTCAGAGTCGACGGGGGGAACGACCGGTTGGCCGCCGGACTGGCCGCAGATCTGGAGGTGCGGCTCGGTGTCGTCGTCGACTCGATCACTCAGGAGCGGCGTAGAGCTCGAGTCGATGCCGGCGAATCCACGATCACGGCAGGAGCTGTGGTGGTGGCGGTTCCGTTGCCGGTGCTGCGACGGCTCGAATTAGAGCCGCCGATCCCGGTCCGGATCGTCTCTGTGCTCAGTGACCTGAAGATGGGGGTGGCGGCCAAGGTCGCAATGGCCACCTCCATCCCGCCACCCATGTTCAGACGACAGGATCTCGACATACCCGCCTGGTATTGGACCGGTCGATCTGCCGATGGCCCATCACGAAGAGCCGTGACCGGCTTTGCCGGTACCAGGGAGGGGGTGAGGTCCTTGAGTCGGGATCCGCGCTCTCGGTTGGGGAGAGCGGCACCCGACGCTGTTCTTCAGGGCGAGGTGGTGATGGTCGACTGGGGCAAGGACGAGATGGCGGGTGGCTGCTACTCGGTGGTCGGACCGGGTGTCCGCCGCCGACTGGGTGCTCTGGCCGATCCCTTCGGATTGGTCGTATTGGCCGGGGAGCACGTGAATGGCTCGGGCACGATGGCCGGTGCAATCGCCAGTGGGAGAGATGCCGCCCAACGGGTCACCGAGCGTCTTTGACTGAACCGCCGTTCAGCCTCGCTGCTACCGTGGCGAACCCGATGACGACGTCATTGAGCCCCGACCACATCGAATTGCAGGAGCGAACGCGCCGGTTCGTCGACGAGCTGATCGAGTGGGAGGTCGAGGCCGAGATGAACGATGGCGAGATCCCCGCCGATGTGGCGGCGAGCCACGTCGTGAAGGCCCATGCGCTGGGGCTGGTCTCGATCAACATGTCCGAGCGTCTCGGAGGTCCCGGGTACAGCATGCTGGAGCAGACCTTGATCCAGGAGCAGACGGGCCGGGTCACGAATGCCTTGGGTTGGGTGGTCTCGACGGGGCCTTCATGGATCGAGGACGTCGTGACCGACTATCAGGTGGAGCGATGGATCGGTCCCACCGTCGCCGGTGAGATCCACGAGTGTTATGCGATCACCGAGGGAGGCGCCGGCTCAGACGTCGACGGGATCACGGCCACGGCGTCCCGCCAAGAAGCCGGTTATGTGCTGAATGGAGTCAAGTGGCACGTAACGTCGGCCAACCTGGCGTCGTATGTCTTCTTCCAGGCCAAGTTGTCCGATGGCCCCAACCGAGGCAAGCACGTTCTGTTCTTCGTCGACATGGACACGCCCGGGGTGGAATGTGTCCGGGTTCCCCGCTACTCACACACCTACGGGCATCACCATTGGGAGATGCGCTTCAACGATGTCCATGTGCCCGCAGAGAATCTCGTGGGAAGCGAGGGCGACGGCATGGCGTTCAGTCATGCCTGGTTTCGATACGAGCGTTTGATGATCGCCGCACGCTGTTGCGGGGCGGCGGAGAGACTCATCGAGGAGGCCACGTCGTTCGCCGAGGATCGTGTCGCCTACGGGTCGAAGATCGCCGACTTTCAGGCAATCCAATTCATGCTCGCCGACTCGCTCACGGAGCTCTGGGCCGGCCGTCTGATGACCTATGAGACGGCCCGGGCCATCGACTCCGGGGTCGATCTGAAGATCCAGCATGCCCAGTGCTCGATGGCCAAGCTCTACGCCTCGGAGATGGCGAATCGGGTAGCGGACCGCGCCGTCCAGATATTCGGCGGACGCGGTTTCATGAGAGAGAATGTCGCCGAGCGGTTCTATCGCGAGCTGAGAGTCGATCGGATCTGGGAAGGAACCTCTGAGATACAGCGGGTCATCATCGCCGATCAGCTGCGGAAGAGAGGCGTGACCGGCATCACCGGGTGAGGCGGGCTATTTGAGCTCCCGGACGGGGACGGTCGGCACCACCAACCCGTCACCTAGATAGGCGTGGGCCATGATCCCGATGAATTGGTACACGGTCCCTTCCCAATTGCTCAGTGGTCCCGGGCGATAGCCCCGGTTCTTGACACCCCGCATCACCGACTCACACGCCGCCCAGTCCTCGCGATTGGTGATGTCCCAGAAGTCGACCGCATAGGCGGGGTCGAAGTCGGCCATGTCGAATGCCTCAGGTGGGAAGAGCCATGCGCACTCGATGTGAGTCCGGTCGATGTCGACCGGAGTCAGGCGATGAGTCATCACGTAGTCGGGGTGAAGCGAAAGGAGGAGATTCGGCATGACCGTCAGATACCAGACCTGGCGGCTCAGCTCTCGATCGACACCTCGAAAGTTGACACCCCTCGATGAGCCGTCGAGCGACATGGTGACTGCATGCTCTTTCAACTCCATCGTGCCGCCACACCACATGCCGGTTGGCTGGTGGTCGTAGCCGCTCTCGGGTGGTGTCACCTCGCAGAGCTCAGGGTGAATCGACGAGCAGTGATAGCACTCGTTGTAGTTCTCCACGATGATCTTCCAGTTGGCGTCGACCACGTACGAATGGGTGGCGGCGGTGCGGAGCCTCGCCGTCTCATACGGAGCGGTTATGTCTTCCAGGTTGCCGAAGTGGCTGCCCAGCTCCGGGGCGTTCCCGCCGAGGTCTATCCACAGCCAGCCGCCAAGGACCGCCGCGCCGAGTTGGAGCAGGGGATAGTCGGTGGTGTCGAAGTCGACGGTCTGAGTGAACTTGGGGGCGGTTCTCAGGGTCCCGTCCATGCGGTAGGCCCAGCTGTGATAGGGGCACCGGATTTGCCGCGCATCGAATGGGTCGCCGCCAATGGGAGCAAGCTCGTGCCCTCGGTGCCGGCAGACGTTGGAGAAAGCTCGGATCGTGCCATCAGCCTCCATGCTGAGGAGGACACCCTCTCGGGCGACGTCGATGGCGCGCAGTTGTCCGGGCGCAAGCAGCTCGTCGAGCCGCCCCACGCAAACCCAGTTGTTGCGCCAGAGGCTTTCCATCTCCCATGCCAACACCTCGGGTGACAGGTAGGCATCAGAGGGCAGTGTCTGACTCGTCCCGAATCCGGCCAGGGCGCGCTGGATCGGGACCGAGTCCAGTGGTGCGGGTCTCATAGCCTCTCTCCTGCCGGCGGCGTTTTGTCAGTGTATCCTGAACGGCGAGTCAGGATACCCGAAAGGAAGGTGGCTCGATGTCCCCCGCCAAGGACCAGCTCTCCGTTCTCGATGAGCTGATCGCAACGGAACAGCGGAGGTTTCTGGAGCGGTCTCCGGCGGCGACTGCGATGGCAGCCAGGGCGTCGGGGTCGCTGGCAGGAGGCGTGACCTCCAGTTGGCAGATCTCGGAGCCACAACCGATCTGGATCGAACGTGGGCTCGGGCCAAGGGTTTGGGATGTCGATGGCAACGAGTATGTCGACCTCCACGGCGGATACGGGGTCATGTTGGCCGGTCATGCCCATCCGGCGGTGGTGTCCGCGGTGTCCGAGCGTGTCGAGAAGGGCACTCATTTCGCCCAGCCGACAGCCGACGCCATCGTGGTGGCCGAGGAGCTGACCCGCCGATACGGCTTTCCTCTGTGGCGTTTCGGGAACTCGGGGACGGAGTCGACCATGGATGCAGTGCACCTCATGCGAGCCATCACCGGACGCGACTTGATCATCAAGTTCGAGGGGGCCTATCACGGCCATCATGATGCAGTGATGGTGTCGGTGTGGAATGAGGAGGGGCTCGGCTCGGCGAGCAGGCCGCGAAGCGTGGCCGCCGGGGCGGGCATCCCGCAGGCAATGGTCGACTTGACTCTCGTGGCCACCTTCAACGACCTCGACTCGGTGCGCCGGCTACTCGACGAGAATCATGACGAGGTGGCCGGAGTCATCATCGAGCCGGTCCTCCAGAACTGCGGTGTCTTGTTGCCCGAGGCCGGATTCCTGGCAGGTCTCCGCGAGCTGACCCGATCCCATGGCGTGCTTCTCGCCTTTGACGAGGTGAAGACCGGCCTCACCGTCGGCAAAGGTGGCGCCACCAGGCATTTCGGGGTGGAACCGGACATCGTCTGCCTGGCTAAGGCACTTGGCGGTGGCCTGCCCATATCAGCAATCGGTGGCACCGAGGAGGTCATGCGTCACATCGTCGACGGCACCTACGACCAGGTGGGCACCTTCAACGGGAACCCACTTTCGATGGCGGCGGCGAGGGCAATGCTCACCGAGGTCATGAACGACGACATCTACCAACATCTCGATCACATTCAGAGCCGAATGGAGAAGGGAGCCAACGAGGTCATCGGGCGTCATCGGCTCGATGCGCACGTCGCCACCATCGGCGCCAAGGGGAGCGTGATCTACTCGTCGGAGCCATTGCGGACCTATCGCGACTTTCTCGCCGTCGACGGGCGTTTTGCCCGGGCCGCCTGGCTGTATCAGTTCAACAGAGGGGTTTTCTTGCCACCGTGGAGCAAGGGCGAGCAGTGGCTGCTCTCGGTGCAACACGGAGATGACGAAGTCGATCGATATCTGGAGACACTCGATGGGTTTGCGGCGCTCATATCTGCTTGATCAAGTCGTAGACTCGCCCGGCTCATGAGTGGTGTCGTAGAGCTGATCGACCTCGAGAAGTCCTTTGGCGAGGTGACGGCTGTCGATCGGATCAACTTGAAGGTCGAGGACGGCGAGTTCTTCTCTCTCCTCGGCCCTTCAGGCTGTGGGAAGACCACCACCCTTCGCCTCATCGCCGGTTTCGAGCGGCCCGATGGCGGCGCGATTCTCATCGACGGGGTCGATCAGGCGGCCACCCCGCCACACAAGCGCCCGGTCAACACCGTGTTTCAGTCGTATGCCCTCTTCCCCCACATGGATGTGGCGTCCAACGTCTCCTTCGGGCTTCGATACAAGGACGTCTCCAAGACCGAGCAAAAGGCGAAGGTGGGAGCCGCCCTGGAAAAAGTGCGGCTGACGGGGATGGAGACCAGAAAGCCGACCCAGCTCAGTGGCGGCCAGCAACAGCGCGTCGCTCTCGCCCGATCGCTGGTGCTCAACCCCTCGGTGCTCCTGCTCGACGAGCCGCTCGGTGCCCTCGACGCCAAGCTCCGGAAGGCGCTCCAGGTCGAGCTGAAGTCCCTCCAGGAGGATCTCGAGGTCACCTTCATATACGTGACTCACGACCAGGAAGAGGCTTTGACCATGTCGGATCGCATCGCAGTGATGTCGCAGGGCCGGGTCGAGCAGTTGGGCACCCCGTCGCAGGTCTACGAGACACCGACATCGAGCTACATCGCAGATTTCCTGGGTGTGTCCAACCTCATGGAGGCAGACGCCCTCAGCCCCGGCCGCATAAGCATCGCCGGACGTGAGATGACCTGTGTTGCGTCGGACGACCGGACAGGGGCAGTGACGGTGTGTATCAGACCGGAGCGGGTCGAGCTCCATCCGGCCGACTTCCTGGGTGACAACACCATCGCCGGCGAGATCGAGAGGGTCGTATACGCCGGGGCGCTCCTGAACGTGTTGGTGAATGTGACGAACGTGGGGACACTCCAGGTGACGGTGCCGAATCAGGGGGCATCATTCACCTACGACTGGCCCGACCCGGTCGTCCTCAGGTTTCCCTCGGAGGCATTGCGGGTTCTGTCGGGCTCTTCTGGCTGATGCTGCTCTAGCCGTACCTCTCCACCAACCTCCGTCCTGTCTCCGCCAGCACCTCGACGAGCTCGGGCGGTCCGTCGACGGTGAAGTCGAAGGGCAGCCCGAGAAGGTAGTTTGCGAGCCATTCGGGCTCATCGGCACCGATGATCAGGAGTGAGCTCTCGTGGTCGAGCTCCTCGATGGTCCCGATCGTCCGGGAAATGACGCGTCTCGCCCGATCTGCCGACGCCGCGAGGCGCACCTCGGCCCGAAAGGCCCATGCATCGATCGTGATGCCCCTCTGCACCTGGTCGACCGGGTCGGGCGAGAGGCGCTTGGCGGAGCGTATGCCAGTCGTGTGTGGGCTCTCGAGCCGGTCGAGGCGGAAAGTTCGCCAGTCATCACGGTCGAGGTCGAATGCGACGAGATACCAGCGTCGCCCGGTGTGAACGAGATGCAAGGGCTCCACATGTCGCTCTGTTGCCCGTCCTTCGCCGTCCGTGTAACGAAATCTGATTCTCTGGGCGCTTCGCGCCGCCGCGGCGGTCACGGAAAGGGTTTCGTGGCCCACGGTCTCCCGTGGGCCGGCCAGTGTCGACGTGGTGGCCGCCGAGATGTCGGAG
>JBAULI010000225.1:0-7634 GCA_049578105.1 Acidimicrobiia bacterium | reverse complement strand
CACAGCCCCTCGAGCAAGATCAGGTGGTCAGAGACTCCGCTTCCTGATGGACTACACAGCCCGGGATCGTCATGCTGAAACATGCCCCGCCCAGTCTCTCCGAGCGGCGATAGTCGGCCTTCCCACCATGTGCCTGGGCGATGGCGAGGACGATGGCAAGCCCGATGCCCATGCCCGGGGTGGTGGCATCGAGCCGATGGGCCCCGCGTTCGAATCGTTCCCACACGGCGGTCTCGTGACGGGTCGGGACCCCCAGGCCGTTGTCGTGGACTTCGATGACGAAGTCGTCGTCGACGACCCGCCCGCTCATGATCACCCGGTCTCCCCCATATCGCACTGCGTTGTTGAGCAGGTTCCCGATGGCTTGACGCATGCGATCGGTGTCGACGGCCACGTAGGGGTCCACCGGGAGGTCCTCTTCGATGCGGGTCGTTCCGGTCTCCACACCGCGCAAGGCGTCCGTGATGATCGAAGAGGCAAACGATCGGGTGATCTCGAGGGGGACCTGACGCTGGTTCCCACGTGCCAGCATCACCAGGTCCGACACGAGGCGAGCGATGTGTCGCGCCTGGTCGGTGGCGGCGGAGATCATCTCGATACGGGCTTCCTCGGGGAAGTCGTCCCCCTCTTCGTCGAGGAGTGTCAAGTAACCGACCATCGCCGTCAATGGCGTCCTCAGCTCGTGGCTCACCGATGCCACCAGCTCGGAGCGCTGGTTCTCGACGCGGATCCGGTTTCGATGGATCATCAAGACCTGGCGAAGGAAGACCACGGCGCCAATGGTGAGCAGGGCATCGAGGAGGAGCGTCTCATCGTGACCAGGAGCCAGGGAGTGATAACGGACGACGAAGGTGGCAAGCAGCGCCCCGGCCAGGAGATATGGCCACATGAGGGCGAAAAGGGGTGCTTCCCTATCGGGGAACTCGCGTTTGACCGGGGCCCGGTCGACGAGGGTGGCAGCGGTGAGGTAGCACATCGTGGCCACGAGCAGCAGGCCAAAGCTCGGCTTGGCCTCCGCAAACGAGCGGCCCACTCCACCGTGGAGGAACACGAAGTCGGCCACGACCTGGATGGCGAGACCCCCGGCCAGGAAAGAGAGACGTGGGTCCAACCTGAAGTGGCTTCGCCTGATCACGAGGATCATGAGCCCGATCACCGCGGCGATATCGACCACGGGATAGGTCATCGCGATCAGCTTCTCCCAAGTGGGGGCGCTCCCGAACGTGTCGATCAGGTCCCGGTAGAACGAAGTCCAGACCAGCGCCGAGAGGGCGATCGCACCCACCAGGGCATCGAGAAGGGTCGGCAGCCAGCCTCGGCCGTCACCGTCGGCCCTGGCCAGCCGGTAGAGCATCACCAACAGCATGGCGTATCCGCTGAGGAAGAAGGCGTCGGTGGCGCCGAATGCCTTGAGGTCCACACCGAGCTCGGTGAGAACGCCGACCACGATGACGCCGGTGGCGACCAAGAACAGCCCCACGGCCAGGAACTTCCATGCCGCCCTCTCCCTCGGCTCCAGGTGGCGGGAGCGCCTTGCCGTGAGGATGCCCGCCGTGATGAATCCGACGACCATTCCCAGAGCTCCCAGGACGTCGCCCATATCGGGGTTTGCCCACGTCGTCAGGGCCGCCAGGAACAATGCAGCGAGCAACGGACCGGTGACCGCCCAGCGGCCCCGGTGAGAGATTGGCTCCGTTTGGGCCATCCCTAGTTAACGGCAGGTATTGGCCCCAGATTGAGCCACCTATCGGCCTCAGCCTTTGGGGTAGATCCTCGTCACCGGAACGTCGGAGGTGAGATCGATCTCCAGATGCGTCTCACCGGAGACGCGCAGGTATTGCTCCAGCAGCGACTCCAGCATGTCGTCGATCTGGGGGATGGTGTTGTAGAGCGTGATGGTGAACCGCACCCCGGCATGTCGCATCGGCACCACGGGAAATGCCGATGCGTTGAGGAAGAACCCGGCCGTCCGCATCCCGGTGAACAGATCGGTCATGACGTCGTAGTCGCCGATGTCGAGATACCAGATCGGAGTCCGATCGAAGGAGGCCAGCGGTATCCCCAGGTCCTGAGCGCGTTCGTTCACATGGTCGATCCGCTTCTTGAACTCCGTTTGCCTCTCGTCCAATTCCGATGACAGGTGGATCTGGGTCGACGCCACACCGGCGCCGAGAGCTGCGGGAGGGATGGGCCCACCGAACATCAGTGGAGGCCCGCAGAGCTCGACGAGGTCCGCAAGCTCCGGGTCGGCCATGGCCACGATGCCACCGGTGGCCCCAAAAGACTTGGAGAGGCCGGCAGCGATGACGAGACGCTCATGCCACTTGCCGCGGGCGAGGAATGCGCCACGCCCGTGAGCCCCGTCCCATCCAAACCCGTGGGCATCGTCGCAGTAGAGATAGAGGTTGCTGTGTGACTCCAAGAGCTCCATGAGGTCTGCGACGGGTGTGAGGTCACCGTGCATCGAGTAGACACCGTCCACCAGCAGCCAGATCCTGCCTCGTGCCTGGGACGCCTCGACCGCATCCCTCGCCGCGGCCACGTCGTTGTGGGCAACCGTGCTGACCGGGATGCCACTCGCCTGGAGGAGTTGTGTCGCCGTCTGGACCGAGGCATGGGCCATCGCATCGACTATCACCTCGTCGCCCGGGCGGATCAAGACGGGCAAGGCGGCGAGATGTGCCAGCGTGGTGGTCGGCGCCACGACGACGTTGGCGCCCATCATGGCCTCGAGACCCACCTTGAGATCCTGGTAGAGGGGCAGGGCGGTGTAGGCCACCGTAGAGGAGTACGAGGTCCCATATCTCTCGATTGCATCTCGGGCGCCCTCCTTCAAGCGCTCGTCGTCCCCGAGACCGAGATAGGAGCAGAGCCCGAAGTTGATCAACCTCTGGTCGTCGAGGATTATCGAGTCGCCCTCGAGCACCACGTCCTCGATGAGCTGACGGGACATGCCATTGGCTCGGGCCCGGTCAGCATGACGCTGAAAGAGGCGAAGCATCCGGTCACCTCTGGTCGGGCTCAGGGCCTTCTTCACGTAACTACCTCCGATTCTTTATGGGTCGACCCTAAATGCGATGTCGTCCACTCCCTGGTAGCTCACTCATCGGGGGCCGAGATCGCCCCGCTAATCTCCAGGGTCCCGACAAACTCTCAGGAGCTTTCTCATGCCCGATTCGATAGCCAAGACCCCCGACGATCTCTTGGTGCCCGATCAGCCGATCATTCCGTACATCGAGGGGGACGGGATCGGACCTGACATATGGGCCGCGGCGGTGAGGGTGTTCGATGCGTCCGTGGACCGGGCATACGGTCCCGGGCGCTCCATCGAATGGACTGAGGTGCTGGCAGGGGAGAAGGCCTTCAATGAGACAGGTTCCTGGCTGCCGGAGGCGACCGTTGCGGCCTTCGCCGATCATCTGGTCGGCATCAAGGGCCCGCTGACGACTCCTGTCGGCGGTGGGATCAGGTCTCTCAACGTCGCCCTCCGGCAGACGCTGGATCTCTTCGCCTGCGTCCGGCCGGTGCGCTGGTTCGAGGGTGTCCCATCGCCGGTGAAGGACCCCGGCCTGGTCGACATGGTCATATTTCGAGAGAACACCGAGGACGTCTATGCCGGGCTCGAGGTAGAGGAGGGGACGGAAGATGCATCCCGGCTGATCGACTTTCTCAAGGCCGAGTACGGGTGGGACATACGGAGGGACTCAGGTGTCGGGATCAAGCCGGTGTCCATAACCGGGTCGAAGCGACTCGTCCGGGCGGCAATCGAGTATGCCCTCTCCAACGATCGGGACTCGGTCACTCTCGTCCACAAGGGGAACATCATGAAGTTCACCGAGGGTGCTTTCCGCTCTTGGGGATATGAGGTCGTGCGTGAGGAGTACTCCGACGTAGCGGTGGCTTGGGAGGACTGCGGGGGGAACCCGGAGGGGAAGCTCCTCGTCCAGGACGTCATCGCAGACGCAATGCTCCAGCAGGTCCTGACCCGCCCGGCGAGCTATGACGTGATCGCCACCACCAACCTCAACGGTGACTACCTGTCCGACGCTCTCGCCGCCCAGGTCGGTGGCATCGGGATCGCACCCGGGGGGAACATCAACTACGACACCGGGGTGGCGGTCTTCGAGGCGACCCACGGCACCGCTCCCAAGTACGCCGGCCAGGACAAGGTGAACCCGGGCTCGATCATCCTCTCCGGTGAGATGATGCTTCGTTACATGGGTTGGTTCGAGGCGGCCGACCTGGTGATCAAAGGGCTCGAAGGGGCGATTCGTGCCAAGACGGTGACATACGACTTCGCCCGACTCACCGACGACGCCACCGAGGTCAAGACCTCCGAGTTCGGCGACGCCATCATCGACCACATGTGACGATCCGGTCGGGATGAAGTGCAGGACCAATGGCCCTATCGACAGGGCCGAAGGGCCCTATTGAGCCCTAATGCATAGTTCTTTACTAAGGAACTATGCATCTTGTCTTGCAGAAGCGGACAGATCTCGCATTGAAGGCTCTGATCGAGCTACAGGGTGCCGGTGGAAGAGTGACCGGGCCCGATTTGGCCAGGGCCGTGGGCACGTCGTCCAATTACCTTCCGCAGGTTCTCAATCCCATGCTGAAGGCAGGATGGGTCTCATCCGATCGTGGGCCAAGTGGCGGATACACGCTGACGATCCCCCTGGCGGAGCTCTCGCTCCTCGACCTGATCGAGACGTATGAGGGCAGCCTCACGGTCGGAGGGACTTGCCTTCTCCGCGGCGGACCGTGCCCATCCGATGATCGATGCCCATTCCACACGGCCTGGAGCAATGTGACCAGGGCCATGACCGCCGAGCTGGGGGCGCGCTCGGTCATCGAGAGTGTCGAACCAAGGGAGTTGACGACATGAGTGTCCCCTCACCGGATGTTTCCTCAACACACACGCATTGGACCATTGGAGCCGTGGCGATCGTGGCATTCTTCCTGGCCGTCGTGGCGATCTTCGTCGGTGTGGCGGTCTCGGTGCTCGGTCCCGCCGACACCACTGCCGGTGAGAGTGTCCTGCCCACTCTCACGCCCAAGGCCCAGCTCAAAGAGGCCCCGGAGTCGGAGATCAACGTCTCGTATGCGCCGAACGTCCCTCCGGCCTCGGATCGTCGCGATCAGGCGATCGTCGACGTCCATTTCGTCGTCGTCGAGGGCGTGACGGACATCGGCCCCGACGGGGTGCAATATGAGACATGGGGCTACAAGATCGACGGGAGTGACGAGATGTCCACCGGCACCCCGGGACCGATGATCCGGGCTCGGGTGGGTGATGTCCTGCGTTTCACCATCACCAATCCCGAGACGAACACGAATCCGCACAACGTCGACTTCCACGCCGTCACGGGTCAGGGCGGTGGCGCCGCCGACACCACCGTCGTCCCCGGTGAGACGGTGACGATCGAGGCCCGACTCCTCTATCCGGGCATGTTCCTCTACCACTGCGCCCATGGCGACGTCCCATTGCACATCAGCCACGGCATGTACGGGGGAATACTCGTCGACCCGGAGGAGCCGCTGCCCGAAGTCGATCACGAGTGGTATGTGGTCCAGTCGGAGTACTACACGACGTCGACCGAACCGGGCGTGGTGGACACCGATCGGGCGGCGATCACCGATGAGCTGCCCACCTTCGTGGTGTTCAACGGCGCTGTCGGCGCCATCGCCGGAGACAACTCACTCCAGATGAACGTCGGGGAACGCGGTCGCATCTACTTCGTGAATGCCGGTCTGAACCTCATTTCGAGCTTTCACCCGATCGGCTCCCATTGGGACGCGGTCTATCAGGAAGGTGCCCTGCTCAGCCCACCGGTCAGAGGCTCACAGACCACCCTCGTGCCTGCCGGCGGAGGTGTCGTCGTCGAGATCATCGGACAGGTGCCGAGCACCGTCCTCTTGGTTGACCATGCGCTGGCGCGGACGTTCGACAAGGGGGCGTTGGGGATGATCGTGATCTCCGGTGATCCCAATCCGGAGTTGTTCGAGGTGGTGACTCCGCAACCTGACGTCACGTCCACCACCGAGGCAGGCCCGACGGGGGACTTCAATGTCGACATCCTCCCCGGGTCGTGGGAAGTCCAGGAGATGAACAGCCCGGACGAGTTCTCCGACAACGAGAACCCCCGCGACTTCTCGATCAACGTCCTTCGGGTCCACGTCGGCGACACGGTGACTTGGACTCAGAAAGACCCGGGCATGCTCCATACCGTGACCTCGTCCGACGGGTTGTTCGACTCCGGCTTCCTCGAGGGTGGCGAGACTTTCAGCTACACCTTCGACCAGACCGGTGAATATGAGTACTTCTGCACTCCGCATCCCTGGATGAGAGCCAAGGTGATCGTCGAGTGAGCCGATTGTCGATCAGCAGGTCGACCCTGGTTCGATTTCGCCTCACGATGATCTCGGCGTAGCTTCAGAGGCATGAGCAAAGACCCTGTGCGTGTTGCCGTGACCGGGGCAGCCGGTCAGATCGGATACAGCCTGCTCTTCCGGATCGCCTCGGGAGAGATGCTCGGCCCCGATCAACCCGTGATCCTGCAGATGTTGGAGATCCCCCCTGCCTTGCCTGCCCTGGAAGGCGTGGCCATGGAGTTGGACGATTGCGCCTTCCCCCTCCTCGCCGGCATGGTTCGCTCCGACGACCCGGAGACGGCCTTCGACTCCGCCGAGGTGGCCCTCCTGGTTGGTGCCATGCCTCGCAAGGCGGGCATGGAGCGCTCGGATCTCTTGTCGGCCACCGGTGGGATCTTCACCACACAGGGCCGCGCCCTGGCCGCGGCGGCCGATGACGGGGTGAAGGTGCTCGTCGTCGGGAACCCGGCCAACACCAACGCCCTCATCGCGATGAACAACGCCGAGGGCGTCGATCCACACCAATTCACCGCCATGACCCGGCTCGACCACAATCGGGCGATCTCCCAACTCGCCACGCGTGTCGACAGACCGGTCACATCGGTGCGGAAGATGACCATCTGGGGGAATCACTCGGCGACCCAATACCCCGATCTGTTCCACTGCGAGGTGGACGGCCGTCAGGCATACGAGATGGTCGACGACCACGAGTGGGTCGATCAGGTCTTCATCCCCAAGGTGGCCAAGCGTGGAGCTGCCATCATCGAGGCCCGTGGGGCATCGTCGGCCGCCTCGGCCGCCAACGCCGCCATCCGGCACCTTCACGACTGGTGGCATGGGACACCGGATGGCGATTGGGTGTCGGCGGGCGTCGTCTCCGACGGCTCCTACGGAGTCCCGGAGGGTCTCATGTCCTCTTTCCCCTGTGTGGCCCGTGACGGTCGCTGGGAGATCGTCCAGGGTTTGGAGATCGATGACTATTCGAGGGCCAAGATCGATGCATCGGTCGCCGAGCTCGAAGACGAGCGACGAGCCGTGATCGATCTCGGCCTCATCTGACGGGTCGGGCTCAGGTCAGCGGCTGGCCGTCCTCGCTGAACTCCATGATCGGCCGAACCTCGATCCTGCCGTGCCATGCGCCGGGGATCTGCTGAGCCCATCTGAGGGCCTCGTCGAGGTCTGCCACGTCGAGGAGGTAGAAGCCGCCGAGTACCTCTTTCGTCTCGGCGAACGGGCCATCGGTGAACACGGCCTTTCCACCT
>JBAULI010000224.1:0-1557 GCA_049578105.1 Acidimicrobiia bacterium | reverse complement strand
GAAGTCGGCAGCGGGTGTGGATCAAACCGTCCTACGCTCGACCGATGGCCTCCTCACCGTTCGATCCCCCATGGATCGGGAATTCCGGACGCGAACCGACGTGGACTTGTGCGCCCGTCGTGTCCTCGGGGATCCGGGACTTTCATCGCAGCCTGCCCGGATATGCCTCAACCAAACTGACCGACCTGCCTGAGCTGGCCGCTGAGCTCGGTGTCCGAAATTTGTTCGCCAAGGACGAGTCCAACCGGCTCGGATTGCCGGCCTTCAAAGCGCTTGGGGCCTCCTGGGCGATCCACCGGGCACTCCGGGACCGAATGGGTGAGACGGAGACCGGCCAACCTCTCACGATGGTGGCCGCCACCGATGGGAACCATGGAAGGGCGGTGGCCAACTTCGCACGGCAGTTCGGTCACCACGCCGACATCTTCATCCCCGACGACGTCCATCCGGCTGCGATTCAGGCCATCCGCGGCGAAGGCGCCGCCGTCACCGTGGTCTCCGGCTCCTACGACGATGCGGTTGCCGCCGCCGTGTCCCACGTCCGGGGCTCGGACGGGGATGACGCCGACAGGATGTTGATCCAGGACACCTCATTGCCTGGCTACGAGGAGGTCGCCCGATGGATCGTGGACGGCTACTCGACACTCTTCCACGAGATCGATGACCAGCTCGCCGAGCGCGGCATCGCCGGTCCCGACCTCGTAGTCGTGCCCACCGGTGTCGGCTCCCTGCTGCAGGCCGCCATCACCCATTACCGCAGCGATCCTTCCCGACTGGGAACAGTCGTGGTCTCGGTCGAACCGGCCGGCGCCGCCTGTGTCCTCACCAGTGTCAACGCAGGCGGTCCCGTCACCATCCAGACCGGGCATACCGTGATGACGGGCCTCAACTGCGGGACCATGTCATCGATGGCGTGGCCCCACATCAGCCGTGGTCTCGACGCATGCGTTTCCGTCACCGACGCTGAGGCAATCGGCGCAGTCCGTGAGCTCGAGGCCGAGGGTGTCGACGCCGGTCCGTGTGGTGCCGCCCCATGGGCCGCGCTACGTCTCCTCCATCAAGCCGCGGCCGTCTCTTTGTCACCCTCGTCGACCGTCGTAATGCTCGTCACCGAGGGCGCCGACGCGAACCCCTGGCTTCGCGACTCACCCCCCGGCGATGACCCGTGAGCAGAATGCGGCCACGACCCGTGCCCCTATGACGAGATCATCGATCATGATGTGCTCGTCCCTGGCGTGCATCTCCTCGGCCCGACCAGGGCCATAGGTGACCGCCTCCATTCCCGCCGAGTTGATCAGATGCCGGATGTCACTGGAATAAGGAGTCCCGAAGATCCTGACCTGCTGACCCTGGGATTCGATCGCTTCTGTGAACATGCCCACTGTCTCCCCATCGGCGTCGATCTCGGCGGGGAGGTAGACGCCCTCTTCTTCGGCCACCTCGACGTCGATTCGTGTGTCCGGTATCGCTGCGGTCATGGCCGAGCGCAGAGTGGTGACGATTCCGTCCACGGTTTCGCCAGGGACCATCCGTCTGTCCACGTGCACCACGCAACTG
>JBAULI010000223.1:0-2086 GCA_049578105.1 Acidimicrobiia bacterium | reverse complement strand
ACCTGCTCGACATGTTGGATCTTGGGCAGGGTCACCGCGAAACCCGATGGCAGCCCCCCGCTCTGCTCGACGGCCGTCGTGACGAACAGGTCCAGTGTGCGTAAGGCGCGTCGGTGCAGCTCGCCGGTGAGCGACTTGATGCGGATCCCCACGTACGGGCTCAATGCGCCGGTGTCGGCCGCCTCGGCCATCGCCAGGGCAGCACCCCGGGCATGGCCGTCTTCCTCATCGTCGGGACGATGCCCGTACCCGTCCTCGAAGTCGATGCGATAGTCCTCGACGGGCTCACGGATGAGCTTCTCCCTGACCAGGGGATGGACCTGCTCGGCGAGACCGGGTGAGAGGCGGAGGACCTGTGACAAGGTCTCCGGGTCGGGCATCCAACGGTCCAGGGCCGCCAGGGCAACATCGCCCATCTTCTCGATGGTCGTGGCGCCGAAGATCTGGGCGCCTCCGTACACCGTGTGCACCGGCTGTCGCTCGGGTCCCTCACCGGGCAGTGTGCGTGCCACTTCGGCGCTGATCCGGCGGAGCCGGTCGCCCCAGGACTCGAGGGATCGATCAGTGAGTGTCATGTGCGTCGACTCTAAGTTGGCCGGTAACTTGGTGCCGATGGGAACCCTGCTGGTCCGTCATGCCGAGGCTCTCGTCACCATGGATGGCCGGGAGATAGCCGATGGTGGCCTCTTTGCCCGTGACGGTGTGATCGTCCAGGTCGGTGACACCGCCGAGCTGCCCGACGGAGCCGACCACGTCGTCGATCTCACGGGTCACGTGGTTCTGCCCGGGCTGATCAACACCCATCACCACCTATATCAGACTTTGACCAGGGTGGTCCCGGCGGCGCAGAGCT
Source organism: Acidimicrobiia bacterium (assembly GCA_049578105.1). Classification (GTDB taxonomy): domain Bacteria; phylum Actinomycetota; class Acidimicrobiia; order Spongiisociales; family ZC4RG35; genus JARDZU01. Next base: position 1,233 of record JBAULI010000223.1, on the reverse strand, counting down.
CCGGCCTCTTCGACTGGCTTCGCGCCCTGTACCCGATCTGGTCTGGTCTCACCCCCGAGCACGTACGCGTGGCCACCACGCTGGGTCTGGCCGAGCTCGCCCTGAGCGGGTGCACGACCGCCTTCGATCATCAGTATCTGTGGCCGGGGGGGTCACGCGTGGACGATCAGGTGGAAGGTGCGGATCAGGTGGGTCTTCGCTTCCATGTGTCCCGTGGCTCGATGACCCTGGGTGAGTCAGCAGGAGGGTTGCCGCCGGACTCGATCGTCGAGGACGAGGACGAGGTCCTCGCCGACTCCCAGCGTGTCATCGAGATGTACCACGACGCCACCCCCGGTGCGATGACCCGGGTCGTCCTGGCGCCTTGCTCACCTTTCACCGTCACGTCCGGGCTGATGACGGCGACCGCAGAGTTGGCGCGGGGTCTCGGGGCGAGACTTCACACCCATCTGGCCGAGACCATCGACGAAGAGCAGTTCTGCCTCGAGTCGTTTGGCTATCGACCGGTGGAGTACATGGAGAAGCTGGGGTGGGCCGGCCCCGACGTCTGGTACGCACACGCCATCCACGTCGGTGACGACGAGGTGGTCCGCATGGGCGGGGCCGGCACCGGTGTATCCCATTGCCCCACCTCGAACATGCGTCTCGCCTCGGGTCTGGCCCCCGTCTCGCGTTATCTGTCCGCGCGCGTGCCGGTGGGCCTCGGCGTGGACGGCTCGGCCTCCAATGACTCCTCGCACCTACTCGCCGAGACCCGTCAGGCGCTTCTCCTCAATCGTCTCGCCGTTTCGCCCGGCATCGGCAGCGGAGACCAGATGACAGCCCGTCAGGCACTGGAGCTGGCCACCGTCGGGGGTGCCCGGGTGCTGGGTCGGGACGACGTCGGGCGTCTGGCCCCGGGGATGCAGGCGGACCTGATCGCCATCGACCTCAACCGGGTCGAGTTCGCCGGCGCCCTGCGCGACCCGGTGGCAGCCGTGGTCATGTGCTCGCCCGTCTCCGTCGACTACTCATGGGTGGCCGGCCGCGCCGTGGTCGCCCGCCGAACGCTGGTTGGTCTGGAGCTGGAGCGTCTCGTCGAAGACCACAACCGCCTGGCCGCCCTGCTGTGAACGGAAGTGGGCGGTTTCAGTGGGTTTGCGTTCACAGAACGCAAACCCACCTCAACCTGCCGTCGGGCTGAGACGGTCTGTGAACCGAATCGGGCCGCAGCGGCCAGATTCGGTTCACAAC
>JBAULI010000222.1:0-1525 GCA_049578105.1 Acidimicrobiia bacterium | reverse complement strand
GCCGACGACGGAGAACATCGAGTGGCCGTCCACGCCGGTGCGACGGTCAGCGATGTCGACTTTGGCAATCAGCCGGTCCCCAATCTGCCCCCGGTGATCGAGCCGATCGACGATGTGATCCTCGACGTGGGTGAGCCCGTGGTGATCGAGCCGGTCATCCACGACCCCGAGGGCGACCCGTTCAGCCACGAATGGTCCGGAACGCCACCCACCGCGGTCATCAACGGCATCTTCAGCTACACACCGCCCATCGAAGACGCCGGGGAGACCTTCGAGGTGACTTTGACCGTCACCCAGGATGACAACCCCGCCAATGTCGCCACGGAGACGTTCACCGTCACCGTCAACCCGGTCAATCAGCCGCCGATCATCGAGCCCATCCCCGACGTATTCGCCGTGGTCGGCCAGGAGATCGTGGTGACCCCGGTGATCAACGATCCCGAGGGCGACAGCCTCAGCCACCGTTGGGAGGGTGGTCCTCCCAACGCCATCACCAATGGCGTCTTTTACCTCACTCCCACCGCCGGGCAGGCTCCAGGGTTGTTCGAGGTCACCCTGACCGTGTTCCAGGACAACGATCCTTCCATCTCCAGCTCGGAGACCTTCACCATCTTTGTGGCAGCGTTGCCCGCAGTGCCCGATGGCCAGCCTGGGATCGACCCGCCGGTGGCCGGTCCCGGTGACGACATCGTCATCAGCGGCGGAGGATTCCTCCCCGGGTCGGAAGTTGGCCCATACCTGTTCAGTGAACCGGTATCCCTCGGGTCGACCCTGGTCGCTTCGGACGGGACCTTCTCAGCCACGTTCGCCCTCCCCGACACCGTCGCAGATGGGGTGCATCAGATCGTGGTGATCGGTCAGGACCCGTCAGGCCAATTGAGGACCCTGGTCAGGGAGATCGAGGTCACCTCCGACACTGATGGTGACGGTCTCACCGACGACGAGGAGGCCCTGGTCGGGACCGACCCCGCCAACCCGGACAGCGACGGTGACGGGCTGGTGGACGGTCTGGACGTCTCGTGGCTCGACCACTACATCAGTGGGGTATCCAACGGCGCCTTCCGGGGCTCGTGGATCACCAAGTTGCGGATCCAGCTTCGGCTCTACGTCGCGGAGGGCGCCGTCCGATTGGGACGACGCCAGCTGGCTCTGGGGGTGATCGACTCGATCATCGACAGGACTGACGGGTGTGGCACCCAACCCGACCGCAACGACTGGATCAGCGATTGCGTTGTCCAGGCGGAGTTCAGAGACCTACTCGAGATCTATCGCACCAACGTCGCCGAGATGGAACTACCTGAGCCCTGGTGGGGTTGACTCGAGGCGAAGGCGGCGCGTCAGGATCTTGACACCGACACGGCCGGAAGCCGTGGCCAAGGCCGACACCAACGGCTGGACGGGATAGCCGCTCTTTCAGCGGGAACCGGGGCCGTCTCCCTACCGTCAAACCTGCATGAGAGGGATCGTCTGCGCCGGTTTGGCTCTGATCCTGCTCGCCGCCTGTGGTGGCGGGCCGATCGGCGAG
>JBAULI010000221.1:0-1846 GCA_049578105.1 Acidimicrobiia bacterium | reverse complement strand
GTCCGAGCCAAGGCTGTCGGCCAACTCGTCGACGTCCTCCCAATGCGTAGTCCAGTTCAGACCCTCGAGGATGCCGGCCGTGCCGAGGACGAAGGCGCCGGTGCACACGCTGGCGGTGAGTCGTGATTTGGCTTGAAGGGTCTTTACCGCCCTGATGAGGTCGGGATCGCCAAGAGGGACACTGATGTCAGTGGTGCCAGGAACGATGACCACGTCGAGCTCGCCCACCTCGGCGACACTCGTGCTGGGCTGCAGCACCAGGCCGCCGTATGCGGTGACCGCCTTGCCATCGATGGTGATCGTTTCCACATCGAATGGCGGTGGATCACCATCACGCACTGCGAGCCGGGAGGCGGTCAGAAAGACCTCATAAGGACCACCGGAGTCGAGGAGATCGACATTGGGATAGAGCAGGATTCCAATCAGCATCAGGCCCGGATCACGTTAGCCCCAGCCTGGCCGCGCGCCCCCGAGGGTCACTTACGGAACCGTTGCGTGGCGCCGATACGTCTTATCGTTGACGTTGCAAGCTCGAATCCAAGGACGTCGGAGCAACCACGATGTCGATGCCAAGACGGACCGTGATGGTGGGTGTTTGCGTACTCCTGCTCGCCTCGGCCTGTGGCGGTGGCCCCGTCGGATCTGTCACTGATGCCGATGCCATTCCAGAACTCGATCTCTACGAACAGCCAATCGCCGATGCCCCGGACCCGGCGGACCGGGCAGGTGCGGCCTCGAACTATGTCGAGTGCAGCTACGGCATCTGGAGCGGGGGATGGGCGTTGGACTACGGCCCAACGGGTACCGGTTCCGATCCGGAGCAAGCCATGGCCCGATTCCTAGATGAGGACCTGTTCGGTCTGCCCGCCACCGGCTATGCGTTGACCGGCAGGGACACCGATCGGGTGCTCTACACGTATGCGGTGGATGGAGCATCCAAGGTCGCGGTCATCGCTGCCCGGAGTGAGGCCGTCGGATTCGACGAGCTGGCCAGCGGGTGGGTCGTCGAAACCTTCGCAACTTGTGATCCTGCCGAATTCGACCCATCGAGCGACGACGAGATCTCGGTCAAAGTCTGGCGCGACGCCGATGACAACCGAGTCCCCACCTCGATCATCAACTCTCTGCAGGGCGCCGAGCATTGTGGATGGGAGTCGGTCACCTATCTCACCTACCAGGACCGGACCTACGTCAGTGACCCAAACGACATGATGGACGTACCGTTCGTCGGCACCTTTGACGACAACGCGGAGCTGCCACCGGACGCGGTCGATACCGGATATCAACGGGATGACCGGGAGCTGTGGATATCGGCGGATGGGGCCATCGCCTATCTGGTCGGCGACGATCGGGTCGAGGCATGGCCCGCACCGGAGGACCCTGATTCGATCTGGTGTGACTAGACCGGCATTGGCGCGTTGAGCAATCAACATACCGGCCCGCTGGTGGCGATCCTCCATTCGCCTGGGGCGGCCAGTTGGGCGACATCGACGCTGAAAGAGGTGCCGGGGTCGAAGAGACGGAGACGGCCGCCCGACGACGTCTCGGTGACGAAGGCGAGCTGAGAGGGGCCGGTCCAGCCGACACCCCAATTGGTCTCGCTGGTCGTCATGGTCCCCACCAACTCCTCGGTGGCCAACCGGAACACCTGGACAGGCCCGGTGGAACTGACCGCAGCCAGATAGCTGAGATCCGGGGAGAAACAGACTCCACTGACCAGACCATTGTCCGAATCGAAGGGCAGCATGGCCAAGGTCTCGCCACTGTCGATGTCGATGACGGTTATGAGTGATCCGGGAGATACCGAGACCGCCATCTGGCCGCTCACGGCGTAGAGACCCTCCTG
>JBAULI010000220.1:0-1688 GCA_049578105.1 Acidimicrobiia bacterium | reverse complement strand
GTGATGTGATGTCGACACCCGGCTTCGACAGGTTCGCTCCCAGACAGCATGCTGCCCGGCTCGAGGGAGCTATGCCATGACCCAGCTGACCTGGTACATCGCGCGGTCCTCGGGGATCGTCGGATGGGCGTTGCTGTCCGCCTCCGTCCTATGGGGCCTGGCGCTCAGCACGAAGGCCCTGGGCAAGCGGCCGCGTCCCAACTGGCTCCTCGATCTGCACCGCTTCCTCGGGGGAGCGGCCGTCATCTTCACGATCATCCACGTCGCCTCACTCCTGGTCGACTCCTACACCGATATCAGCCTCACCAACGTGTTGGTGCCGCTTACCGGAACATGGCATCCGGTGGCCGTGGCGTGGGGGGTCGTCGGCATGTATCTGCTGGCCGCGGTGGAAGTCACATCCCTGATGAGAAGACGGCTGTCGAAGCGGGTGTGGCAGAGAACTCACTACTTGAGCTTCCCACTGTTCGCATTCTCCACGATCCACCTGATCACTGCGGGGACCGATATGGGCAATCCGGTTCTCCGCTGGTCGCTGGTCGGCGTCATCGGGGCTTTCGCCATCCTCACCTGGGTCCGCATCGAGGATGCCGGCGGGCCGGCACCAGCCGATCGCGAGCGAATCCCCGCCAGGAAGTCACTCGAAGTCGGCTGATCGGGCGCCGTGTGCTCTCACCGGGCTCCGGTTTCAGACAAGACCCGACGCATCACCTCGGCGAACTCGGCCGGCTCTTGGAATATCGGGCGATGGCCGGAGTGCTCGAAGACAAATCTCTCTTTGACCGGGGCATCCAGCATGTCGAACCACTCGTTGGCCAGGACCGCACGACCTCTTGCCTCGTACTGCCCGATGACCATGTAGAACGGGATCTCGAGTCGGGGCACGTCGACCCGAAAGTCGATGTCCTGCAGCTGTGGGTATAGAACCGAGAAGGTGTCCAGGAACGAGCGGAAGCCGTTCACCCGATCCATCAACGTGTTCTCCGGGACGAAGAGGATTGCCGGCATCTCTTTGCTGAGGTCGAGACCCGGGTATGAGTTGAAATCGTGCTCATGGGAGATCCCGGCCTCATACTTCAAGATGTCGTCATAGGGAGGCGGCCCATTGGCCCGCAGGGTCTGGGCGAGGGACTCATCGCCGGTCGTCTCGGCCCAGGCCAAGGTGTCCTCCCAGAACATGACATCGGTCTCCCGCTGGCTCACCATCTGACCGGTGCCGACCATGGCGGAATACAACTCCGGATGTTGCTGGGCCGCCAGCACGCCGAGCGTCGTCCCCCACGAAGTCCCAGCCAGATAGATCCGGGTCTCGTCGAAACGCTTGCGTAAGTAGTTGGTCAGCTCGACGGTGTCCGCGACCATCTCGTCCACGGTCAGGGTGCCGGTTGGATCCAGGGAGGAATACGACTTGCCCGCACCTCTCTGTTCCCAGGTGACGACGACGAAATCCTGCTCCAGCGTGACGTCCTGTCGCATGGCGCCAAGATCCGACCCACCCGGTCCACCCGATAGATACAAGAGAACCGGGTTGTCCACACTTCTACCCCGGATCAGAACAGTCTGTTCGTGGCCTCCAAGACTGACCTGGGTGAATTCGGCAATGCTGCCGGCCAGTGGTTGCCCGTCACTGCCGAGAATCGGTGCCGTGCTCGCCGGCCGTGCCAGGAGCACACCGACGAGGAGAACGG
>JBAULI010000219.1:0-2002 GCA_049578105.1 Acidimicrobiia bacterium | reverse complement strand
GATCGAGAGCTTCGCCTCCTCGACAGATACCCCTATCAGGAGACCCGTGGACATCGATCCGAGCGAGTTGCGCCGGGTGTGGTCCGAATTCGATTTCCCGATCTTCGAAGACGTCGATGCGGTGCCTGACTGGGACCAGGAGCCCCGACGGGTCATCAGGGCAGTTGCCACCAAAGCTTGAGATCCGTCTTCAGTCGATCAGGTCTCGTCTCGCATCTCGATAGTCCTGGGTGAGCTCGTAAGTCGAGTGCCCCACGCCGTTTGTCACTCGCCGGTCGCCGACCGGCCCTCCGACCTCTCCACCGAGTGGGTCGCTGGGCCGCCACAGGCTGATCCAACCGTCAGGGCCGAGCCTTCCCCCGACCTTGACTACCAACTCGGCGATGCCGGCCGTGGGAAAAAGCCGCGGGTAGTGCAGTCCGAGCTGGCATCCATACGTCAAAAAGTCGACCCCGACATCCCCATCCATCTGACCCAGAGTCACCAGTGAGATCATCGCCCCCTGGGAATGGGCGGCGAGGAGGTCCCTGGGACGTTCGGTCAGCTCCTTCTTCAGCTGCTGGACCACGAAAGGGCCATATGCCGGTGGGGCCAACGGGTGGTACCAGCGTGGAAAGAACGAGGCCATGTCCCAGAGGATCCCCACCTTCCGTCGCCGCTCCGCATCGCGAAATCCTCTGACGAGGCTGTTGATGATGAAAGACGCCGGAAGGAGGACGGTGAAGGCGATCGACACCCCGACCAGTGAGGTCAGATCGATCTGGACCTTGAGGATGGAGAACTGCAGGAATCCGGCCGCCCCGGCGGCGACCAGGATGCCTACTCCGATCGGAAGCAGCAACGCAATCGGGCCAAACACCCGGTGTGCCGTCCACCACAGCAAGATCAGGGCGATTGCCACCAGGGCAACGGTGAGTCCGGGTCCTGGCGGTCGCCCAAGGTTGAACGGATGACAAGCCGAGCCGCGGAAGCAGCCCATGTAGACCGCGATGCCCCCGGCGGCGATCCCAAACAGGCCGGCCAACTTGAAGACGGCGCGTGCGTCGATCGTGACACGTCGAAGCATGGTCATGAGCCGCCGACTGCGCCCGTGGTCGGGGTCGTCGGCCCCCAAGTCGAGACCCGAGCCGTCCCAGGGTCGGGCCAGACGGCCCACCAGCATGAGAAGGATGACGAATAGGAACAACATCGCCACCGACGTCCACCCGGCCCCGTTGTCCTTGATCTCGTCCACTCCGACGAAATACTCCACGACGACGGCCGACGCGATCCCGAAGGCACCACCGAGTTGTGCACCGATCGCAAACGAGCCCAGAGGAGCCAACCCGGTCATCAATGTCACCGCCCCGGCGGCGAACATCACCAAGGCGATCTCGAAGGTCGTTTCGTGGACGCCCGTCCAATGACTCGAAGCGGGGAGATCGAAGAAGAGCAAGAGGGCGACACAGAGGCCTCCGACCCCGATGGACACGCCGGGAGCCCAGGCTGTGGCGATGCGAACCAGACGGGACTTGGGTGTGAAGGTGGTCGCCACCGTGAGCCAGATGGTGAGGGCGAAACCGGCGATCACCACCCATCCCAGGGCCGTGCTACCCACTCCTCGGGCAGCCGTCATCGCCACAACCAGCAACCCGGCGGCGAGATGGATCCGTCTCAGCCGATGGAGGATGGCGTGGCGTTCCCACACCACTGCCTCGCCCAATGTGGCCCCGGCCGGATCGTCCCAGTCGGCGTCGGTTCTCTCTTCTCCGTCGGGGAGCATCGTCTCAGGCCTGGTGTCCAGCACCAGCTCGAGCTGACGGTCCGAGCTGAGGCCGGGTGGGAAGTGCGATTGTGCCGACGCCTTTTGGACCAGCAGAAAGAAGGCGAATCCGAGAAGGACATGGAGCCCGATCATGGAGAGACGAATTCCCAGCCCTCCGATTCGTGCGCTGAGCCAGTGATGGGGCAGGTCGACCAGGGCCACGGCGGCCTGCGAGACGAGCAGGGCGGTGAGGGCGAG
>JBAULI010000218.1:0-4335 GCA_049578105.1 Acidimicrobiia bacterium | reverse complement strand
AACCGGAACGTTGGCATGGTCGCGGCGAGGTTGTTGGCCATAGACCCTCGAGGCGAGAGCCATCTGATCACCCGTGGCAGTCGTAACCTCGCCATTTCGAACGACCTGTCGCAGGTGCGGGCGCCGGAGCCTGACCGGGTCGACGAGGTCACCATCACGCTCATGGCCACCTCGGCTGTGATTCCGGAGGGCTGGATCATCCGTCTCGCAGTGGCGGGGGCAGACTTCCCGGTTGTCTGGCCCCCCGGCCAAACGTTCACGCTCCGCATCGACCCCGCCCAATCGACGCTGCTGCTGCCCACCGTTCCTCCGCGCTCACCGTCGAGCATTCTCTCGTGGCCCGAGGCCAAGTCGATTCCCATCCCACCGTCTGAGACGATTCGCTCCGAACGCCACAGTGGCTGGGAGCACCGGGGGGGTGTCACCACGTACACCCGGAGCCTGGTCGACACCGAGCTCCTGCCCGAGCGAGGGAATCTCACCGTCGACTCGGCCCAGACATGGGCCGTATCCGTTGGTGATGTGGATCCGGCCACCACTCGAGCGTGGTCCGAAGCAACGGCCGGCCTGAGCCGACCGGGCTGGCTCGCCGCGGCGACCGGACGTCTCGAGCTCACGGCCGATGCCGACGACTTCTACCTCTCCATCGAGCTGACGGCCACGCTCAACGGCGTAGAGATCTACGCGAAGCAGAGGGACGACACGGTCCAACGAGGGCCGGCCTGAGGCAAGCATTACCATTCACCGGTGGAATCGACCCTTCACCGCGATGCCTATGTGGAGCCGACCTGGTTCGACCGCGAGGTGGAGGCCATCTTCAGCCGCCAGTGGTTCTGCGTCGGGCGGGAGGAAGAGCTCACCGAGCCCGGGGATCATCTCGTGTGCGACGTCGCTGGGGAGTCCATAATCGTCACTCGCACTCGGGACGGCTCACTTGCCTCCTACTTCAACCTGTGTCGTCACCGGGGGTCGCAGCTGACCTGGGAGCCGGGCAAGCCGTCGCAACGGGCGATCGGGCCTACCGGTCACTTCTCCGGCTCCATCCAGTGCCCGTATCACGCCTGGACCTATTCGTTCGACGGGAGACTTCGCGCCGCCCCATTCCTCGACGAGAGCGATGGGCTGCACAAGGAAGACCTTCCACTCCATCGAGTCGGAGTCGAGACGTGGGGCGGATTCATCTGGGTGCATTTGACCCCCGACGAGGCTCGTCCGCTGAGTCGTCAGTTCCAGGAGACAGAGGGCTATCTCGCCAACTACCCGCTTCCCGACCTGCGGGTGGCCGCTCGCGTCATCTATCTGGTTGGTTCCAACTGGAAGGCGATAGTCGAGAATTACAACGAGTGCTACCACTGCGGGCCGGTGCACCCGGAGTTGGTCGAGCTGGTGCCGGCGTTCAGGACCAGGGGTGGGTCGGACCTCGATTGGGACCAGGGAATTCCCCACCGGGAGGGTGCGTGGACCTTCACCGCATCGGGCACCACGGACCGCAAGCCCTTCCCAGGTCTCTCCGAAGAAGAGAAGACACGGCACAAGGGTCAGCTGATCTACCCGAACTTGATGTTGAGTCTGTCTGCCGATCATGTGGCCGCCTTCACACTGTGGCCCTCGGCACCGGACGCCACGACCGTCGTTTGCGATTTCCTGTTTCACAAGGACGAGATGACAAGACCGGCCTTCGACCCCAACGATGCAGTCGAGTTCTGGGACATGGTCAACAAACAGGATTGGGCCGTCTGCGAATCAGTGCAGAGAGGGATGGGGTCCCGTCGATTCACCAGCGGCTTCTACGCACCGATGGAGGACTACTCCATGGATATCAGGCGCTATCTCGACGACCTCTTGTGAGCGACCACCAGGTCGGGGTGCTCGGCCTCGGCGGCATCGGAAGCGCAACCGCTTTCTGGGCGTCACGACGGTCGGGCACGACGGTCCTGGGTCTCGAGCAGTTCTCGCTCGGCCATGCTCGCGGTGGGTCTGAGGACCACAGCCGGATCATCCGTCTCTCCTATCACACTCCGGGCTATGTCGAGCTGGCCAGGGAGGCGTATGCGGCATGGGAGACTGTGGAGGTCGAGTCGGGTGAGCCACTGATCCTTCGAACCGGCGGCCTCGACCTCGCCCCCCCGGACGCCGCCATCGGACTGGACGCCTATCGCGCCTCGATGACGGCCGGCGGGGTCTCCTTCGAGGAGCTCGACGCCGGGGATGTGATGAGACGATGGCCCCAATGGGATCTGAAAGAAGACGTGCAAGCGCTCTTTCAGGAGCGCTCAGGGTTGGTCATGGCATCACGGGCCAACGACACCCACCGAAACCTGGCACGTCACCACGGTGCGACCCTCATCGACGAAGCGGGCGTCAGCTCCATCCGGGAGGTCGATGGCGAAGTCGAATTGGTTGCCGGAGGCCAGGTTCACCGACTCGGGTCGCTCGTGATCACGGCAGGCGCCTGGACCAATCCGATGCTGGGCAACTTCGGGCTGCGGCTCCCGCTCGAGGTCACGTTGGAGCAAGTGGTCTATCTCACCCCGCGCAACCCGCTGGATTTCCACCCTGCCCGCTTCCCGATCTGGATCTGGATGGACATCCCATCGTTCTACGGGTTCCCCATCTTCGGCGAGCCGGCGGTCAAGATCGCATGGGATCGCTGCCGGATCGTCACCGACCCCGAGACACGCTCGATGGAGCCCAGGGATGACGTCACCGAAGCCGTCCTCGAGTTCGGCCGGGAACGTCTTCCGTCCGCCATCGGCGGCGTCCACCTGGCCAAGACCTGTCTCTACACACTGGCCCCTGACCGGGACTTCATCCTCGGTCGCGTCCCGGGGACCGAGCACGTCTATATGGCCGTCGGATCCGGGCATGCATTCAAGTTCGCCTCGATTCTGGGCAAGATCCTCGCCGACCTCGCCATCGATGGAACAACGAGCCTCGACATCTCGCCTTTCGACCCGGGTCGCCCGATTCTCGGGGAGAGCGACCCGACCCGAACCTACATGGTCTGATCGACCGCCCAACAAGCGGCGGCACGCTCTGATCCGGCGGGCACCGGACCTGGATCGTCGGCAGAGCACCGGGCCGCAACGTCGGCGCCGAGCACGCCTGACTGCAGGAGCGGGCATCTGGGATGGAACCGGCACCCACTGGGGATTCGTCTCGAGTCCGGAATCTCGCCAATGAGGATCTGCTGCTCCATCCTCTGTGTCTCCGGCACGACCGAAAGCAGAGCGCGCGTATATGGATGTCTGGGCCTCTCCAAGATCTGCTCGGTGGTGCCGGTCTCGACGATTCGACCGAGGTACATCACCGCGACCCTGTCGGCGATGTTCCAGGCAAGACCGAGGTCATGGGTCACCACGAGAATGGCCAGTCCCGTCTCGACGACGAGTTTGCGCATCAGGGCGAGGATTTCGCCCCTTATCGAGGCATCGAGTGACGCAACAGGCTCGTCGGCGAGGAGCAGCCTTGGTTGCAGGACCATGGCGCCGGCGATCACGACTCTCTGGCGTTGACCACCTGAGATCTCGTGCGGATACATCTGGAGGAATCGCTCCGGCGGTCTGAGGCCGGCCCGAGCCAGCGCCTCCAAGACCCGCTCTCTCTCCCCCTCTGACGTTCGATGGATTCGCAGACCTTCGGCCACGATCTCGTAGATCGTCTGTCTCGGGTTGAGCGCCCCGGTCGGATCCTGAAAGACCATCTGGATCGCAGGGTCATGGAAGATGGTCTGCACCGGGCTCTTTTCCTTGGCCCCGAGAACGCGGCCCTCGATCGTGACCGTGCCCGACGTCGGCCTTTGCAGACCCTGTATGGCGCGAATCAGGGTGGTCTTCCCCGATCCCGATTCGCCGACCAGGGCCAGGACCTCACCAGGAGCCACCTGCAAAGAGGCTCCATCGACTGCACGGGAGTCTCCGAAGAAGACACAGAGGTCCCGCACCTCGACCAAGGGGGTCACACCAGGATGCATGCGGCCCTCCGATCCTCACCGCTGTGCCTCAACACCGGTTCCGCATCTCTGCACTCATCGACCGCCAGAGGGCAACGGGGATGAAAGGGGCAACCGGGCGGAAGTGCGTCCGGAGTGGGCGGGTCGCCACCGAGGCCGGATGGGGCCATGCGGGAGGAGGGATCTCCGATCGTGGGGAAGGCGGCGGCGAGCGCACGGGTGTATGGATGTGATGCGTTGGCGAACACGTCCCTGCTCGGCCCCTCTTCGACGATCCGGCCCGCATACATGACGGCCAGCCGACGGCATGCATAGGTGAGTACCGAGAGGTCGTGCGTGATGAACATCAACGTCAGGTCCCGCTCGTCCTTCAATTCGGCGAG
>JBAULI010000217.1:0-18578 GCA_049578105.1 Acidimicrobiia bacterium | reverse complement strand
GATTTGTCATGACTCCGACCATGGCCAGTGCGGTCACCGCCGAGGCGGCTCCGGTCAGTCGTCGGGAGCGTCGGGCGGGATGGGGTTTTGGCTTGCGCGTGCCCGGCGACGCGGTGTTTCGATTGTTTTCCAAGAGCGGTTCTCCGGTTGATTTCAGAGCTCGATCATCGAGCTCCAAGCTGAGGGATACCTGAGAGCGGTCTGAGCCGGCACAGTGAGTTCGTGCCGGCGCGAGGGGAGGGCCTAGGGCCAGATCAGGTCGACGCCGCCCTGGTCGAGGAGGTCTTGCACCGCGGCCTGCAACGCGCCGGACGTGATTCGGCCCTCCAGGTACTTGCCGGGACAGCTGGTGGCGGCGTAGTCCCTGTGACCGGCGATATGACTCAATGGAACGTCATAAGTCTCGACCGCCCAGGCGACCACTCTCTCCAGCGACTGGATTTGGGCGGCTGTGGGCTGCTCGACCTCGAAGTTGCCCTCCACGACCACGAGGAAGTGGCCGGTGGTGTCGTAGCTGGTCCCGGTGTCACCTCGATACGCCGGGTCCCGGCCCTCGTAGACCGTCCCGTCGATACCGATCAGCAGGTGATAGGCGATGTCGGGCCAGCCCTGACCATCCATATGCCAGTTCTGCCACCCACGGAACTGGGCCGGCCCGGTGACACCGGTCTGGGTCCCGGCATGATGGATGGTGATCCTGGTGATCGTGTGCGGGATCAGACGGCCGGTGTCCGCGGGCCTTGCTCCCCACGCTTCCCTTCCCTGCACCACGACGGCGGGGACGGGACGAGGGGGTGGCGGGTTCGAGGTGAGACCGAGGGCGCGGGTCAGGAACGTGGCCATCTCGGCTCTGGTGACAGGAAGAAAGGGACAAAAGTGGTCGTTGGCGGGCGGGTTGCATCCGAGTGTGACCCCCGCATCGGCAATCCGATCGATTGCCGCCTCGAACAACGTGCCGTCGTCGTCGGTGAAGTGGTCCACCGCCGACCCCGGGTAGTCAAATGCCCGGGCCAGCATGGCGGCCATCTCCCCGCGGCTCATCGGACGATCCGGGCAGAAGTGATCGTTCGCCGGAGGGTTGCACCCGACGGTGACCCCTTCCTGTGCGATTCGGTCTATGGCCCCCTCGAAAAGGGTTCCGTCGTCATCGGTGAAGTAGTCGACGTCCGTTGCGGGAAGACCGAGCGACCTGGATATGAATGCGGCCATTTGACCCCGGGTCACGGTGTCATCCGGACAGAACCGGTTGCTCTCCGGTGGGTTGCACCCGGTCGTGATGCCGGCGGCGTAGATGGCCTCGATGTTCCCCTCGTGGACACTCCCGTCGTCGTCGAGAAAGCTCCCACCCGGCGGGAGGGTGGCCAGTGTCAAAGCCATGGCGAGGGCGAAGAGGCTTTTCACGTCGGAGTCACCGGCAAGCTCGAGGTCACTGACGGCGAGCCTAACGCCGGGGATGTGGGCGACCACGCCGAGGAGGATGCTCGAGAAGTGGGCCCCTTCGGGGGCGATTAGGATCCCGGGGCCATCCGGATGAGCCCGGGTGCCTCAGTACTCTGGCGACATTTAGGAGGTCGTATGTCTTCTCTAGGCCCGATCGAGCTGGTGGTCATCGGCTTCCCCGACACACCAAGCAGCGGCAGGATCGCCGCCGAGATCCAAGACTTGATCGATAGAGAGGTGGTGACACTCGTCGATGGCGTATTCATCACCAAGGACGGCGACGGAGAAGTCACCTTCGTGGAGATCGAGCAGGTGGACTCGGATGACTCGATCAAGGCTCTGTCACAGTTCCTGGACGACTCCGAGGGTCTCCTCTCGGAGGAAGACGAGGAGGAGATCGCCGCACAGCTCGAGCCAGGGTCCTCGGCTCTGATGCTGGTGTTCGAGAACACCTGGGTGAAGCCGGTTCGCGATGCGATATACGACGCCGGGGGTGTGCTGATGGCGCAGTTGAGAGTGCCCGGAATGGTCGTCGATGAAGTCATGGCCGCATTGGCCGCCGAATAGCCGAGTAGGAGAACGATATGCCCAGAAGAAGAATGGGAAGACCAGGGCTGGTTGGGACCATGGCACGCACTGCGGTGGTGGCGGGAACCGCATCGGCCGTCGTGGGCGGGATGGCCCGCAGCCAGGATGCGAGATCTCAGGCCGCTGCCGAGCAGCAGGCGGCCCAACAGGCGGCATTCGAGTCGCAGGCTCAGCTGGCCGACATGCAGGCGCAGATGGCCGCCCTCCAGGGTCAGCAGGCAACGCCCCCGGCTCCGGCGGCTGCGCCCGCAGCGGGTGGTGACGACATGATGACGCAGATCCAGCGGCTCGCCGACATGCACGGGTCAGGTCTGCTGACCGATGAGGAGTTCGCGGCGGCGAAGGCGAAACTGCTCTCGTAGAGGTCGGAATCGGCGGGGGGACTTGCTCGGGTCAGCGCTCGATCGGGGCCCGGACCAGATTCCCCCACTCGGTCCAGGACCCGTCGTAGTTGCGGACGGACTCGAAGCCGAGCAGGTGGTCGAGCACGAACCATGTGTGACTCGACCTCTCACCGATGCGGCAATATGCAATGACGTCATCCTCGGGTGCCAGACCGACCTCTCCTCGATAGATGTCTTCCAACTCGGCTCGAGTCTTGAATGACCCGTCCTCGTTGGCGGCCCGTTTCCACGGGACGTTCGATGCCCCTGGTATGTGCCCACCCCTCAAGGCGCCCTCCTGGGGATAGCTGGCCATGTGCAACAGTTCCCCGCGGAACTCTTCGGGGGAGCGGACATCGATGAGCCGGCCGCCGTCCGCGACATGCTCGGCCACCTCGTCTCTGAAAGCACGGATTGGCCGGTCTTGCCGCTCGACCACGGGATAGGAGGTTCGGGGCCGATCGGGCACGTCTGTGGTCAGCTCCCTGCCCTCTTCGATCCACTTCTGACGTCCGCCGTCGAGGAGTCTGGTGTCCTCGTGCCCGAACAGCGTGAAGACCCAAAGGGCATAGGCTGCCCACCAATTGAAGTTGTCCCCATAGAAGATGACCGTGTCATCCCTGCCGATTCCCTTTTCGGAGAGCAGGGCGGCAAAAGCCTCCGAATCGCGGTAGTCCCGGATTACGGGATCGTTCAACTCGGTGTGCCAGTCGACCTTCACCGAACCGGGGATGTGACCGGTGTCATAGAGGAGGATGTCCTCGTCGGACTCAACGATCACCAGGTCAGGATCGTCGAGGTGCTCGGCGAGCCAACTCGTCGAAACCAGCTTCTCCGGGTGGGCGTACTGTTCGAACTCGGCTGTCTTATCGTATTCCACCATGCGGGCGTCACTCCCTAGCCTCGGAATTTGCACTATCCGGATAGTGCTTAATGGAAGGTGACGATGACTGCAAGCGAAAGACTCTCGAAGGTGGCGGAGATGTTTGCCGCCGTTCCCAAGGAGGTCAGGCTCGAAGCGCTCCTCGACTACTCGCGGCGTCTCCCCGAGTTGCCCGACCGCCTGCTCGACGATCCGGAGCTGATGGAGCCGGTGCCGGAGTGTCAGACACCATTCGCGATGCTCGCCGAACGGGAGGACGGTGGTGTGCGTCTCTTCTTCAAGGTGCCACCCCAGGCACCCACCGTGCGTGGCTATGCGGGAATCCTCCATGAGGCGTTGGATGGGGCGCCCGCGGAAGAGATCCTCGATGTGCCGAACGACTTCTATCAGCACATGGGCCTGCAGGAAGCGGTGTCCGGGCAGCGTCTGCGTGGCATGGGTGCGATTCTCGCCCGACTGAAGACACAGGTTGCTGCCCTGGTCTGAGAGTCAGGTGTCTTGGTCGATGAGGATGGACATGCAGGTGAGGCCGCCGTCGGCGACCAGGAACTCGGAGATGTCGATCGGCACCGTCTCCAAACCTCGCTTCTCGACCGAACTGGCGGTTCGGGGGGCGCTCGCCGTCACCAGCACCCGGTTCTCACCGACGGGCAAGGCGCTGAACTGCATCCTCTCGGCCGGGTCCACGTGGATGATCTCGAGACCGTCGAGTAGACGCTCGTCGACTGCGTCTTCCGTCACGACCACGGTCCCCTCTGCCACCGGCAGCACGACCGACTTGAGGTGGAGGGCGCCAACCACCGGCACCGTGACGACATCGATGCCCTGATCCCGGGCCACCATGGTCAATTGGTCGATCCCGTTCCGGCTCGTCCGCTCGGACAGGCCGACGTACAGCGAACTGCCGAGGATGAGGACGTCGCCGCCGTCGATGGTCCCCGGTGGCTCGATCTCCACCAGTCGAAACATGCGGGACAGACGATCCGCCACGGCGGTCGTCTCCCCCATCCGGGTCTCGGCACCCGGTCGCGTGACGACCGCCACATCACCGACAACCACCGCAGCGTCCTCGATGAACACCGAGTCGGGGAACCGGTCATCCGGTGCCAGCAGATCGATCTCGAACCCGGCCACGCTCAACGCGCGCCGGTAGGCATCGTGCTGGCTCCGAGCCGTGGCGACGTCGGGCTTGAGCGCCGGATCGCGGGTGATGGCCCGGTCAAAGGTGTTGGGCACCCCACGGAGCATGGCTATGGGCACGTCCCAATCGTACGGGGCGGCGGTCAGATCTTGGCGGGTGGTGCCCCGATCCCGTCTTCTCCGAGCGGTCCGAGCACTCTGGCCCGGTCGATCGACGCCAGGCTCCTGAAGCTGAATACGGCCGAGATGAGAACGGCCAGGCCACCCAATCCCAGAGCCCAGCGGGGGCCGGCGTACTCGCCGAGCCAACCCATGATCGGCCCGCCGATCGGGGTGGACCCGAGGAATGCGACCGCCCAGAAGCCCATGACTCTGCCCCTCATCTCCGGAGCTGCCGCCAACTGCAGGGTCGAGTTGCCCAATGCGATGAACGAGACACCCGCAGCCCCGAGGGCCACTAGCGACACCAGGGTCATCCAGAGTGAGGGAAACACCGAGGCCAGCACCTGGACCGTTCCGAAGACGGCGGCAGTGCGGGCCAGCGCCACCGCCGGGCGGTTCTGTCGCGAGGCGGTGAACAGCCCTCCGGCCACTGCGCCCGCCCCCATGGCCGATGTCATGGCGGCGAAGGTCTGGGCGTCGCCTCCGAAGGTGAATCGGGCCAGCAGTGGGAGGACCACCTGATACTCATAGGCGAGCGTTCCGGCCACCGCCATCAGCAACAACGGGGTCAGCACCTCGGGAGTGGACCGAATGTATCGGAGACCCTCCCGCAGCTGCCCCCGTCTTCGCTCCTGTCGCGGCGGTGTCTCCAAATCGTCGGTCGACATGAGATTGAGGGCGATGATGACTGCCAGATAGGTGGCTGCATTGACGACAAAGCACCACCCGATCCCAATCCCCACGATCAGTAGGCCGGCGATCGCCGGTCCAACGACTCGAGCAGCATTCACCAGCGCCGAATGGAGACTGAGGGCGTTCGTGAGCCGGTCGCGACCCACCATCTCGAGAACGAACGTCTGTCGTGTCGGGTTGTCGATGCTCGCCGCAATCCCCAGGATGAATGCCAGGACATAGACCATCCAGAGACTGACGACACCGGCGAGAACCACCGCCCCGAGGACGGCGGCACAAGCCATGGCAACCGACTGGGTCACGAGCAGCATGCGGCGTTTGTCGACCCGGTCGGCGATCACACCACCGATCGGCCCCAGGATCAGGACCGGGAGGAACTGCAGTGCGGTCACCAGCCCGACCGCCGTCCCACTGTTGGTCAGATCGAGAACCAGCCATGCCTGGGCCACGCGCTGGATCCAGGTCCCGGTCAACGAGATTCCCTGGCCGACGTAATAGAGCCGGTAGTTCCTGACGCGAAGCGAGGTGAATGTCCGGCGGAACGCTCGGAGGCTGTTGGTCATTCGTCGATCATCCGATCGAGAATTCGGACAGCGGTCTCCAAACGGGCCCTTTCGTCGGCGTCGAGTGACGAGAGCTGGGTGGCGAGATAGGTGGAACGAGCCTTGCGCGACTCCTCCAGGAGCCTCGTTGCCTCGTCGCTGATCTGGACCATGGTCGACCGGGCGTCGTCGGGATCGGGAATCCGGGTCACCATGCCCTTCTCCTCGAGACGGCCGATGATCCCGGTGATGCTCGGAGGGCTGACGTCTTCGATCCTGGCTAGGTCACCCATCCTGAGCACACCCGATTGATTGAGGGTCGCCAGCACCGATCGCTGCGATGGGGTGAGGCCCCCGACGGCATGTTGTCGAAGCCGCCGGGCGAGACGCCCGATCACCAGACGCAGCTCATCCGCCAGCTCCATCTCGGTCATCGGTGTCGTCTCGGCCCGTCCCATCTAGTTAGCCATGCTAACCATTTCGGGGGCAACTCAGAAAACGGGCGAAGGAGGTCCTGCTGTGAACCTTTCTGCGCCATTTTGGCGCAGAAAGGTTCACAAAAGAGTGTCAGCCGTCGAGGGTTACGGTGCGGTACATGCCACGCTCGTAGTGGTCGATCAGGTTTCCTTCGTCATCGGCGGCGACGATTCGGCAGCTGAAGGTGTAGGTGCCGGGGCCGAGGTCCGCCGGTAGCACCGCATCGGTCCCGGGGGCGACGAGCCCCGTCGCCGCGATCACCTCTCCGGAGTCGTTGGTGATCACCAGCGTGTGGTTGTACTCCCCGGTGTTGTGAATCGTGATGGCGTCGGTGCCCGCCGTGAGGTGGGCGGGGCCGTCGACAGACCACTCATGGAGTGTGAATCCGGAGTCGGTCGCCTGAGTCGTGCTGCACGCTGCCAACAGGGCCAGGCCCAGGCCCAAGACCACCTTTCTCATCAACTCACTCCTGCCGTTTGTCGAACATTGGCGATCGGGATGGCGATCTGAAAGATCGTGGCGCGTGGGGTGGTCCGCACCGCGATGGATCCCTGGAGGGCGTCGACGATCATCTTGGCCATATAGAGCCCCAAACCCGTTCCCGAGCTGAAACTCGACTTCTCGAACTTCTCGAAGATGCGTGGCAGGAACTCGCGATCGATCCCCGGCCCGTCATCGGTCACCGTGATGTAGACCGCAGATGCAGGGCGCTCTCCGACTTCGAGGTCCGCGATGGGGATCGGATCACGACTGCACCCGACCGAGACGTTCTCGGCGCCATGTGTCAAGGCGTTGTCGACCAGCGAGGCGACCACGAGCCCGAGCGCCTTGGTATCCGTTCTGACGGCAATGCCATCGTGATCGTGTTCGGTGGCTTCGGAGGTGGCGGAGGGATGGGCGTTGAAGACAGAGCGACATGCTGCTTCCAGGGAGACCTGGTCGAGCTGGTAGGAGAGCCCGCGGTTCTCGATCCGCGCCACCGCCAGGATCTGATCGATGATCTCGAGAAGTCGCCCACTCTCCTTGATCATCGAGTCGAGGAGAGAATCCCTCTCCGATTCGGTCAGGTCGGTCGCCTGGAGCAGCTGTGCTCCGGTGACCACACTGGTCAATGGTGTTCGAAGCTCGTGGTTGATCATGAGAACGAACTCCGATCGGATCCGTATCTTCTCTTCGGCCAGGGCCAGGGCCTTTTCCGCCTGGTCACGAGCGGCGTCCAGCTCGGCGTTGGTCGTCTCCAACTCGGCCGAGTGCTGACGCAAGAGCTCCGACTCCAACTGCACGGTCCGGTATCGACGGGTGAGGCGGGAGTGCCCCACGAAGACGACGATCGAAAGGATTCCGAAGATCGCTGCCAGCCCAAGCAGCTGGATCGTCTCAGGATCGATCCTGCCCGGTGGCGTGCGCCGACTGAGCAGATCTGCGACGTCGTAGTAGAGGAGGACCGATTGGTCGGTGCCCGCGATCGGCGACACCACCTGATAGAGGACACTGCCTGCCGGCCACGAAACGACCCCGTCGAGCACCAGGTCTTCGTTGATGGCACCGGCGAGTGCTGCGAATCGATGCTCGCTGGCGCCAAACATGACAAGTGGGTTGTCTACGTCGCTGCCGATCATGGGATCCGAAGTAGACGCCACGATCTCGCCATCGGAATCGACGAGCGAGACAGCTTCGATCCCAAGGGAGTTCCGCGCCGCTCGCACGCCATCGTGGGGGTCGGATGAGCCCTCGATCAAGTCGCCGGCGCGTGCCGAGTCATTGACGAAGACCACACCCTCACCCACTGGAGCACTCGCCCTGCGTTGCAAGACCATGGCTCCGACCGTCGCGGCAACCGTCATCAAGGCGCAGACTGCGCCAAGGATCATCAGCCAACTCGAAGGCCGGCGCAGTCGTCCGTGCTCGCCTGAATTCACAAGGGAAAATCGGCAATGCGCCCGCTGATCTTGAATGGGCCGGGCCTCCGCGTGGGCGACTGGTGGCCCCAGAAACAGGTCAAGAGTTGGTGGATGAGGCCGCATCCGGTGGGAAGTCTCTGCTGTGAACCTTTCTGCGCCAAAAAGGCGCAGAAAGGTTCACAGTTCGTCATCGGCGAGCGGCCGCGGCCTAACCTCGCCGCCACATGTCACATCTTCTCGGTTTTGGCGGCTACGTGCCCCAGCGGATCATGACCAATGAGGAGTGGGCCGTCCTGGTCGACACCTCGGACGAGTGGATCACACAGCGAACCGGGATCAAACGGCGTCGTGTCGCCGCAGAGGACGAGTCCACCCTCACCCTGGCCGCCAACGCCGCCGAGGGCGCCATCAAGGATGCTTCGCTGACACCCGACGATGTCGACGAGATCATCCTGGCCACCGACACGCCGGAGATGTACACGCCGGACACGGCGGCGCTGGTGCAGGATCGAATCGGTTGCCGGAACATCCCCACCTATGACCTCGGTGGCTCCGGTTGTGCCGGTTTCGTCCAGGCGCTCGACGTGGCGCGGGCCCGAATCGCCTTCGAGCCGAAGAAGATCCTGGTCATCGGTGTCGAGCTGATCACGAGGATGATGGACTGGACCGACCGGGCGACTGCGGTTCTGTTCGGGGACGGGGCGGGGGCTGTGATGATGGGCCCGGACTCCGGAAAGGCCCGCATTCTCGGTGTCGTCTCGGGCACCGACGGCTCGGCGGCGGGGATACTGACCCTGGCCGCCGGTGGGACTCGCAACCCATTCAGTCAGGCGACGCTCGACTCGGGGGAATATCACCGCGTGGTCATGGACGGGAGGAGGGTCTTCACCGAGGCGGTGACCCGGATGTCCGAGAGTGTGACCGAAGTCCTCCATCGAATAGGGCGAAGGATCGAGGAGGTGTCCCTGGTGATCCCCCACCAGGCGAACCTGCGCATCATCGACGCTGTGCGCAAGAAGCTCGGCGTCGGACCGGAGAAGGTGTACGTCAACGTCCAGGAGTACGGCAACACCGGATCGGCGACGGTGCCGTTCGCCATGTGGGAAGTCATCCAGAAGGGCGGGATCCGGGAGGGCGACCTGGTGGTTCTCACCGCCTTCGGGGCAGGTTTCCACTGGGCGGCGGCGGCTCTCCAGTTCTGATCGGGCCAGGGTGGAGAGCAGTCATCCGCTCCACGAAATGGTCTCGAATGGATAGGCAAATGGAAACGATGCCGATGTTCCCGCTCAGCACCGTGTTGCTGCCGGGGGCGGTTTTGCCCCTGCGGCTCTTCGAAGACCGCTATCTCGAGATGTTCGACGACATGATGGCCGGCGATCAGACCTTTGGAGTGGTGCTCATCGAGAGAGGAACGGAGTCCGGCGGGGATGACGTCAGATTCGAGACCGGATGTCTCGCCCGGATGGTCGGTGCCGCCCCTCAAGAAGACGGCACCATCATGACGGTGAACGTCGGCTCCGAGCGTCTCCGCATCGTGGAGTGGCTGGCCGAGGACCCCTATCCGAGGGCCATGGTCGAGCGCTTGCCCGACGGCGTCTCCGACACCTACGTGGCCGCCTCTGTCGAGCAGTGCAGAACCCTGCTCACGACGATTCGGGCCTTGGCCTCGGAGCTCGGAAGCGATGTCGGAGATGCTCCCGAGTTGTCAGATGACCCGATCCGGGCGACATACCAACTCGCCCACATCGCACCCCTGCAGTCGCTCGACCAGCAGCGGCTGCTGGAGATCGACGACCCCCTGACCCGCGCCGAGACACTTCGCCGCCACCTGGAGGCGATTCTGGAGATGCTTCGCCTCGAGTTGGCGATGGGCTCATGATCCCGGGGAGAGCCGGCGAGAAAAGGGCCCCCGTCTTTCGACGGAGGCCCCCTCGATTTTCCGAGAAGCCCTGAGGCTCTCTATTTCTCCCCACTTGGATGTGGCTCCAGGAGGAAGGTTTCTCCTCTGTCCCACCCGTTGATGGTTCTATCGGGAATCTGGGTGGTTGTACAGGGGGAATGTTCCCCATCCCGGCTCGCAGGCCATGTCGCCGTCACCGTTCGTCGTCGGGTCTGACATAGCCTTCTTCGTAGGCGAGAGCGGTCAATTCGTGCCGGCTGGCCACGCTGAGCTTGTCGAATATGTGAGCCATGTGGTTTTCGAGCGTCTTGACCGTTATCCCCATCCGCCCCGCACTCTCCCGATAGGTGTAGCCCCTGGCGATCAGATTCACCACCTCTCGCTCCCGGGGGGTCAGCTTGGAGATGGCCGACTCACCGGCGATGTCCTCGTCGATGTCGAGCAAATAGCCCGCCACGTCAGGTGAAACCGGTCGGGCGCCTTGAAATGTCTTTCGAATCAGATCGGGAAGGTCTGCCCCGAGTGTCGTCTTCGTGACATATCCGTCGACACCAGCGTCGAGAAGGCGAGCCACGTCCTCCTTCGAAGTGGACACGGTGAGTGCCATGAACCTGACGTCGGGGAAGATCGGTCGTATTGCGTCGATCACAGTGGCGCCGCCCCCGCCCGGGAGTTTGACGTCGAGCACCACCAGATCCGGGATCCGCTCTTTGATCAGCTCGATGGCACTGTCGACGTTGTCGGCCTCACCGACGATGTCGAAGTCGTCGTCGAGGATTGCCCTCATCCCGGCACGCACCACGTCGTGATCATCGACGAGGATGATCCGAAGACGACCCTCCTCGCTCAATTTCCCACCGTGATCTTGACCTCGGTCCCCGACTCGGGAGCTGTCTCGATCTCGACCAGGCCGCCGACTGCCTCGACCCTCTTGGTGAGTCGCTCCCGCACGCGATCCGGACGGCCGTCGCCCGAGAAGCCGGTGCCACTGTCCCGGACATAGATGTGGGCCTCACCGTTGGTCAGTTCGGCGAAGATCGTGATGTTGGGGGACCCGGAGTGCTTGGCTGCGTTGGCCATCGCCTCCCGCGCCGCGTCTATGGCTGCGGAGAGACTGGGGTTGATCTCGGCGTCGTCTCGGATGACGGCCTCGATCTCCACCCGGTGGGTGTCCTCGATCTCGTCACGCACGGCGAGGAGGCTCGCCCTGAAGCTGTCCCGATACTGGGACCGCCACTCCTCTATGTTCCTCCTCAGCTCCCGCTCTTGTCGCCGGGCGAGATAGCGCGATTGGCTCGGGTCATCGGCGCCCATTCGTATCGCATGCAGCGTCTGCAGGACCGAGTCGTGAAGACGATCGGCGAGGGCCGCTCTCTCCTCGTAGAGCACCGTGGCCGCCTTCTCCTGGGCCAGTTGATCCTGAGCTTCCTGCCGGGCGAGGTCGTAGTCCCTCAGCTTGTCGAACGTCCACCCGACGATGGCTGCCACGACGAAGAAGATGACGCTTCCGGCGGCTCGCACCGCACCGAGGTTGGCGATGATGTGGACTGCGAACTGCTCGACTGCGAGGAGTACCGCAGCGATCAGTGAGCCCGGGAGCCCTCCGAGCAACGCACCGGTGAACACGTAGGACAGTGGGAGGCCGCCGTGGAACAGCTCGGTTGCGCCGGAGGCCACGGAAGCGGCGCCGATGGCGAGCATGGCGACGCTGTCCAGGGCGAACCACCACCAGCCCGCCATGAAGGTCGGCCGTGTCCGGGCGATGAACCAGGTGAGAAAAGTCCAGACCACGGCGAGGGCGGCGGAACCGTAGACGATCCACAGACGTGGTGGGGGCTCCACCGCCAGGGTGATCGCCACCAGCAGCAGCATCCAGATGAGGCCGAGGAACCTGAATACGACAACCATGCGACGCAAGGTGCCTTCCAGCTCACGGCTCCCCCTCTTGTCGAAGCTGGACATGTTGGGAGAAGCTAGTTGCTGAGATGGCTCGAGGCCCTGCCGAGTTGATGAGAGATCGATGACGGTCACCTGACACATGAAGAGGGACCGCGGATGGCGGTCCCCCTTCGTCCCCATTGTCGCTTCGAGGCACGGGATAGATGCCCTGCGTCCCTCGAGTCACGATCATGGTTCACGGGCTGGGCGGGCCCAATAGGGGATCTCCCCCATGCGTGCCCATCGATTTTCGCCATCATCGAGCCCGGACTGCACAGAATGGGTCGATGGAGGCTTCGCACCACCATGACGCCCGGTCCTTTCTGGACGACGCCCAGCGTCTGCTCGTCGAGGATCGGGCTCGCAACAATCTGATCTTGGGGGTGGCCCAGACCGTCCTCGATCAGCCCGACGTGTACGAAAGCTTCGAGGGCTGGGTCGTGATGGATCGCGAGGTGCCCGTCGCCGCCGCCACCCGCACTCTGCCGTGGAGTCTCGTCTTGGCCGACGCCACCTCACCACGTGGTCTGGACGCCCTCGCCCGATCCATCCTCGAGACGGCGCCCGACTTGTCGGGTGTCGTCGGCAATGAGCCCTTTCTGGAGCAGTTCGTCGAGATCTGGTGTCGGCTCACCGGGACGGAGGCGGTAGAGGAGTTGAGACACGGCGTCTTCAAGCTGGAGAGAGTCACACTGCCCCCGCGACCACCGGGTGAGCCTCGCGTGGCAACCGAGCGAGACGCCGGGTTGCTGGTCGAATGGTTTCGGGCCTTCATCCTCGAGGCGAACCCCGGTGACGGCATGGACCCGGAGCGGGCGGGTGAGATGGTGGGCCAGCGTTTGGACCCTCGTCGCCCTCAGAGTGTCTGGTTGTGGGACGACGGAGGGCCGGCGTCGATGTCGGGCCACTCGGGCCCCGCATTTCGCGGTGCGAGGATCGGCCCGGTGTACACGCCACCCGAGCGTCGTGGCAACGGATACGCGACCGCCCTCGTCGCCATCCAGAGCAGGCACCTCCTCGAGAACGGGCACGACTTTTGCTATCTCTACACCGACCTGGCCAATCCGACCGCCAACGCCATCTACAAGAGCATCGGGTACGAGGAGGTGGCCCGCTCGGCACGGGTTCGGTTCGACCCCCCGTCCGGCTAGTCGTCGAGAATCAGCGCTCGATCAGACGAGCTGGGTCAGGTACGGGGCGACGAAAACGAAGGCGAGCAGCGTCGACAGGCGAAGGATGGTCGGTCGCTCCACTGCTCTCACGGTGAGGCCGGCCATGCCGACCCCGGCGATCACCAACGGCCAGGTCGAGCCTTCGACCAGTGTTGCGATCAGGAGCAACAGGATGGCCGAGCCCAGCCCGACGAGCCCGATGGCGATGCGTGTGACTCTCCCCAGGGGGTGAGCGGACCACTCGTCGATGACGGCGTTCACTGAAATGGTCATGACAAGTAGATCTTCGGCGGACCGAACCGTTGTCTTTAGGCCAGACCTGGCAGTCAGTGCCCTTCGAATTCGGGGTTGCGCTTCTCCCCGAAGGCGGCGAGCGCCTCCATGAGGTCGTCGGACATCAGGAAGGAGGCGTTCCAATGCGCGACGAAGTCGAGGGCTTGCTCGACGGTCCTGCCGTCGTTGGCGCCGAGCACTGCCTTTATCCCTCGAACCACCAGCGGAGACGACTCCGAGATCCGATCGGCCAACTCGGTCGCGGCTCTCATGGTGGCCCCGGCGTCGTCGTGCACGCGGCTCACCAGACCGATCTCGAGGGCGTGTGCCGCGTCGATGTCCATCCCGGTGAAGGCCAGCTCGGCGGTGTGTGACGGGCCGACGATGGCAGGCAGGCGCTGGAGAGTCCCGATGTCCGCCACGAGACCCATTCGCGTCTCCCTGATGGAGAAATTGGCGTCGGCGCTCGCCAGCCTGATGTCGCAGGCGGTGATCAGGTCCATCCCGGCGCCCAGACAATGGCCATGGATCGCTGCGATGACCGGTTTGGGTGAGGTGGCCAGACAACTGGCGGTGACCTGTAGGCGTTTGATGGTGTGGTACAGGGCGAGATTCGAGGAGGCTTGCGATGCTCCACTCGGCTGCAATGTCGCGAGCATCCCCACGTCGATACCGACCGTGAAGGCCGGACCGCGGCCGGCGAGGATCACCGCTCGCACGGTGTCGTCGTCGTCGAGGTCGCTCATGACTGCGGGGATGTCGTCCCACATGTCCTGGGACATGGCGTTGAGCTTCTCGGGCCGATTCAGCCACAGAGTGGCGACATGGCCCTGTCGCTCGATCTCGAGGTGCTGGTAGCCCATTCCCCGAGACCCTATTTGGCGGGGAGACTCAGGGCGAAGTCGACACCGGTCTCGATCCACTCAGCCAGGTCTTCTTCCGATCGAGTGGACTCGGGTGACACCAGGACCCACCCTCGCATCGGTCTCCCCGTCATGTCGAAGAGCCTCACGCCGGGGCGGGCCAGGGTGGCTTCCTGGGTGGCAGGATCGATGCGAACCATCAGATCGTCACCGCTGACGCCCACGGCCATGTTCCCCTGGATCATGAATGCGATGCCACCGAACATCTTGCGCTCGGTGAGTGCCGGATGATCACCGATGTGGTCGCGGATACGGGTGGCAAGGGTCTCATCGAAGGCCATCGCCGGAGGCTATCCCCTCACTCGGATGCCGAGCGCCAGGCCTCGCGGACCTTCACCCTCGTCCCGTAGCGCAGGAGACCACCGGCATATATCCGACCGGCGACGAATACCAGACCGGTGATGGCTCCTGCCGTGAGCACGACAGCCGTGAGATATTGCCAGAGCGGTATCGATTCCAGGGCGGCTCGAACCGGGACCACAAAGGGCGCCGTCACGGGGACGAATGTTCCGATCACGGCGGCCAGCCCACTTGGATCGGAGAGAGCTGCGATTGAGACGAAGAAGCCGATGACCGCCACGAGCGACATGGGAAAGGCGACGTTTTGGGCATCCTCCATACGACTGACCAGCGAACCTGCTGCCCCGAACAGGACCGCAAACAGGAGAAATCCGAGGATGAACCAGAGCACGAGGTTGAACACCGAGGCGAAGTTGAGGTTGGGGAGGTCGACAGTGCCGGTGACCTGCAGGGCGATGAACGCGACCAGGATGGTGCCGGCGAACTGGGCGATGCCCAAGGTGCCGATCCCTGCGATCTTCCCGGCGAGAAGCTGCCACGGCTTGATGCTCGAGAGCAGGACCTCGACCACTCGATTCGACTTCTCCTCGGTCACCCCCGAGAGGATCCAGGTCCCATAGAGGAGGACCGCCATGTAGAGGAGCAGCAGTCCGGCGTAGGCGATGGCACCCCGTGTCTCGTCTCCGGCCGCCTGACCGCTGAGAGTTGTCGTCTCAAGCGGATCCGAGGTCATCACTGAGATGACGTCTGCCGCTGCGGTCCCCTCTTTGGAGACGATCGCCTCCAACTCGACCGAGGCCGCACCTCGCTGGAGCAGGCTGGCGAGGTCGTTGCCTCCGAAACCCCCCACGCCCTTCACGATGACTTCGTCACCGTTGACCAGCACCGCATCGACGTCTCCGTCGTCGAGGGCGCTCTCGGCTAGAGCGCGGCTATCGAATGGTGCCACCGTCATCGAGACCGATGGGTCGGCGCCCTCCTCGTCGTTGGCGTTGCTCAGGCTCTCCGCGGCGGTGACGATCGGCTGGTTGCCCTCGCCCACGCTGCCGATCGTGTACTCGGATGTCCCACCCCCGATGATCCCGGGCACGACGACCAGGCCGACCACGATGAGAAGGGTGAGGGCCGAGGTTATGAGATAGGGGCGTGATCGTCCCCGCTCCCTGATCTCACGACGTGCGATCTGCCAGACGACGGACATCGAGCTCACTTCACCGCCTCCCGGAACAGATCGGAGAGCGACGGGCTGGTGTAGCTGAAGTGGCGCACCCGGCCGGCATCCTGGGCGCGGCCCAGAAAGCCGCGGAGGTCGCTGTCGGCATCGATGATCACCCGATATTGGGAGCCGTCCACCTCCACCTGGCGGACGCCTTCGAGCGACTCGAGCAGGTGATCGACGTCCCCGTCGATCTCGAGGTCGAGATGTCGGATCGGGGCAGCATCCTTCAGTTCCTTGACAACCCCGGTCAATACGACGCGCCCGTCGTTGATGATGGCGACGTCCTCACACAGATCCTCGACCAGATCGAGCTGGTGGGAGGAGAAGACGACGGCCGTCCCACCGGCCGCCTGCTCCCTCAGAACATTCGACATCGTCTCGGAGGCGATCGGGTCGAGACCACTGAAGGGCTCGTCCAGGACGAGGAGGACCGGAGCATGTATAAGGGCGGCCGCCAGCTGGACCCGTTGCTGATTTCCGTGGGACAGCGCCTCGAGCGGGTCGAGTCTTCGCTCGGCCAGGCCGAACCTCTCCAACCACTTGTCGGCTGCCGCTGAGGCATCCTTCGAGGTCAAGCCGCGGAGACGCCCCAGATACGAGAGCTGATCGTGGATCTTCATCTTCGGGTACAGGCCGCGTTGTTCCGGCATGTACCCGAATCGACGCCGCTGCTCGTCGTCGATCGCCTCGCCGGCCCAGGTCACCTTTCCGCTGTCCGGGGTGATCAGGCCGAAGATCGAGCGCATTGCTGTCGTTTTCCCGGCCCCGTTGGGCCCGAGGAATCCGAGCATCCTGCCGGGCTCCACCTCGAAGGTGCATCCGGCCAGGGCATGGACGTTCCCAAAGCTCTTGTGGAGGTCGGTCAGCTCGAGCACGGCGTCAGGGTAACGGGGGCTCGGTGGCAGTGGTATTGCGTGGTCAGTCGAGCAGCGTGGGCCGGAAGAGGCGGTCGTGGGTGGTGAGAGCGAAGCGATCGGTCATGCCGGCGACATAGTCGATGGCTCGATGTTGGGGGTCGGCGGTCGGCGTGGTGAACGAGTCGGGCACTTCTTCCGGGTGATCGGAGTAATACCTGACGAGGTCCTGTATCACCATGATCGCCTTCTGCTTCTGCTTCTCGGACTCGGGATTCAGATAGACCCGTTCGAACATGAATTGTCGGAGCTGGCCCATCACCTCCAGATGCTCGTCGTCCATCTCGACCGTTCCCGACTTGTAGCTGGTCTCTATCACCGACGTGGCCATCGATCCGATCCACTCACGCGACGTGGCGCCCAGCAGGACGAGGGCAGAGGTGGGGATGTCGTGATACTGGATCACGTCTCCCCGTAGAGCATCGGCCACGTCATGTGTCAGATAGGCGATCCGGTCGGCATACCGGCACAACATGCCCTCTTGTGTCATCGGTGGGGGATCGATCCTCCACGAATGCGCCCGGACCCCATCGAGCACCTCATAGGTCAGGTTCTGGGGCTCCAACAGAGAGAGAACGCGGACGCCATGGGCCGAGTGCAGCCATTCACCCTCGACGAACGGTGACAGGGCCTCCTCGCCCGTGTGCCCGAATGGTGAGTGCCCAACGTCGTGGGCCAGGCAGATGGCTTCGGTCAGATCTTCGTTGAGGCCCAGGGCGCGTGCCATGGCACGGCCCACCTGGGTCACCTGCAGGGTGTGTGTCATCCGGGTGACGAAGTGGTCGCCGTCCGGGTTGAGAAACACCTGGGTCTTGTGCTTGAGCCGCCGGAATGCCTTGGTGTGGACGATTCGGTCCCGATCTCTCTCGAAGACCGTTCGAAACTCGTCCTGCTCCTCTTCCTCCGCCCGGCCCGCGCTCAGATCGGACTTGGCGGCAGCCTCGGCGAGGAGCTCGTGCTCGAGCTGCTCTCGGTCGAGACGCGTTCGTCTCAGCAATCCGTCCATCGCCATCCAAGGCTACGCCGGCGTCAGGTGTACCGGCCATCCCACATCCGGCCTTCATCCGACGGGCGAAGGTCCGAGTGACTCTGGTATGACACTTAGGGCTTTGGGTCGGTGGCAACCACGGCGTGATTCGCCGGCCAGAGCGGCTCTAGACGTAGCGCTCCCGAAGCCGGGAGCTGACGTAGTCCATCGCGGCCACGACGATGGCGATGGCCAGGATCTGGGCAGCGGCGCCCCGGTAGTTCAGCTGGTTGATGTTCTGTTGAAGGATGAGCCCGATGCCGCCGCCACCGACGAAGCCGATGATCGTCGACATGCGCACGTTGATGTCCCAGCGGTACATGGTGAAGGCGATGAACGGGGGCACGATCTGGGGAACCACCGCATAGACGACGGTCTGGAGACGTGTCGCCCCGGTGGCCCGGACCGCCTCCAATGGGCCTGTGCTGATGCTCTCCACCTGCTCTGAGTAGAGCTTGGCATTGGCGGCAATGGTGTGGAGGGCGAGTGCCAGGGTGCCGGCGAAGGCGCCCAGCCCCACCCAGACCACGAAGACCAGGGCCAGTATCAGGGCCTCGATCGAGCGCAGGGTGTTGAAGAAGGTGCGGAACATGTAGTAGATCCCCAGACCCGCACCGAGCTGTCCCCTGAGGGCGCCTCGCACTCCTATTCCCACACCGAGTATCCCGCCGATCGCCGCAGGTATCACGACGGTGGCAGTGGT
>JBAULI010000216.1:0-9815 GCA_049578105.1 Acidimicrobiia bacterium | reverse complement strand
CCGGGATGGGGCACACAGTCTCGGGCTCCGACCTGCGCGGTGGCTCGACCCTCGACCGTTTGGTCGACTTCGGTGTCGAGACGTATACCGGGCACCACCCGGAGGTGGCCTCCGCGGCCGACCTCGTGGTGGCATCGTCGGCGGTCCCGGACAACGACCCGGAGCTCTTGGCCGCCCTCGAGTCGAACGTCGAGGTTTGGCGCCGACCCGACCTGCTCGATGCGCTGTCGGCGGACGTGGCGACGATCGGTGCCACCGGGACCCACGGGAAGACGACGACCACCGCACTGTTGATCGCCGCCCTCCGGTCCGCGGGCGAAGACCCCAGTTTCATCGTGGGTGGCGACCTCGCCGATCTCGGCACCAA
Organism: Acidimicrobiia bacterium; assembly: GCA_049578105.1. Classification (GTDB taxonomy): domain Bacteria; phylum Actinomycetota; class Acidimicrobiia; order Spongiisociales; family ZC4RG35; genus JARDZU01. The sequence continues at coordinate 9,448 of JBAULI010000216.1, read as the reverse complement.
TGGCCACTTCGGGTCATCGCCTCTCCTGGTCATCGAGGCCGACGAGGCGTTCCGGACCTTCGAGCGTCTTCACCTGTCCGGGTTGGTCATCACCAACGTCGAGGTCGAGCATCTGGAGCACTTCGGCGACGAGACGGACCTGTACGAAAGCTTCCGACGTGTGGCCGCCGGTGTCGCAGGGCCGGTGGTCGCATGCCACGACGACCCGGGCTCGCACCGGGTGGCCTCCGAGACCGGGGCGGTCACCTACGGTTTGAGCCCCGACGCCGAGTGGCGCATCGAGGACCTGGTCACGGGGGCCGGGGGAAGCTCGTTCGCGCTCGTGAGCGCCGACACCCGGACTTCCGTCGCGTTGAGCCGGCCCGGTTCCCACGTGGCGACGAATGCAGCCGGCGCCCTGACGCTGCTCGCCCTCCTCGGCTACGACCTCGAGGCCTGCGCCGCCGGTTTGACCTCGTTCCGCGGTGTGGGAAGGAGATGGGAGCTCCGTGGCACCGTGGCCGGAGTGTCGATGGTGGATGACTACGCACATCACCCCACCGAGGTTCGGGCCACGCTGACCACTGCTCGCGATGCCACTACCGGGAAGATATGGGCGGTGTTTCAGCCTCACCTGTACAGCCGGACGGCGAGGTTCAAGGACGACTTCGGGGCGGCTCTCAGTGTCGCCGACGAGGTGGTCGTGACCGACGTGTACCCGTCGCGTGAGGCACCGGTTCCGGGAGTGACCGGAGCCCTCGTCGCCGAGGCGGCGAGAAGCCATGGGGCGAGCACCCACTACGTGCCTCACATGGCCGACTTGGCCGGTTTCCTCGCCGATCGGGTCGAATCGGGTGATCTGGTGTTGACCATGGGCGCTGGTGATATCACCGTCGTACCCACCGAGCTGGCCATGCTCCTGGCGGCCAGATGACGACCACGCTCGAGACGATGCTGGCAACGGGCTCGGCGGCCGAGAATGTCGATCTCGGCCCGTACACCACCTACAAGACCGGTGGGCCGGCCCGCTACATGGTCATCCTGGAGACCAGGGAAGACCTCCACCTTCTCGTCTCACTCCGCGCCGAGCTCGATCTGCCCTTCCTGATCGTGGGGCGCGGCTCCAACCTCGTGGTCGCCGATGAGGGATTCGCCGGCGTCGTCGTCCGGCTGGGCCCGGGATTCTCGACGGTGGAGGTCGAAGACGACCGTCTGGTGGGCGGTGGGTCCGCACCACTCTCGCTGGTGGCACGCACCTCGGTCGAGTCCGGGCTCGGCGGTCTCGAGTTCTTCGTGGGGATTCCAGGGTCGGTGGGCGGGGCGGTCCGCCAGAATGCGGGGTGCTTCGGCTCGGAGACGCGAGACGTCCTGGAATCGGCGACCATTCTCGATCTGACTTCCGCCACCTCGCGATCGATGACCCCGTCTCAGCTCGAGATGAGCTATCGCCACAGCAACGTGACATCGGATCAGCTCGTCGTCGATGCGGTATTCAGAGGGTCGCCCGCCAAACCGGGCAGCGGAAGGGAGCTTCTGCGCGAGATAACCCGATGGAGACGGGACCATCAACCGGGGGGGACCCTCAATGCGGGCAGTGTGTTCAAGAACCCGGAGCACATCAGCGCAGGCGAGTTGATCGACTCGATCGGGTTGAAAGGGCTGTCCGTCGGGGACGCGTCGGTTTCCGAGAAGCACGCCAATTTCATCGTGGCCGGACCTGGCGCCACCTCAGGCGACATCAAGGCCCTGGTCGAGACGGTGAAAGACCGCGTGTTCGAGTCGAGTGGAACCATGCTGGAGCCGGAGATTCAGTTCGTGGGGTTCGAACAGTGACGATCGATCCGAGATTGATGGAGAGAAGACGCGAGGTGGCGGAGGACCGCGCTCGGCGCACGGTGAGCCGTCTGATCAAGTTCATGGTGCTGCTCGCGGTCGTTGGGGTGGCAGTCTGGGCCCTCCTGTCACCGATGCTCAGTGTTCACGAGGTCCGGACGGCCGGCGTCGTTTCCAGCGCGGCGCAACGCACACTGGTCGACGAGGGTTTGCTCCCGGGCACCCCCATGGTCTTCGTCAGGCCCGGCAAGGTCGAGGCTGCCCTCGAGACAGATCCGTGGGTCCGTGACGCCTCCGTGGAACGGGACTGGCCCAATCGTGTGGTGGTCAAGGTCGAAGAGCGTCTCCCCCTCGCCTGGGTGGAGGTAGAGGGCGGTTGGGAGTGGACTGCCGTCGACGGTGTTGCCCTCTCCACGACGTCGGGCCCGGACGGGGAGTATCCCCACATCCAGGTCGGTGGTGATGCCGAGTCCGATCCGGACGTGGCCCGGCTGGTGCTCGGCTCACTCGAATTCGTCGATGCCCTGCCACCGGAATTGGCGTCGGCCGCCGTGGTGAAACTGGGGAGAGACGGGGAGTTGTGGGCCACGGTCGGCGGCTTTGACGTCCGTCTCGGCCGCGCCACCGAGATGGAGGCCAAGGCCCTCAGTCTGGCCGCTTTGCTCCAGGAAGAGATTCCTGCCGGCTCCGTGCTCACGATGATCGCCCCCGCCCACCCGGCGGTCACACCACCTGTGTCGTCGCTCGTTTCGAGTGATCCTGCCGGGTCCGGTGGCGCCTCCGAGGGGTCGGGGACCACCGAAAGTGGTGGCGCTGACACGGGTGGGAGTGGCACCGATCAGGGGAGTGAGCAACCCTGAACCTCTACTAGAAGGTTAATTTCAATGGCTTTACTTAGCTCCCCACGGACTGTAAACCTCTACTTCAGCTTTCGATTTCTCTGGAGGACAACGTTGTGAGCAGTTCGTCGAGTGGCGGCTATTTGGCCGTGATCAAGGTGGTCGGGATAGGGGGAGGCGGTGTCAACGCCGTCAATCGAATGGTCGATGCCGGCATCAGGGGTGTCGAGTTCATCGCCCTCAACACCGACGCCCAGGCCCTGCTCATGAGTGATGCCGATGTCAAGCTCGACATCGGGCGTGAGGTCACGAGAGGTCTGGGTGCCGGGGCGAACCCCGAGATCGGGCGTGCCGCTGCCGAGGAGCACCGAGCCGAGTTGGAGGATGCCCTGAAAGGCTCGGACATGGTGTTCATCACCGCCGGGGAAGGCGGTGGCACCGGCACCGGCGGAGCCCCGATCGTCGCCGAGGTGGCGAGGTCGGTCGGCGCCCTGACGGTGGGCGTGGTCACTCGTCCCTTTGGGTTCGAGGGTCGCCGCCGCGCCGTCTATGCCGAACAGGGCATCGACGCCCTGAAGGATGCCGTCGACACACTGATCGTCATTCCCAACGACCGTCTCCTCGACGTCGGAGATCCCGCCGCCCCCATAGGTGAGACGTTCCGACTGGCGGACGACGTTCTGATGTCAGGTGTCGCCGGGATCACCGACCTGATCACGACTCCGGGTCTCATCAACGTCGACTTCGCCGACGTGAGGACGATCATGTCCGACGCCGGTTCGTCGGTGATGGGAATCGGGCGCGCCACCGGTGAGAACAGGGCGAGACAGGCTGCCGAGCGCGCAATTTCGAGCCCGATGTTGGAGACGTCGATGGAAGGGGCAAAGGGCGTGCTGCTCTCAGTGGCAGGCCCGTCTTCGATGACGCTCCACGAGGCGACCGAGGCGGCGAGGGTCGTTTCCGATCACGCAGACGAGGAGGCCGACATCATCTTCGGGGCCATCGTCGACGACGACCTCGGTGAGGAGATGAAGGTCACCGTCATCGCCGCCGGATTCGACAGGAGACGACTGACCAAGCCGGCGCCGACCACCCGCCCGGTCTCCACCTACTCGGGGCGTGACGACGACGACGACGATCTCGAGATCCCCACCTTCGTCCAAGGATGATCCGGCCCCCCGACGCCGGCGGGGCGGCGTTGGAGAACGGAGTGGCCCCGGTCACGGGTGTGGCATTCACCGATGCCAGGGACGGTGACATGTTGGCCGATCCTGTTGCCAGGGCCGGCGTGGCCGCCCGGCTCCACATCTCGACCTCTTGGGCCACGGTGGCCCAGGAACATGGGGACGGGGTGGTCCAGGTAGACGGGCCGGGGGATCACGGACCGGCCGACGCGATGTGGACGACGCGGAGTGACCTTCCAGTGGCCGTCCTGACTGCTGACTGCCTGGGTGTCGTGCTGAAGTCGGACACGGCGGTGGGTGTGGCCCACGCCGGATGGCGAGGTGCCCAATCGGGGATCGTCGGACGACTCCGAGAAGTCATGGGTCGTTCCTCTGGCGCCCCTCGGCGGGCGTGGGTCGGGCCTGGAATCGGAGTCTGCTGCTTCGAAGTCGGTGAGGAAGTGTCCTCGTCGTTCCCCACGTTCCTCGGCGAGACGACATGGGGCTCTGTGTCTGTGGATCTATTGGCGGTGATCCGGACCCAGCTCGAGGGCCTCGAGATCTGGACGGCCGACCAATGCACGATGCACCAGCCTGGTTTTCTCAGTCATCGGCGTGATGGCACACCGGGCCGAATGGCCACCCTGGGTTGGCTGTGAGCTATCAGGAGGTCCGCGAGCGCGTCGAGGAGGCCTGTGGCCGAGTTGGTCGCGAGCCGGCAACGGTCACACTGGTGGCCGTGTCGAAGACCATGCCGGTGTCAGACATCATGAAGCTCTATGAGCTGGGTCACCGTGACTTCGGCGAGAACCGCGCTCAGGAGATGTCGGAAAAGGCATCCGCCCTGCCCGACGACATCCGGTGGCACTTCATCGGCGCCCTCCAGTCGAACAAGGCCAGGCTGATTCGACCGATCACCTATCTGCTTCACTCGATGGACCGGCCGTCACTGGGCTCGGCGTGGATGAAGGGGCAGGGTCTGCCCCCACCGGTGCTCATTCAAGTGAACACGGGACGCGAGCCGCAGAAGGCCGGTGTCATGCAAGAGGATGCCGGGGAGTTGTTGGAGGTCTTGATCGGGCAGGGCCACGAAGTGGTCGGCGTCATGGCGATCCCACCGTTGGTGGAGGACGCCGAGCAACAGCGTCCGCAATTTCGATTGCTGCGTCAGATCAGAGACCAGCTGGCCCAGGTGGAGCCATCCGTCCGGGAGCTCTCGATGGGGATGACCGACGACTTCGAGGTCGCGATCGAGGAAGGCGCCTCCATGATTCGCGTGGGACGGGCTATCTTTGGCGAGCGAACTTGACCGGAGACCTTGATGTCATCACTTTTTTCAAAAGCCCTGGTGTACCTGGGATTGGTCGATGAGGACCAGATGGACGGTGAGACGTCGGAGCGACAGCAGCAACAGCCGCAACAGGAGGAGTACCTCCGCCGGGTCGAGCCGCTGCCGCAGAGTCGTCGGGTAGAGCCGCCACCAACGGCCCGCGCCGCCAATCGGCCCCAGACCCGTGTCGAGCCCGTCGGCGCCGTCGAGTTGGTGCGACCGGTCGAGGTGCAATCCGACATCATCCTCATCGAGGAATTCGGCGATGCCCGGATCCTGGCCGATCGAGTGAGGGACCGTGTGCCCGTCGTCATGGACATGCGTCGCGCCGAGCCGGATCTGGTCCGGCGTGTGGTGGACTTCTCGTCCGGCCTGATCTACGCCCTCGACGGGTCCATGAGAAAGGTGGGCGACGGGCTGGTGCTCGTTCTGCCGCCCCGCGTGACGCTGAGCCGTGATGAGAAGCGCCGACTCTCCGCTCTCGGCGCCTACGAGCTCGACGACGTAGACGACTGACAAGTGGATGTAATCGGACTGCTTGTCCTGGTACTGAGGATCTACTTCTATGCCGTCATCGTCTGGGTCATCCTGTCTTGGATCCCGACCTCGTCGGGTCACCCTCTCGGTCGGCTCAACGTGTTTCTCGACAGGATCATCTATCCGGTGATCCTGCCGTTGCGTCGTGTCATCCCACCGCTCAGGCTGGGGGGCGGGATGCTCGATCTGTCGCCGATCGTCCTTTTGATCGGCATCAATCTCATCATGAGTGTCCTCGTCAGGATCGGCTGATGCTTGGACGGGAGGCAAAAGCTCCGTAATCTCCGCTGGGAAGGGAAAAGAACCATGGCACTGACACCATCAGACATCGAGAAGAAGACCTTCTCCACCGCGCTACGCGGTTACGACCTGGACGAGGTCGACGACTTCCTCGACGAGATGGTCGGGTCCCTGAGGGATCTTCAGGAGGAGCTGGCCCAGGCGAAGGCTCGCGTGGCAGAGCTGGAGCGGGGTGGTGCCACCGCCGGTGAGCATGCGGCGCCCGCAGTGGTCGCAGACGAGTCGGCTGTCGGTCGGGCCCTGGTCGCGGCCCAGGAGACCGCCGATCGCATGTTGGAGGATGCCAAGAAGCAGGCGGATGAGATCGTTTCGGCCGCCCGCTCCGAGGCAGACAATTTCACGATGGAACGCGACGCCAAGAAAGCCGAAATCGACGCCGAAATGGCTGAGATGTCGCAACAGGTCGCCGGCGTGCGAACCCAGCTGGCCTCATTGGCCACGGCCGTCGCCGATCGCCTCGACGAGATGGACTCGGTGATCGCTGGCAACGCCGAGACGTCCTCCGAGCATGACACCGATGCGGTCGTCGAACAGGAGGACACGGTGGAGTCGTCCGAGATAGATCTGGCCGTCGATGAGCTCGCATCGGCGGAGGATTCATCACCCGACGGGGAGATGGGTGACGGCGAGGAGACTTCAGAGGAGTCGTCTGAGGAGGACACGTCCGATGAGGACATGTCCGACGAGGACACATCCGACGATGAGGCGACTACCCCGGCGTAGCCCTCACTGGCGTTCGATCGCCAGCCCGACTGCTCTTCCGTCGACATCGAAGGCTTCGATCGGCCCGTCTTCGACTTGACGGGTGAACACTGCCAGAACCTCGTTGGCGATTTCTTCACCGTGAGTATCGATGGCGGTGCGCACCAGTGAGTCCGAGCTCTGCCAGTAGAGACCGATCCGGTCGGTCACGTCGAGGTTGGCGTCTCTTCGCAGTCTTTGAATCCGGCTGACCAGCTCCCTGGCCATGCCCTCCAGCTCCAGCTCGGGGCTGATGTGTGTGTCGATGACGACGGCCATGTCGTCACTGGTCTCCACCAGGGTCTCGGCGCGCGGCGTCCGCTCGATGGTGAGATCATCCTCCGTCAGATCGACACCGGCCACCGAGACCGTCGCCCCGGAGATGACCCGGCGTATCTGTTCCGTGTCGAGACCGGCGATGGCTGACGCCACCTCCCGCATGCGGTCGCCCAGCAGGGGGCCGAGCCGGCGAAAATTCGCTTTGGCCGACAACACCACAAACGACTCTTCGTCGTCGGACGTCTCGACCAACTTCACGTTCAGCTCCTCGGCCACTACATCACGATGGGTTGCCACCGCTGCAGCCACATCGGGATCGCGTGTCAGGACCGTGATGCGGGGGAGCGGCTGACGGACCCTGTGACCCTCCTTCTTGCGAAGATTGCGTCCGAGGCGGACCACCTCCCTCACGACCGCCATCGACCCTTCGAGCTCGGGGTCGATGATCGTCTGGTCGGCTTCAGGGAAGTCACGATGATGAACACTGGGGGCGGCATCTTCGTCGTGTCTGACCACCAGGTCCTGGTAGATGTGCTCGGTGATGAACGGGAGTACCGGGGCCAGCACCTCGGCGAACCGCGTCAGGACCTCGTACAGCGTGGCGAAGGCGGCGAGCTTGTCGGCATCACCCTCGCCCGACTCGCCACGCGCCCTCCAGAACCGACGCCGAGATCTGCGGATGTACCAATTGGTGAGGTGGTCGATGAAGCCGAGTGTTGGTGGGACCACGTTGTACAGGTAGTAACCCTGCATCTGCTCGTTCACCTCGGCTATCAGGCTCTGAAGCACCGAGAGGATCCACCGATCCATCTCGGAGCGCTCACTCGGAGGTGGGGCGGATCTCAGGTCCGAGATCGTGACGCCGTCGGCCTCGGCGTAGGTGGTGAAGAAGGAGTAGGTGTTCCACATCGGCAAGAGGACGGTTCGCACCACCTCGGCCACGCCATCGATGCTGAACCTGAGCGGTTCGGCGCGCAAGACCGGTGAGTTGATGAGAAAGGCGCGTAGCGCATCGGCGCCGTAGGAGTCGAACACCTCGAAGGGATCCGGGTAGTTCTTGAGGCTCTTCGACATCTTGCGGCCGTCCTCGGCGAGTATCAGACCGTTGACCACACAGTTCTCGAACGCCGGCTTGTCGAAGAGGGCCGTGGAGAGAACGATGAGCGTGTAGAACCATCCGCGTGTCTGGTCCAGGCCCTCCGCGATGAACTTCGCCGGGAAGGATGCCTCGAACCGTTCGGTGTTCTCGAATGGATAGTGGACCATCCCGTATGGCATGGAGCCGGACTCGAACCAGCAGTCGAGAACCTCGGGCACGCGGACCATCGACCCCTGACACGTGGCACATGCCCAACCGATCTCGTCGACGACGTGCTTGTGGAGGTCGTCGGGCCGCGTGCCGGAGAGTCTCTCCAGCTCATCGAGGGAACCGACGGCCACCTGCTCGTCACATTGGTCGCATTGCCAAACCGGGATGCACGATCCCCAATAGCGATTCCTGCTGATGGCCCAATCCCGAGCATTCTCAAGCCAATTGCCGAAGCGCTTGGAGCCGACGTAGTCGGGAACCCAATGAACGGTCTCGTTGATCTCGACCATCCGGTCCCGAAAGGTCTCCACGGCCACGAACCAAGTGGGGATCGCCTTGTAGATGAGCGGGGTTCCGGTCCGGTAGCAGAATGGGTACGAGTGGACTATTCGCTTCGAGGAGAGCAGTTTGCCGGATGTCTCGAGTAGCCCGATCAAGGTGGCGTCGGCGGCCTTGACGTTGACCCCCTCCACGACCGGGACCAACTCGTTGAAGTCACCCCCGTCGTCCACGGGGTCGACGAGGACGGTGATGCCGGCGTTCTGCAATGCGAAGAAGTCGGCCTCTCCATAGGCGGGCGCCATGTGCACGAGGCCCGTCCCTTCGTCGATCGTGACGTCATCCGATGCGATCACGCGAAAGGCTCCGTGATCGCGTTCCTCCCCGAAGAAGTCGAAGGGTGGGTCATACGAGACGCCGAGGAGCTCGGAGCCGCGAGCCGATGCCAGTTCGCGGTAGTTGTCGCCAAACGCGAACTCGACGCGATCCTTCGAGACCCAGTAGTGGGCACCATCACTCTCGACACGCACGTAGTCGATGTCCTCACCCACCGCCACGGCCAGGTTGGCCGGAAGTGTCCAGGGTGTGGTGGTCCAAATGACGAGATAGTCGCCCCGTTCGACGGGGCCCCGGCCCTCCAGCACCTCGAGACGGACCGTGATCGAAGGATCCTCGACGTCGCGGTAGTCGAGGTTCGCCTCGAAGTTCGAAAGTGGGGTGGTGGCACCGTATGAGTAGGGCAAGACCTTGAAGTCCCGATAGATCAGGCCCTTGTCCCAGAGTTGCTTGAACACCCACCAGACGGTCTCCATGAAGGTGGCGTCCATCGTCTTGTAGTCGTGCTCGAAGTCGACCCACC
>JBAULI010000215.1:0-23451 GCA_049578105.1 Acidimicrobiia bacterium | reverse complement strand
GTATTACGCCCAGATGCCCAGGACTGTGGCGCAGGTCGACGAGAACGGTGGAGCCGTCCTGGACGAGAACGGCGAGGCCGTGATGGTCCCCAACGCAGCGAGGGACTCGTGGATGAATGCCACGGTGCTCACCACCGCATTGAGCTTGGGAATCGTCTCCTACGCAATGGCCGCCTTTGCCATCGCCGTCGGATTGGCATTGGTCTTCACTGGGATCGTCTTCCTCTACATCCGGAAGCGAGCCGTACTTCTGTAGAGACCCGGCCAAATCCGAACGCAGAATCGAGCCCCTCGATCGAGGGGCTCGATTCGTGTTTGTGAACCTTTTTCCACCGAATCCGTCCATTTCGGTTCACAGCTGCAGATATGTGCTATAAATATCACATGTCAGTGGCGACCGATGAGATTGTCGAAACCGATGGTGGCGAACAGGACATTTGGAGGGCGCTGGCCAGCCCTCACCGTCGTGTGCTGCTGGACGAGTTGAGGGATGGCCCACGCACCACCGGGGACCTGGCGGCTTCACTCCCTGATCTCAGCCGATTCGCGGTGATGCAGCATCTCGGCGTGTTGACCGATGCCGGGCTGGTGGTGGTGCGTCGCCGCGGCCGGTATCGGTTCAACTATCTCAACCCGGTGCCACTGCGTGATTGGTACGAGCGCTGGGTCACACCCATGGCAGACGGGGCTGCCGCCGGGATGCTGGCCCTCAAACACCGGGTCGAACGACCCGAAGGAGGCACGTCGATGTCAGTCGACTCAGATCAGTTCCGGACGGTTCGCATCGAGAGCGAGTTGCATCTCAAAGCACGACCCGAGCGTGTGTTCAAGGCATTGACCGAGGAGACCCTGGAGTGGTTTCCCATGACGTATGGCGAGGACCGTGTTCGCTCGATTGTCGTAGAGCCGCACGTGGGCGGAGCCCACTATGAAGATTGGGGTGACGGCATGGGTCATCTCTATGGCCACGTCACCGTGTTCGATCGGCCCCATGTGTTCTCGACGCGCGGGAGGGTGATGGCGGGGACGATCCTCGACACCCGATACGACCTCGAGGAGGACGGGGAGGGCACGGTGCTCCGAATGTCCAAGGTGGCTGTCGGGCCGATGACCGAGGAGGAGGCCGAGTCGATTCAGACATACGGTGATCTCGCCCGCTTCGAGGAGCCACTGAGAAGACTCGTCGAGGCGTCGTGAGCTCTCCGACCATCGGAGATCCCCACATCCTCGACCCAGGTCATGCTCCGACGCCGTTCACTGCCGCCGCAATCAGGTCGGGCTGCCCTGCGGGTCGGACGATCCGACTCTCCGTTGAGCGTTCGGGTCAGCCCACATATGTTCGGGTCAATCGCTTCGTGTCCACGGATGCCGAGGGAGCCGTTCAACAAAGTCAGAACTTCACGATCGAGGGAGCGGAGCTCACCTCGCCGGAGACCTCCAGAGCCACCTGGCTCGACCTTCAACGCCATGCCTCATTTCCCAGAGACCGCACCCGGATCGACGAGGAGACGATCGCTCTGCCGGTTGGCGGGCTCGAGTGCCTGCGCTACACCGTGACCGACGAGGAGATGGTGCAGATCTTCTGGTTTGCCCTCGAAAAGCCGGGGATGCCGGTGAAGTTCATCAGCAGAGAACACGACGTCGTGACCAGTTCGGTGACCATGATCTCAGACGTGATCGAAGGGAAGACGGTCGGCGGCTCTTGATGTGCCCGAGGGTCCGTGACCTCCGCACTCCGTGACCGGCCAGGATCAGTCGTCAGACAATGGTGCGAACAGGTCGATCACATTCCCGTCCGGGTCGAGGACCGAGGCATACCTCTGGCCCCAGAACGCATCGAAAGGGTCGGTGTGGCTCTGGTGGCCGGCGTCCGTGAGTCTCCCGTGCTGGGTGTCGACGTCGGTGGGTCCGTCGCACAGAAACGCAAGGGCTATCCGGTGACCTCCGGCCGGAGGCTCCCAGTCGGTGAAGCTCTCGATCACCTCTACGGTGTCCCAGGCGAGGCGAACACCGCCCGGAAGCGTGATCTCGACATGGGGCTCCCTGTCCGCCTCGGGCGGGATGTCGAGCCCGAGCAGACGATAGAAGCCGAGCGATGCGGACATGTCCTTCACGATCAACCCGATCATGTCGAGAGTGGCGCCCATCCTGTCTCCTTTCGATCGCCACCACCATATTGGGGGGGCTGGGACCAGTCTGTGAACGCTATTCCACCGCATCGGTCTATTTCCGTTCACAGAACAATGCCAGACTCGTGACATGGTGCCCGGGCTGACCTCGCAACTCCTCGAGTTGGCGAGTGGTTGTGGGGCGGCGGCGGCTGGAGTCGCAACGGCGGAGCGCTTCGAGAGAGAACGACAAGGGCTGGTGACGGCGGTGGCGGAGGGCCGGGGCGGACCTCTCGGCTTCACATACGACGACCCTGGGTCGGCCACCGATCTCCGGCGGTCGTTCCCCTGGGCGAGGCGGATCGTCGTGATCGGGTGGGACTATCTGGCAGACGCCGGGATCCCTGCGGACGAGGGCGCACTCGTGGCTCGATTCGCCACGGCCGATCACTACGCCGGTGTCCGGAAGGTCACGGCGTCCATCGCCGAACAGCTGCGCGACCTTGGGTATAGGGCCGAGACCTTGATCGACGACAATCGGCTGATCGATCGTGGCGCCGCCGTGCGAGCAGGGATCGGATGGTGGGGGAGGAGCACCATGGTGCTCGCACCGGGCCATGGCCCATGGATGCTGATCGGGTCGGTCGCGACCGATGCACCGCTGGAGATCACCGCACCCATGACCCGCGATTGCGGAACCTGTGACCTCTGCATCCCGGCGTGCCCAACCGCCGCCATCGGCCCGGGCGGGCTCGATGCCCGACGTTGTCTGTCGACGTGGTTGCAGACTCCCGGTTCGATCCCGCAATGGATTCGCCCGAAGTTGGGGAGGCGGATCTACGGTTGCGACGAGTGCCTCGTCGCCTGTCCTCCAGGAAGGCCTGCGCTCTCCCGGGTCGAGGGGACTACGACGGCTCTCCAGTTCGAGTCGATGCTGGCGATGTCCGACGAAGAGCTATTGGATCGCTACTCGTGGTGGTTCGTGCCCAGGAGACAGGGGAGGTTCTTGCGTCGCAACCTCCTGGTGGCGGCGGGCAACTCCGGGGAGCCGTCGACCTTTCGCCCCATCGTCGAGCATCTCGGCCACCCTTCCTCGATGATCAGGGCCCACGCCTATTGGGCTCTGGCTCGCGGATTTGGTCGGGAGGATCTGCTGAGGTCGTCCCTGGAGACGGAAACCGTGCGAGGAGCTCGTGACGAGCTGCTGTTGGCGCTGCTGATGGTCACCGATCCCGGGCACCATCGGATCGTGGTCGAAGCCGACGAGTGGGCAAGGGGTGACCCGCATATTCGGGCACTGGCATTGACCGGTCGTGACCTTCCGCTCGGGAGCCCACTCGACCTCTTGGCGGTTACCGGCGCCGCGGGATCTGTCGACTCGGGCCGGGAATGGGGCGGGGCCAGGTTGACGATTCGACCGGACTGCGAGCTGAGAGGGTGGGGCGATCCTCTCGTGACGATCTACGACCCGGATCGTCTCCTGGAACCGATCCACTGACCTGAGGTTGTCGGGGGCCCTGGGTGGCGCGCATCGTCGTATCGTTGCTGCCGTGGCCGATCATGAGGTGAGCCCGGTGAAGGTGTCCGCGAGGATCGCGGTCCCGCCGGCCGTTCTATTCGCGTTCGTCTCCGACACCCGCAACGACCCGCTCTGGTGCCCCAACGTCGAATCGGTCGAGATGCTGGAAGGCGATGGGGTAGAGGTCGGTTCCCGCTTCCGCTTTCATCAACACCTCGATCGCCCCGGAGGCAAACGAATCGAATTCGACGCCGAGGTCGAGGTGATCGAATTGACCGCTTCATACGTGAAGTGGTCGATATCGGACCGGTTCCAGGACCGGGAGATCGTCCTGACAGTCATCCCTGACGGTGACGGCTCCCGGATCTCACAGGTGACGAAGGCCCGATTCAAGAGGCCGCCCGGTCTTGCCCGATGGGTGTATCCACTCATCGCGCGCCGAACCTTCAGGGCACAATTCGCCCAGCTGGAGCGGGTCCTGGTCGATGACTCGGCCTAGACGAGTCGTTACCGGTCGAGACGCCCATCGACTCTGAAGAGCTCGACCAGGACCCCGATCGCAGTCCCGACCAGTGCCAGTATGAGCACGGCCCTGGTGACCATCGACCAATCGAATGCCGTCCCGGAGAAATCGAAAGGGAAGACCTGCAGCATGCGGGCCAAGACCACGATGCTGATCGCGCCGGTCACTATCTGGCCGAAGGACTTGAACCAGCGAGGGTCGTACCAGATGTAGATCAGGTTGGCACCGATCGTTGCGAGCAACGAAAGATCGATCAGCCAGAGCAGATCGGCGAAGTCTTTGGTGAGGAACGGGAGCCATCCCCAATCGAGGAGGTTGTTGACGACGACCAGGATCGCCACGTTGACGCCTACGGCAACGATGTATCCGGCGACCCTGAGGGCCCGACGCTCTGCCACTGCTCGATTGGCGGTCTGTGTCATTACGTCCATGTTGTCGATGATCCAATCATCGGGCCAGGACACGGATCGCGTCTAGGGGCGAAGGTCCCTCGTCATCGAAATCGGCTCCTAGGGAACAAAGACTCTGGCCATTTGGTCGGTATTCGATACCGTTCGACGTGAAAGGAGATCTGATGACTCAGGATGTGAATGGGGGCGGCTCGGCTCGCAAGGGTCGGGACTGGGCGGAAGAGACTCGATCGGCATTGGACAAGGCGACGGAGGCCATTCGATCGGCCTGGGATGCGACCAGGGAAACCAGAGTCAGTGCGTTGGAGTCGGCGCGTAAGGCGGTTGGTGATCTGGCCGAGGTCATCGACCAGGGTGTGGCGGTGGCCAAAGAGCGTTGGGCCGAGACCGAGCATTCTGGCCCGGCGGCACCTGAGGAGAGCGCCGAGGAGGAGTAGATACTCTGTCGGCATGGAGAGCTGGCCCATTGCCGAGCGTCTGATCCTCGAGGCGATCGACCGGGGTGAGTTCGACGATCTTCCCGGCGCCGGCAAACCATTGCCGGAACGAGGCCGACCGTATGAGGAGCTGTGGTGGGTCCGCCGCTGGTTGGAGCGGAATGAATCGGCCGGCATCTTCGGGGAAGACGAAGCTCGCCTTCGGGAAGATTCCTAGACGTTTGACGGTTCAACTAAATCAGAAGCGTCTGAAGGATTGAGAGTGGAACTGGGAATCACCACGTTTGCGGAGACCATCCCCGACCCCCGCACCGGTCATGCCCCGTCTTCGGGCGAGCGATTGCGCCAGGTGATCGATGAAGTGGTCATGGCCGAGCAAGTTGGCCTCGATGTCTACGGGATCGGCGAGCATCATCGCGCCGACTTCGCGGCGTCGGCACCGGCGGTGGTGCTCGCGGCGGCGGCGGCCCGCACCAATCGAATCCGGCTGAGCTCGGCAGTCATCATCCTGAGCTCGGCCGATCCTGTCCGGACGTTCCAGGAGTTCGCCACGCTGGATCTCATCTCGCAGGGCCGGGCCGAGCTACTGGTGGGGAGAGGTTCGTTCATCGAGTCGTTTCCGCTCTTTGGATACTCGCTGGCCGACTACGACGAGCTGTTCAGCGAGAAGCTGGACCTGTTGCTGCGTATCCGCGATCAGGAAAAGGTGACCTGGTCCGGGAAGTTCCGGCCCGCACTCCAAGATCAGCCCGTATATCCCCGACCCGAGCAGGATCCGCTACCCATATGGATCGGTGTGGGTGGAACGCCCGAGTCCATAGTGCGGGCGGGGCGTCTAGGTCTCCCCGTTGCGTTGGCGATCATCGGCGGCAACCCCGATCGCTTCGCCTTCTTCGCCGATCTCCATCGTCGAACACTCGAGGAGTCAGGTTTCGAACCGGAAGATGTCCCACTCGCGGTTCACGCTCATGGCTATGTCTCCGACACGGCGGAGCAGGCTGCCGAAGAGTTCTATCCCTCATATGCGGTGGCGATGACCCGGATCGGCCGGGAACGGGGGTGGGGCCCGATGACCAGACAGCAGTTCGACATGATGCGCGGGCCGGAGGGATCGTTGGTCTTGGGCAGCCCGGAGGACGTGGCCGCCAAGATCCTGAGGATGCGGGAGGTTCTCGGGATCCAACGCTTCGAGCTTCACATAAGTGTCGGCTCGATGCCCCACGATCAGGTGCTTCGATCGATCGAGCTCCTCGGCACCAAGGTGGCACCATTGGTCGACGCCGACTGAGTCGCCCGTGGCTTGAAGCGTGTCGGACTGCCCTGTGGAAAAGAAATCGGCAGATCGCGAAATTCAATCAGCCCTGTGGCTTGCATAGTGTGCGTGATCGGGCTTAAGTTGGCTTTGCCGGATCGGGGGTAACCCCGGACCGGACTCGGAAGGAACGAGAGTTCATTCCGGAACCCTGGTGGGAGACCAACTTTCGGGTTGGAGTGCCAGCAGGGTCGGAAACCCCGAGAGGGTGACGACTTCGGTCAGCACTCCCTCGGGGTTTTTTCGTGTGGCCGATTCACCTGACCCAAACCGGATGCAGGGGTCGGGCCGGTCTCGTCCCAGCAGCTATTCGAGAGCGCGATAGGCGCCTCTGAAATAGGTCAGAGGGTCGGTGAGATCCGTCAGGTCGGCTCGATCGATGGTGCCGGTCACACGGCCGGACCATCCCGACTCGGTCATCGACGTCGACGTGCAGTAGGCACGGTCGGGCAGGTCTTCGAGGACCGGCCCCCACTCGGAGTCGTGCAACGCGATGTCGGTGAGAAGCCCACCCGGCGCAGGGCGTCGTCCGGCGAAACGTTCCGCCAGCCCCTGATGTCTTTGGCTCGCGATGTGAACGACGAACCTGCCATTGGACGCGATCGCATCCCAGAGGTCACTAGTAGGCCCCACCACCACGGCGATCTGGGCGGGAGTTCCCTCGATCACGAACAGAGACGCAACGGTCAACCCGGTCATCGTCTCACCGGAACCGCTGGTGACGATCGTCACCGGGGCCGCCAGCCTCCCACGAAAGCGTCGTGCCGGATCGCGGTCCGACGGCTCGTCGACGAATGGGTTGCCTTCGTGGATCACGTTCTGATTCTTGCATCGCTGTCGAGAAGCCAACGTCAACCACGGCCCGCTCGATCGGGTGGTTTCTCAAGTGGCGGCCCAAAACGCCGATTTCCTGTTTGGCACGATCGTCCAGAGTCAGGTCCCATGCAGACGGCCACCAACGCAAGACAATCCAGGTTTCTCGGCTATGCCGCTTTCGGTTCTTGGCTGTCGGTCTTGGCGGGCTCACTGGTCTTGTTCGGAGGCTGGGGTCTTGGCATCCGGTGGCTCGTTCGACCGTTTCCGGTGGGGGACACCATGCAGCCGGCGACCGCCCTGTGCTTCGTCTTGACCGGCTTCTCGTTGCTGCTGTTGATGACGAGCGGCTCTCGGCTTCGTCGCCTCGTCGGCGGCGCGCTGGCCGCCCTGTCCGGTGTGGTGTCGTTCACAGCCCTCTATGGCTATCTGTCGACGAACAGCGACCTTCGTCTAGAGCATCTTCTCGGTGGTGGGGTGGGAGCGAGCCCCGCCCAGATGGCCCCGAACACCGCCCTCGCATTCTTCATGCTGGCGATCGGCCTCCTCCTCATCGACAGTGACCGACGTTGGGCACACATCCTCGCGACGACCATCGGCCTTCTGCTCGGCTTCGTCGCCGCCTCCGGGTATGCGTTGGGGGTGGAAGGGTTGTACGGAGTTGGGGAATTCAGCGGGATGGCAGTGCACTCGTCGGTACTGCTCGTGATCCTTTCCCTCTCGGTCCTTGCCGCCCGACCTGCGCTCGACCCGATGGTCAGGCTCACCTGGAGCGATTCCGGCGGGACGATGGCCCGAGCCTTGGTCCCACTGGCCGCCGTCCTGTTCGCCCTCATCAGCGGGATCATCGGATGGCTCACGAATAGACGAGGCGGGGTGATCCCGTCGGAGATCGTGCTTCTCGAGCACATATTGGGAACTCTCTCCCTGCTCGCCCTCATCTGGTACCTGGCCGGCGCCCTTCACCGGGGAGATCAGGAGAGGCGCGCGGTGTCCGAGCAGGCCATGCACGACAAGGACAGATTCATGGCGTCGGTTGGCCACGAATTGAGGACACCTGTGGCGGCCGTGGTGGGGTTCGCCGAATTGCTGAGCGACATGGGTGCCGACCTTCCCGAGGAGGAGAGGCACGACATCCTGGAGATGATGGCCCGCCAGGGGTCGGACCTGGTGGCGCTTCTCGAGGATCTACTCGTCGCGGCACGGACCGACACGGGGAGTCTCTCGGTGGCGCGGGTTCGGGTGAACCTTCGAGCTCAGGTTGCCCAGGCCGTCGAGGGTTTGCTCGGTTCGAGGGAGGGCATTGAAGTCGAGGACGGCGAGCAGGTACTCGTCGAGGGAGATCCGCTCAGAGTGAGGCAGATATTGCGCAATCTCCTGACGAATGCTCAACGATATGGGGGAGAGGCGGTAAGGGTTGGGATACGGGCGTCAGGGGCGATGGGTGTCGTTCGCGTCTGCGACAACGGTGAGGGGATAGCGGCCGAAGACCAGATCAAGGTCTTCGAGCCCTATGTCACTCTCCATGGGGAAGCCGGTAGACCCGGATCTGTCGGGCTCGGCCTTCCGGTGGCACGAGGTTTGGCGATACGGATGGGTGGAGACCTCCACTACTTTCGAGACCGGGGCTGGAGCGTCTTCGAGCTCGCCCTTCCCCTCTTCGTCGAACCAGTGACTGATGAGGCGGGTGAGACCAGGGAGCCCCTCCCGGTGGAGTTGTAGTCGACTCGAGGTCGACCACCACCTCGCCATTCTCGTCGAGCAACCGCAGCCGATCCGCACCCTCGATCACGTAGCGATCGACACGATCGAGCAGCTCGAGGAAATGGCGCTCCTGCTCCATCACACCATCCGGTCGGAGACACATCATGCGGGTTGTGACCAATGGGCCCACGGAGCAGCTGGAGCCAAAGGTCGCCGGGCCGGAGTATCGATTACAGCCTGACGATCCAGAGATGCGGGACCCATCGAACTGAAGCGTGAGAGCGGTTCCATCGATCGGTGGGGCGAGCGCACCCGACTCGTCCCAGAGCGAGATCACCGACCAGATATGCTTGGCAACACCCACGCTCGGACGCTACCGCCGTCATGTCACCAAAGCGCCCGCTAGTCATGGACGAGGAGGTTGGTTTGAGCAAGTTCCATTCGGCCCGCGTTCTCACCCTCGGCCTGGTGCTCGGGTTGGCAACGGCGTGCGCCGGTGGTGGAACCGGCCAGGACACGACCACGACACTCCTGCAACCGACCACGACGACATCGGAAGCGGTGGTGAGTAGCACGAGGACGACCACCGCCGCCGCCACGACCACGACGCAGCCGGCGACGACCACTAGCACCGCCGCCACGACCACGCTCACGAAGCCACCGAGTGACGGAGCGAGTGGCTCGGGCTGCACGCCTGGTCCGGGGAATCTCCCTGACGGCGAGTGGTATGGATTCGCCGAGGAGGCCGACGACGCCTCGATCGTCTTCGATCTCGCCTGCTGGTTCAGCGGCGATGCGGCGGTGGCCGCGGCGGCGGAGGATGGAGAGGAGTCTCCACCGCCGAATGACTACTACGTTCGCAACCAGAACCCTCAAACCCGAGTGATCGCAGTCGATCCGGGTGCGACCGTCGTCTGGTATTCGACCGGCGACCCCGCCTCCGAGACAGAAGGCTCGTACTCGAGCTGGCTCGGCATTCGTCAGGAGCGCCCCTGGGATCTGGGAGTGTGGATAACCGTGGATGGTGGGGCGGTCATTTCGATACAGGAGCAATGGGTGCCATGAGCAATCAAATCCAAATCGTCTTCGCCTGTGACGATCCAGCTGTCCTTGCCGGTTTCTGGGCCGAGGCTCTCGGATATGTCCTGCAGCCCCCACCGGAAGGCTTCGAGACCTGGGATGACTTCGCCGACGAGGTCGGCATCCCCGAGGAGAGCCGTCATGACCTGAACGCATGTGTCGATCCAAATGGGGTAGGCCCGCGTGTTCTCTTCGAGCGATACGACGGTGGTGCTCGGAATCAACGGGTCCATCTCGACGTGAACGTGGTCCCGCGTGGCACCGACATGGACGAGCGCAAACAGATACTCGCCCGGCAGCGGGCTCGTCTCGAGAGCTTCGGTGCCACCTTCAAACGTGAAGCTACCGGGATGGCCGGGGAGTACTGGATCGAGATGTTCGACCCGGAAGGCAATTGGTTCTGCGTCCAGTGATATCCCCTGATCACTGAGCTCACCGCGAATCATCCCAGTTGCTCCGGCTTGTGATTCGACTGCGCCATCGCGTCGGACGACTCACACCGATTCAGAACGGTAGTGAGCTATAGTTTGTTTGCTCCTTACAGGCTCGCTCCGAACGAGTAAGGGATCACATGGACTTCTCACATTACAGCGATCATCCGGTCCGAATGGCCGTGGACCTGGTCAACTCATTTGATGTTTCCACCGGCGAGGACGATCTGAAGACACCGGCCGACATTGGCTTGTTCGTCGAGTCGCATGACGACGACTGGTGCAAGCCAGGCTGGAAACCGAGCGATCGTGACCTCCACGAGGTCCGGGCCCTTCGATCTCGGTTGAGAGCGGTCTTCGACGCATCCGATGAATCCGAGGCAGCGGATCTCCTCAACGACATCCTTGCCGACGTGAACGCCGTGCCCCGGGTCAGCGTTCACGGGCCAGGCCCGCATCTTCACTTCGAGTCCCAGGGCGGGAGCACGTCCCGGTACCTGGGCGCCATCACCGCCATGGGTCTGAGCGTCGCCTTGATCGAGGGCGGCTTCGAGCGGTTCGGTGTGTGTCACTCGGCGACATGCGAGGACGTGTTCGTCGATGCATCGCGCAATCGCTCACGTCGGCATTGCTCCGACACCTGCACGACCAGAGAGGCGGTCGCTGCGCATCGCGCCCGTCAGAAGCTGGCATCGGAGCCAACGCCCTCTGGGCTCTGACCTGGCAGAGTGTCATCGTGAATGTCGAACGACTCACCGAGCCCGGTGCCGTTCTGGGTGAGGGACCACTTTGGGATGTCGTCAGGGAAGACCTGCTTTGGGTGGACATCCTCGGCAAGAAGATCCATCGAACCGATGTCAGCAGCGGATGGACCGAGTCGATCGAGACGCCGATGGCAGTCGGGGCTGTGGGCTTGGACGAGTCCGGGGACCTTCTCGCCTCTCTGGTCGACGGCGTGTACCGCCGCGATGACGAGGGCAAGTGGGCACGGATGGTCGAGATCGAGGCGGAGATCGAGGGGAATCGGGCCAACGATTCGAAGACCGATCCCTTTGGAAACTATCTGGTGGGGACCATGTCCTGGGACGGCGACTCGCCGACGGCGGGTCTCTACCGTGTCAGCCCCGATGCCTCGGTGGAGACGCTCAGGACCGGTCTCACGATCTCGAATGGGATGGACTGGGTCGACGGCGCTCTTTGGCACATCGACACGCCCACCGGACAGGTCGTCGGGTTTCGATACGATCCTGACGGTCCGCTAGGCGATCACGTGGGCGTCGTCGAGGTCGACCGCGGGTCGCCAGACGGGATGACGGCCGACGCCGAGGGTTGTCTTTGGGTGGCCCGCTGGGGCACGGGCACGGTTGCCCGCTATGACCTGACCGGAAGGGTTCTGGCCGAGATCAGCCTCCCCGCGAGCCACGTGAGCAGCTGTGCCTTCGTCGGACCGGCCCTGGACACGCTCGCAATCACGACGGCCACCCAGGGTCTCGACGACCCGACCTCGCAGCCCGAGGCAGGGGCGGTGTTCATCGTCGATCCCGGTGTCACAGGCCGGGAGCCCTTCCGATTCGGGCGGAAGGTGGAAAGTGGCGCCTAGGGGTGGGGCGGATCAGCTCCGAACCCGAGTTGGGCGGATCCGGATGCGGACCGAGTAGTCGCGGGCGAAGCTCTCGGCCGTCCAGCCATAGCTCGAGATCATGGCGCCGTATTTGTCGACGTAGCTCGGGATCTGATCGGCGAGGGGGGCATCTGGCTCGATCGAGGCGTGACCCTCCATGGTCACCACGTCACCACCCTCGGCATCGCCCCTCAGATTGAATGCCACCTTTGGGTTGAACCCGATGTTGCGCAGCTTGGCGGTGCTCGGCTGGCTGTAGACGATGAGGTCCTCCTCTTCTACGAGAAACCAGACAGGGGAGGTTTGAGGCTGACCAGCTGGGGAGACCGTTGTGAGCCAGCCGATCAAGTCATGGTTCAGTTTCTCGAGGAGCCGCGGTTTGGAACTCAGCATCGTCAAACGGTAATCGGGCCGGACGACTGACCTTCAACGGGAGATCCCCATCAAGCCGGCCTCGCCGAGCACCAGAACCTGGTTGCCCTCGCGACTGGTCATGATGAGGCCGGTCTCGAGCTGTATCGCATTCACATGCTGGATGCTGTCCCACCAGGAGACGTATCCGATCGTCGATGAGCGATCGAAGGAGGAGATGCCGGAGAAGTCACCCTCGTTGGGGGGTTCGAGTTGGAACTGCATGTCCAGTGTTTCCGGATCGAGGTCGAGGGTGGGTTGTGCGGTCGAGCTGTAACCGCTGTCTGACTCGACGGTCTGGTAGCTGGATCCGAGGAGGTGGCTCCCATCCGGGGAGAGGACGATCCACCCGATGGCTGCGTCCGTTTGGTTGGTGACGGTCCAGGACTCCGTGTCGATGACTGCCACACCCTTGGAGATCGTGGACCGGCTCCAGCTCGTCTCCTCGACCTCATAGCTGCTCTCGGTTCGGGAGATGAAGAGACGTGTCCCATCGGGGCTGAATGCCACCGAGGAGGTGGCGCCACCCGACGGCCTCTCCTCACTCCAACCGGGGACGGTGAACGAATGATCTTGAACCTGCCCGGTCTCCGTGTCGATGACGGTGATATTGAGACTGTCACTGTTCGCAACCAGGACTCGTGACCGATGGTCGTCCCAGACGACCCCCGGTACGACATCGACATAGCCCCCGTAGTCCTCGCCGATGTCGATCCGTTCGACGGTCCCGACCTGAGTCGATGGGAGTGGGATCTCGGAGAGAGACCCGGTGCCCGGTTCGAAGATGACCAGCGTCGCCGGGCCGCCGCCCAATTCCGGGTCGAGAGAGGTGAATCCCAGGATCAACACACGTCCGGCAGCGTCGACATGCACCTGACCCCAAGTGCTGAATCCCTGTGGAAGCTCGGCGACCCCTTCGGGGTCCTCTCGGCCGGGTCGGACACGTAGAAGGCGCGGCGATGGCGTATCTGCCCCCGGCACGTCGGCGACACCCACGACGAGATAGCCGATCCCATCGTCGGTCACGGCTTGACCCTGGGTCCATCCTTCCGGCCAGCTTCCGACTGTCCGCCAGTTGAGGACATCGACCAGCCGAATCTCCCCGGAACCATTGTCGTGTCCGACTTGGGCAAGTAGCCACCGGTGATCCGGTGAGGTGTCGCCGTACCACCAGTCGCCCATGGGGATCCCCGGATAACCGGGTTCGGGGGTGAGGAAGCGGTCCACTTTGAGGAGAAGCGCCTTCTCCACATCGGGTGGCGTTGTTCGCGGAGCCCGGATCGAGGTGGTCGTGATCGGGTCGCCGATCGTTGGTGTGGGGGCGAAGTGGTCGGTGGTGGGCGTCTGACCCTGGTTCGCACCCATCGTGCAGGCGACCGCCAGCATCGTCACTGCAATGAGACCATTGAGTTTGCGTGTTGACACGATGGCTCCCTGGCGACACGGTACAGACCGGTGGGTGGGGTTTGGGCGGCATCTGCCCTGGGGTCGTCAGCTGATTTCAGGGCATCATCGAAAGTGCCGATAAAGCCGGGTGGCCGGGTCTGCATTTGCGAACAAATGCGGCCGGGAGGGCGGATGGTTTCTTCCGGTCGTGCTTGTCGCCGTCCTCGCAGTTTCGGTATCGGTCGTGGCTTGGCCTGCGATTCCGGCTCGGGCGGCCACCCAAACTCTGTATCTGAAGGGCGACGGCGTCCCGAAGGCCAGCCTCTCCGACACCGCGCCCAATTCGGGGTCCCTGCCCAACTACGACGCGAATCGTGACGGTGAGCCCGGGCTCGTCCTCCAGCGGAGCAGCAAAGGGTGGTCGGAAAGCAACCAGAAGAAGTACCAGATATGGGTGGCGCCAAGTGGCGGGATGGATCTCGATGCCGACGTGAATCTCACCCTGTGGAGTGCAGTGAAGGGATTCGCGAATCAGGGCCGTGGCCGGGTTGAGGCGTACCTCCTGGATTGCTCCACCGGTGGGGGCAACTGCTCGCTCTTGGCTCAGGATGTGATCGATTCGGAGCCTTGGTCCCAGAGCACGGGATGGTCCTCGAGGACCTACGACTTCGGGCATGTCAGCCACGTGGTGGCGTCGAATCGATCCCTCGCGGTCAAGATCGTCGCGGGGGATGCCGCCGCCGACGATATGTGGCTCGCCTACGACACGGCTTCCTTCGATGCCGGGCTCAGCATGGCCGGCCCGATGGGAGCGTCGACGACCACGAGCACAACTGTGTCGTCGACGTCGACGACCACGGCGCCGGTAACCACTACCACCTCGCCTGGCGGCGGGTCGACGACGACCAGTGTGGGTGGTGGGCCTCCGATCACGCCGCCCGGCCGGTCGACAACGACCACCTCCACGACGTCGCCGACGCCCGGCGCGTCGACGACCTCGACAACGGTTTCGGGGCCGACCACCACCACCCTGCGTACCACGACCACATCGCTCGGGGTCGTGGCTGGAAACGGCACCGGTGGCAGCCCACCTGACGAGCCTCGAGGGATCGGAGGTGTGGACGATCCCACAGTGTTGGCCATCGGATCTCAGCAGGTCGAGTCGGACATCCCGAACGAAGAGAGATCGTGGGCCGGATCGGCATTGGATGGTCTCGAGCTGGTCATTCCCCCCTGGGCCGCCGGGATGGTCGTATCGCCTCTGATGGTGATCGGATTCGTATTCGACGCGATGACCGACAGCGGCCGCGCCATCATGCTCCCCTTGGTCCTCTTGCTGGCGGGCATGCTCTGGGTTCTGGTCGAGAACCGTGGGATGGCCCTGTTCTGGTGGCGTGAGGCAAAGAAGCGTGTCAGGCGGACCGGATGACGAGGATGCGACGCAGGACGAAGTCCAGCTCGAGTGAGGGACATCTCGAGAGCCCCGAACGGTCCGGCCGAAGCGCCATTCGGCAGGCACTGGCCGACCATCGCACACTTCTCGGGGCATTGGCGCTGGTCGTGTTGGCGACGGGGGTCATCGCGATGGCTGCGATCTTCTCTTCCGCACGCAGCTCGGTAGAGGTCGCAGGTCAGGGGACCAGAGGCATCTATGACGAAGCGGCCCTGAGTGCGGCGGCGACCACGCGCAACAGGGCCCTCCAGGCCTTTCTGATCGACTCGGCCGCCGCCATCGGCGCTGCTCAGGATTCGGAGCTGACCGCGGCGATCGACGCCGGTTCGGCCGGAATCGGCGAGCTCCAGACAAGGGTCACCCGTCTGCAATCGCAAATCACCCAACCTGGGCAACGTCAGCTCATCGAGACCGCGACCAGCAACTTCGTGATGTCGGTCAACGGCCTCCTCACGGACCTCGGTTCCGGGGCCGAGGTGGACTCGAGCGACATAGCGCAGATCGACGATCGATATCAGGATCTGGCAGAGCTGTTGGCGGGCGATCGCGACGTGGTCGTCCATCAATTGGAGCTAGCCCAGGACGATGCCGGCCGCATTGCCAACGCCGCCAGGTTCCTGGTCGCGTTCTCTATCCCACTTGGCCTGGTCATCGTTTTCCGGCGCAGCGTCCGAAGACGGCAGCGTCAGTTGGAGCTGGAGAACGAGCTGGCGCGTCAAACCGAGATCGCCGAGCACAAGGACGACTTCATCGCCGACGTCTCGCACGAGCTGCGAACCCCCCTGACCAGCATCTACGGTTTTGCCTCCACTCTCCTGGACGAGGGCGTCTCCTCCGATCCCGAGCTGACCAACGAGTTCGCCACCTTGATCGCGATGGAGGCGGACGAATTGAGCCGAATGGTCGACGACCTGTTGACCGCTGCCCGGGCGGATGACGATGCCCTCGGTTTCCGGCGCGAGGAGGTCGATCCACGAGCCGAGGTCGAGGCCGTGCTGGCCCCCATGAGGGCAGTGGGCATCGACGTGGCGTCCAATGTGGCGTCGGTGCCGGTCAAGGCAGACCGGCTCAGGCTGAGGCAGGTAGTCCGCAACCTCGTCTCCAACGCCAACAAGCACGGTGAGCCCCCGATCGTCGTCGTGGGCCGGCTCACCGGTCTTCGTTATGTCCTCACCGTGGCGGACAACGGGCCGGGTGTGCCACCCGAGTTGGAGAACCGTCTCTTCGAGCGGTTCATCCATCAAGGTCGTGAGGGATTGGTCACCGGAAGTGTTGGTCTGGGTCTGTCGATAGCGCAGCTACTTGCTCGACGCATGGGCGGCGACCTGACCTACCACCGCAAGAACGACGTGACCACCTTCGTTGTCGAACTGCCTCTCTGGGTCGATCTCGCCGCCCCTGAGACACAAGAAGCAAGCGTCACACCGGACTGATCGCGTCGGAGGTCTATCTGTGAACGCTTTTGGCCGGTTTCCGGCCAAAAGCGTTCACAGAGCTACTTCTTCTTGGTCTTCAGGTCGCCCAGGATCTGTTGGGAGGCGAATCGGCCGGGGGCCCCCATGACACATCCACCGGGGTGCGTGCCCGAGCCACATTGGTAATAGCCCTCTATCGGGGTCCGGTATTGGTTCCAGCCGGGGGCGGGCCGGAAGAAGAACATCTGGGGGGCGAGGAACTCGCCGGCGAAGATGTTGCCCTCGGTGAGACCGACCGTTCTCTCGATGTCGAGCGGTGTGACCACCTCACGATGCAGCACCAGGTCGCCAAAACCCGGGAAGAAGCTCTCCAATGTGCCCTGGACGTTGTCGCCGAAATTGTCACGCTCGGTGTCCCAGTCGGAGCCCTCGAGGTGATAGGGCGCATACTGGATGAAGCACGACATCACGGCCTTTCCGGGCGGGGCCATGTCCGGGTCGACGTTCGACTGGATACATCCGTCGATGTAGGGCCGCTTCGAGTAACTCCCGTACTTGGCGTCGTCGTAGGCGTGTTCCAGGTAGTCGAGAGACGGCCCGATGTTGATGAAGCCCCGGTATTGGTCGGAACGCCCCTCGAGACCGGGGTAGGTCGGGTTGGAGTCGAGGGCGAAATTGACCTTGGCCGACGTCCCCTGGAAACGGAACTTCCGGATGTTGTCGACCAGGTCCGTCGGGAGCTCTCGGGGGTCCACCAACTCCATGAACGTCCGACGCGGGTCGACGGCACTCACCACCGTCTTGGCCTCCAACTCGGTCCCGTCCTGGAGCACGACGCCAGTGGCGCGACCGTTCTTGGTCACCACGTGGTCCACCGGTGACTCGAGCCGGATCTCGGCGCCGAACGACTCGGCGGCGCGCGCCAGGACCTGGGTGAACCCGCCATTGCCGCCCTTGTGAAACGCCCACGCCCCATAGGCGCCGTCGTGCTCACCGAAAGAGTGATAGAGGAGAACCAGGCCGGACCCCTGCGAGCGAGGGCCCACCTTGGTCCCGATGATCCCCGACGAGGCCAACCAACCCTGCATGATGTCGGACTCGAAGTAGTCCTCGAGGATGTCGGCGGCACTGCCGGTGAGCAATCTCACCAGGTCGTGCAGGACGTTTGGTGGGAGATCGGCCAGATAGGAGCCGATGGCTGCCATCCGCGCCCGCTCCTCGGGATCCTTCGAGGTTATGTCGGGGGGTATCGAATCCATGAGGGGCCGTATGGCGTGGACCACCTGCTCCATCATGTGCCCATAGGCGTCGTAGGCGTCGGCATCGTGGGGGGAGTGTCGGGAGATCTCATGGTGATTCTCCGACTTGTCCTGACCCAAGAGCAGGTAGTCACCGTTTTCCATCGGGGCAAAGCTCGATGGCATCAGCAGTGGCATGAACCCGTGTTTGGTCAGTTCGAGCTCATGGATGATCTCCGGTCTGAGCAGGCTCAGCGCATAGGAGAAAGTGGTGAAGCTGAATCCCGGATAGAGCTCTTCGGTGATCGCGGCGCCACCGACGAGATGGCGGCGCTCCAGAATCAGGGTGCTGAGGCCGGCCTTGGCCAGATAAGCCCCGTTGACCAGGCCGTTGTGGCCCCCGCCGATCACGATTGCGTCGAACTTCTTCTTCTCGGGCATCTCTACCTCAGTCGGTCTTTCTCGGTGGGTTGAAGAATGGCAGTCTGGTCGTGCTCGCCTTCACCGTGTCGTATCGGTGATCGATGGTGACTTCCAGACGCACCTCGGTGCCAGGGGTCGCATGTTCGGGCCTCACCCTGGCGATCCCGATGTGACGTTGGAGCACCGGTGAGTAGACGAAGCTGGGGGTATAGCCGATCCGTTGCAGATCGTCGTCGTAGATCATCATCCCGCCGTGCTCGGGCGTGTGGTCCTTGGGCGGGATGAGACCTCGTTCGTCGTAGACGCGATTCCAGTCGGCCCAATCCACGACGATGCCGGTGGTCCTCCAGCGGGATGTCTTCTCCGTGAGCTCGCGCTCGATGGCCGCACGCCCGATGAACGCCCGATCGTCACTCTTCAGGTCCCGGAACATCCAGCCCATCCCCAACTCGTGTGGTGTCGTTCTTTGGTCCTCGTTCCAGGCATAGCGAGCCGAGTGGAAGTCGACATCTATCAAGACCAGGCCGGCCTCGATCCGGGTCATCAGGAGCGCCGTCTGGCCCGCCGGTATCGCCCCATACGGGGTAGCCACTTCGAACAGCCTGTCCCACACGTCGACGGCTTCGTCGCGGTCGACCCATATCTCGTAGCCCAGGTCGCCGGTGTAACCGGTGCGAGAGATGGTCACTGGTGCGGAGCCGATCTTGGCGGGGGTGAGGTGGAAGTACCCGATCCCCTCGACCTCGGGGGCGAGTTGCCTCAGGATCTCCCGGGCGTATGGCCCCTGCACGGCGAGTGCGCCATAGCGATCGGAGATGTCCTCGATCTCCACGGACTGCCGGCCTGAGAGGTCATCGAGATAGGCCTGGTTGGGCTCGGCCGCAGTCAGCATGAATTCGTCGTCCGCAAGCCTCAGGATGACGCCGTCTTCCATCACATAGCCGTCGTCGTCGCACCAGACGGTGTAGTGAGCTTGACCGGGGCGGCATTTTCGGATGTCGCGGGCGAGGACGCCCGATAGAAACGACTCTGCGTCGGAACCGCTGATTCGGTACTTGTACAACGGAGAGGTGTCGATGATTCCGGCAGCGTTCCGAATGGCGAAATACTCGAACTTGTCGGCCATCTGATACCGGTCCGCAGCCAGATATCCCGCCCAGTGACTCCACAGCCCGGTCTGGTTGGCGGCGCTGGTTCTCGGATGGAAAGGTGTTTCGCGAATCATCAGACCACCTCCTGCTCTGGCCGGGCACTGTACCGGGGAGAGTCTTCGACCGTCCCCTGGATACCCAGTTTTCTGAACGGCTGTTCAGCTTACTCGACCGAAGCCGGGCCATGCTCGTCGAGGAGGTCACATGATCGCCCCATAGAAAAACCCCACGATTCGACCCAGAGACGCTGGTGGGCCGATACATTCCCCCCACAACTCGACTCGAATTTGAACGGAGAGTCAGCCCATGAGACGTTTGATGTCCTTTCTCGTCGTAGCCATGCTCGTCGCGGCCTTTGCCCCGGCGGCGATGGCTCAGGAGAACAACGACCAGGTAGTGCTCCGGATCGGTCTCACCCAGGACTGGGACACTCTCAATGCAACCGTCGGGTTCTCGGTCCCCAGCTATGAGATATGGAACCTCCATTACGCGACCCTGACGGACAAGGCTGCGGACGACTTCGCCGTCGAGCCCGGCCTGGCCGAGTCTTGGGTGGCCTCCGACGACGGCCTCACCTACACCTACACCCTTCGGGACGGTTTGAAGTGGTCGGATGGGGAGCCCCTGACTGCGGAGGATGTGGCTTGGACCATCAACACGAGTCGGGACCAGGAGTGGGACGACATGATCGCCACCGTCGCGAACCTCGACGCCACCGCCGTCGACGATCGCACCGTTGAGATCACCTCATCGGTCCCCGACCCCAAGCTCCCGGTCATGGACATCTACATCCTGCCCAAGCACATATGGGAGCCGATCGCCACCGATTACGACGCCGCCACCCAATACGACGCCAGTGACAATGTCGGTAGTGGGGCGTTCGTGGTCAGCGACTTCACAAAGGGGCAATCGGTCACTCTCGTCGCCAACCCGAACTTCTGGGGCTGGGACGGGAACAAGCCACCGATCGACAAGATCGTCTTCCAGCTCTTCGAGAACCCCGATGCGATGGTGGCCGCTCTCCAGCAGGGACAGCTCGATGCGGCCCACGGTATCCCGGCCGGCTCGGTGGACTCGCTGACGGGCGATCCGGACATCGAAGTGGTGGCCGGTGAACAGGGAGGCTTCGACGAGATCGCCATCAACGGCGGTGCAGCCGAGGGTCAACCTCATCCGGCGTTGCTGGATGTCAACGTGCGCAAGGCGATCGGATATGGCATCGACCGGGACGCGGTCATCGAAGACCTGTGGTTCGACCTCGCATCGCCACTGGAGGTCGTCAGCGCTTCGGCCGACCCGAAGTGGCTGCCCGACATACCTGAGGCGGATCGATTCACATACGACCCCGAGCGCGCCAACCAGATTCTCGACGATGCCGGTTACTTGGACACCGACGGCGATGGGATCAGGGAGATGCCTGATGGCACCAACCCGATCGTCCTACGTCACGCGGTGAACACCGACGGTGACCTGGCTCCCCAGATCGGCGACTTGTTCAAAGGCTGGATGGCAGACATCGGGATCGGAGTCGAGCTCGAGTCCTATGACCAGGACGCTCTCTACGGCGTCATCGCGGACGGAACCTACGACACCTTCTTCTGGGGTTGGGTGCCGTTCGTGGATCCCGACCCGATGTTGTCCTACTTCACCAGTGACCAGGTCGGGGATTGGAACGACGCCAACTGGGCAGATCCCACCTATGACCAGATGTACGTCGAACAGAACCAGGAGCTCGACCCGGCCAAGCGGCTGGACATCGTGCACGAGATGCTCACCTACTTCCACGATGCCGACGTGTATTTCCCGCTCTATGTCGCACCTGACATGCAGGCATACCGGACGGACACTTTCGAGGGATGGGTGCGTCAGCCCAAGGACATCGGCCCGGTCATGTTCAGCAACTCGTCACCGAGTTACGTGCTGCTGACCCCCATCGGGTCGAGCAGCACCGGCGGGTCCAACAATGTCCTGCTCATCGTGGGGATCGTGGCGGCCGTGCTCGTCCTGGCAGCTGTGCTCCTGATCATGCGGCGAAGGACTACTGCCGACCAACGGGAGTAGCTGCTCCTGGCCGGCCCACCCAATCGAGTGAGGAGACGGGGGAGACTCGTATCCCGGAAGCTGCTCGGGTCTCTCCTGACCTTGGTGTTCGTCCTCGTTTTCAACTTCTTTCTGTTTCGGATCGTCCAGAAGGACCCGATCGCCTCGTTGTTTCGGGGTCGGAACATCCCCCAGTCGACCATCGACGCTTTGCGATCTTCCTTTGGCCTCGACCGACCGATCGGGACCCAGTTCCTCTACTACTTGAGGGAGACGGCTCGACTCAACCTGGGAATCTCCTATCAGAGCAGGCAACCGGTGTGGCAGGAGATCATCTCGCACGTCCCGGCAACGGTGGCCTTGGTGGGTGCCTCGGCGGTGTTCTCCGCCGTCATCGGGACGATCGGAGGGATCGTTGCCGCCTGGCGTCGCAACACATGGAAGGACCAGACGATCACGGCAGGGACGATGGTGTTCTACTCGATGCCCGACTTCTGGCTGGGGATGATCCTGCTGGTCCTGTTTGCAGTGGTCCTTCCGTGGTTCCCTGTTGGCGGGATAACCGACGCCGGCTCGAATCAGACGGGCATCGCCCTGTTACTCGACCAGCTCCATCACATGTTCCTCCCTGCCTTGACCCTGACGCTCGCCTATCTGGGTGAGTACGTGCTCGTCACAAGGAGCTCGTTGCTCGATGTCATGGGTGAGGACTATCTGACGGTGGCGAGGGCCAAGGGCCTGCGTGACGCCGTGGTGCGCAATCGTCATGCCGTTCCGAATGCGCTGCTTCCCGTGGTCACCCTGACCGCAATCAATTTTGGCTTCGTCCTGTCGGGGGCCATCGCGGTAGAAGCCGTCTTCTCCTGGCCCGGGTTGGGCAAGGCCACGGCGGACGCCATTCGCGGGCCGGATCTACCCATGCTCCAGGGTCTCTTCCTCTTGTTCAGCGCCGCCGTCATCTTCTTCAACCTGTTGGCCGACCTCGCCTACGTCTGGCTGGATCCGCGGGTGGACGAGTGATGACCAGTCTCGCCATGCAGCGTCGTCGCGCCACGGCGGGCAGGGTGTGGAAGCAATTTCGCTCGTCTCGGCAAGGAATGATCGGGCTGATCGTGCTCGCGATATTCGTCGTCGTGGCGATTGCCGCCCCCCTCCTTGCCGACGTCAGGGAGTTGAATCCTGTGTTTGCCCGCGCCAACGGCAACCCGCAGTGGGGGACACCCGCGATGTTTCCCCCTCTGGGGACCGATCACATCAGACGATCGGTGTGGGCCCAGTTCGTGTGGGGCTCGAGGGTCAGCCTCTTCGTCGGGCTGGCCGCCTCGATCCTGACCGTCCTCATCGGCTCGATCGTGGGGATCGTCTCGGGATTCGTCGGGGGCCGACTCGATGGGTTCCTGATGAGAATCACCGAATGGTTCCTGGTCATACCGTTTCTCCCGTTGGCCATTGTCCTCGCCTCGGTCCTGGGGCGGTCGGTGTGGAACATCATCTTCGTCATCGGGATCACCTCCTGGCCATGGACGGCGCGGCTGATCCGTTCCCAGGTGCTCACGGTGAAACAGCGTCTCTTCGTCGATCGGGCGCGCTCGTTGGGAGCCGGTGGCCCGCATATCGTGGGTCATCACATCCTCCCCAACGTCACCGGGCTCATCGTCGCCAATGCCACGTTGGCGGTGCCTATATCGATACTGACCGAGACCACGCTTTCATTTCTCGGTCTCGGTGACCCCTCGTCGGCCTCCTGGGGCAAGACACTCGAAGAGGCGTTCGTCAACGGCGCCATGGTTCGCAACGCCTGGTGGTACTTCCTGCCTGCAGGTGTCGGGATCCTGGCCGTCGTGTTGGCGTTCACCCTCATCGGGAGGACTCTCGAGGAGATCGCGAACCCGAGGCTGAGCGGGGAACGATGACCGATCCTCTCCTCTCGGTCCAAGATCTGACCATCACCTATCACACCCACGGCGGTCCCATAC
>JBAULI010000214.1:0-13667 GCA_049578105.1 Acidimicrobiia bacterium | reverse complement strand
ACCGTGAAGGAGGATCAGGAGCTCGAAGCCTCGAACGGCACGCGGATTCGCCTGCACAACCTCTTCAAGCTGCAGGGCAAGGAGCATCATGACGTGTCCGATCTCCCGGCGGGTGGAATCGGGGCGGTGGCCAAGGTGGAGGACCTCCGGGTCGGAGAGACGTTGCGATCCCCGGGCCTGAACGCGGTAATCGAGAGGGTGACATATCCACAGGCCGTCGCGGAGCTGGCGATCACACCTCGGTCTCATCATGACGAGGAGAAACTCTCCACGGCCCTGCATCGCATCGAGGACGAGGACCCGACGATCCGGATCGACCGCCGCGCCGAGACGGGTGAGACCATCCTGGCCGGTCTCGGTGACACACACCTGGATGTGACCGTTGCCAGGATCCATCGCAAGTTCGGGGTGGACGTCGACACCGCTCTACCGGTCGTCCCATATCGCGAGACGATCACGGCAACGGCGAGCGCCGAGGGCAAGCACAAGAAGCAGTCCGGCGGCAGAGGTCAGTTCGGCGTCGCTTTTGTCCGCTTCTCCCCCCTGCCCAGAGGAGCGGGGTACGAGTACGTCGACTCGATCAAGGGTGGGTCGATCCCGCGGCAATTCATCCCCGCCGTCGACAAGGGGATCCAGGAAGCCTTGCAGCGTGGGGTCCTGGCCGGCTATCCGGTGATCGACGTGTCGGCCGAGGTCTACGACGGCAAGTATCACGCCGTCGACTCCGATGAGATGTCCTTTCGCATGGCGGGGATCCAGGCGCTCAAGGCGGCGACACCCGATCTAAAGCCGATCCTCCTCGAACCTGTGATGAAGGTGACGGTGACCGTTCCAGAGGAATATCTCGGCGATGTCATGGGTGACGTCAACTCGAAACGCGGGCGTGTATTGGGAATGGAGGGAGACGGCATGCTCCGCTCCGTGGTGGCGGAGGTCCCCATGGCCGAGATACGTCAATATGCCGCCGAGCTGCGATCATTGACCTCCGGGCGGGGTAGCTTCGTCGTCGAGTTCGACCACTACGCAGAGGTGCCGCACCAAGAGGCACAGCGGGTTATCGCCGAAACTCGAGCGGCAGACGATTGACCAAAACGTAGGAAGGGACTCACAAATGCCAGAAGCGGTCATCCGCTACAACGACAAGGAGACCAGCCTTCCGGTGCTGGTGGGCACCGAGGGTGAGGAAGCGATCGACATCGGCCGCCTTCGCAGCGAAACGGGACTGGTGACCGTGGACCGCGGTTTCGGCAACACCGCCGAGGGTGGATCGGACGTCAGCTTCATCAATGGCGAGGAGGGGATCCTTCGCTATCGCGGCTACCCGATAGAGCAGCTGGCCGAGCATTCGTCCTTCCTGGAGGTTGCCTACCTGCTCCAATACGGCGAGTTGCCCGACAAGACCGAACTCGCCTCCTATGAGCGTGAGATCACCATGCACACCTTGCTCAGGGAGGACACCAAGCATCTATTCGAGGCGTTTCCGCACAAAGCTCATCCGATGCAGATCCTCGCCTCGGCCACGTCGGCCCTCGCCACCTACTACCCGGACGCCTTGAGCCCGGTGGACGAGGAGGCGGTGGACATCAGCTCCAAGCGGCTGATCGCCAAGACACCCACCATGGTCGCCTGGTCGTACAAGTACACGGTCCATCAGCCATATGTGTATCCGAGGAACGACCTCGATTATCCCTCGAACTTCCTCCACATGATGTTCTCGGTCCCGAGCGAGCCCTACCTGCCGGATCCGGTGGTCTCCAAGGCACTCAACCTCCTGCTCATCCTCCACGCCGATCACGGCCAGAATCTCTCCGCCTCGGCGGTGAAGTTGGTCGGATCCGGTCGAGCCAACATATTCAGCTCGGTGGCCGCCGGCATCCACGCCCTGTCGGGCCCGTTGCATGGCGGCGCCAACCAGGAGGTCCTGGAGATGTTGGAGGAGATAGTCGAGGCCGGCGGTGACACCGACGCATTCGTCAAGCGCGCCAAGGACAAGGACGACCCATTCCGGCTGATGGGATTCGGTCATCGCGTCTACAAGAACTTCGACCCTCGCGCCCGCATCATCAAGAAGGCGGCGGAAGAGGTGCTGGACGCCCTCGGGGTCGACGACCCTCTCCTCGATGTCGCGCTGCAGCTGGAAGAGGTCGCTCTCTCCGATGACTACTTCGTGGAGAGGAAGCTCTACCCGAACGTGGACTTCTACTCCGGGATCATCTACCGGGCCATGGGGTTCCCGACCGACATGTTCACCGTCATGTTCGCCATCGGCCGGCTCCCCGGATGGATATCCCAGTTCCGCGAACTGGCCCGCGACCCCGAGTCCAAGATCTTCCGGCCACGACAGCTCTACACCGGTGCCGCTCAGAGGGACTACACACCCATCGACCAGCGGTGAGCCTCAGACTACGGAGACTTCCTCGACATAGGGATCCTCTGCGATCTCACCGGTGACGGCGTCGACCACCACCAGAGCCCTGCGGTCGGGCGGTTCGGCGGCTGAGTAGAGGACGACGCTCCATCTCGGCCTGGAGCGGATCCCCTTGAAGGTGACCGCCGCCGAGGCGTGACCCACCGGGAACTCGACTGCACTCCCGGCCACCGACAGGGCGCCATTCTGGTCCACGGACAGTGGCCAGGCGGAGGCGAAGTTCCAGGTGGCCAATCCGAACAGGCCAATGGCCGGCAGCCATCCACCGTCGATCAGGACCATGACCAGGATGGCGACTCCGATGAACACCCAACCGGCGATTCGCCGCCGCGTCGGTTCGGGGAATCGGTACGGGCCCACCACCGTGGAGTCCAATTCTTCCTCGATGGCGATCGACTCGGCCAGGTCACGGTCGATATGAATACCGTCGCGGTCGACTCTGGGCACTTCTCGCTCGGTCATGATCCAGGAGTCTTCGCCGACTCGCGTAGCCGATTCGCCGCCTCCAGGAGCGGGACCCCACGGGTGTCGTGATCGTCCCCGTACAAGCGCAGGCCAACTGTCGCATTTGCGGCGTCGTCGTCGCCAACGACTATCACGGCCGGGACCTTTTGGGTCAACGCCTTGCGGATCTTGTCTCCCACAGTCTCATCCGAGTCGTCGACTTCGACGCGTAGTCTGGCGTCTTCGAGAGTCCGGCGGACATCGTCTGCGTACTCCGAATGGCGATCCGCCACTGGGATGATGGTTACCTGCAGCGGAGCCATCCACATCGGGAAGGCCCCGGCGTAGTGCTCGATGAGGACGCCGATGAAGCGCTCCAGAGAGCCTGCTTTTGCACAGTGGATCATGTACGGCCGCTCAGCAGCGTTCCCCGCCGCGATGTACTCCAACTCGAATCGATCGGGAAGGTTGAAATCGAGCTGGATCGTCGAGAGCTGCCACCGCCGACCTATGGCGTCCTTGACATGCATGTCGATCTTCGGCCCGTAGAACGCTCCCTCACCGGGTGCGACACGAAACGGGATCTTGGACGACTCCAACACGGAGGCCAGTATCTTCTCGCTCACATCCCAGCGTGACTGTTCTCCGACGGATTTGTCGGGCTGTGTGCTCAAGTCGGCCTCGAAGTCGCTGAACCCGGCATCGCGCAACCAGGCGAGGACGAAGTCGAGATGCAGATTGAGCTCGGATTCGAGCTGATCCTCGGTGCAAAAGGTGTGAGAGTCATCCTGGGTGAATCCCCTGGCTCTGAGCAGCCCGTGGACGACGCCTGACTTCTCATATCGGTAGACGGCCCCCAACTCGGAGAGCCTCATTGGGAGATCCCGGTAGGAGCGCGCCCTGCTCTTGTAGATCAGGATATGGCCAGGGCAATTCATCGGCTTGATCTGGTACTCCTGCCCGCTGTCGAGCTCGATCCTGGGGAACATGTTCTCGGCGTAGTACCCGAGATGCCCGGAGGTGTGCCACAACTCCGCCTTGGCGATGTGAGGCGTGAACGCAAACTCGAACCCAAACCGCTCATGCAGGTCGCGGCTGTGGTCTTCGAGGATCTTTCGCAGCATGCCGCCCTTTGGGTGCCACACCGCGAGACCGGAGCCCAGTTCGGCGGGAAAGCTGAAGAGGTCCAGTTCGGGCCCGAGCCGCCGGTGGTCCCTCTTCTCCGCTTCCTCCAGACGATGGAGATAGGCGTCGAGCTCCTTTTGTGAGGGCCAGGACGTCCCGTAGATCCGTTGCAGCTGATCGCGTCTCTCATCGCCTCGCCAGTAGGCACCCGAGCTGCGAAGGAGCCTGAACGCCGGAATTCGCCCGGTGGAAGGAAGATGGGGGCCACGGCACAGATCCACGAAACCGAGATTGCGATAGATCGTCACGTCTTCGCCAGGTGTCACTTCGCTCGGCTCGACACTCTCGATGATCTCGGTCTTGAACGGATGTGTGGCAAAGATCTCCAGAGCCTCCGCCGTGGACACCGATTCTCGCTGGAACGGCTGATTCTCCTCGATGATCTCCCTCATCCGGGACTCGATCGCATCGAGATCCTCCGGTGTGAAAGGGTCATCCACCTTGAAGTCGTAATAGAAGCCGTCTTCGATCGCCGGGCCGATGGCAAAAGTCGACTCGGGATAGAGGTCGAGCACTGCTTGGGCGAGCACATGTGCCGACGAATGGCGAAGGACGTCCAACCCATCATCCGAGGCCAATGTCACCACCTCGAAGTCCCCTGGCTGCTGCAGAGAACGGCTGAGATCGAGCAACTGGCCGTTGAGTTTCACGGCGACGGCCGCATCGGCCAATCGGGGCCCGATCGACCTCGCGACATCCAGGCCGGTCACACCGTCGGGATGTTCGACGGTGGTCCCATCTGGGTAACGAAGCTCTAGTGACACGGTGTTATCTCGCTAGCCTGGTGCGGGAAGAGGCTACTGGCCTTGCGAATACAACTAGGTAGGCGAGGGGACAAGGTCCAATGGATGCAAAAGAGCTCGTTGCCAAACACCACCCCAACGCTCTGGTCAGGGAGTTGACGTCGGGGGCAAACAAGGTGTTCAGGGTCATAAACGGGGATCAGAGCTCGATAGTCAAGGTCTATCCGGTCACGTCGCGGGAACGGCGTGAGCGACACGCACTCGAGGCGCTGGCGGCCGTGCCTGGCGTTCCGCGGATCGTGGGACACGACACCGAGGGCGAGATGGCATGGCTGGAGATGAATGACGCGGGCCATTGGAATCTGGCCAGCCTCCCCAAGAACCTCGAGGCAGTGGAGGCGTCAGGTGCCGCGTTGAGGGGCGTTCACTCGTCCAAGGCCGAGATCACCAACCTGGCGGCCGGGATCGACGCCGACTACGTCCTCAGCCATTACCGGTCGACGATCGAGAGACTTGGCCGGTACCGACGACGTTTTGGAATGGACCAGGCGGTCCTGGATCGGGCGCTTCAACTCGAGCCCCCACTGGCGACGGCACCGGTGCCTTCGCACACCAAACCGGTCCTGTCCAAGTTCGTGGTCGATGAGGATGGTGCCGTCACCATCGTCGACTGGGAATGGGCGACTCTGGCCCCACCCGAGTGGGATCTCACCCTGGCGGTTTGGCGTCTGGCGGCACGCATAGGTGAAGACGCGGCCGCGGCGTTCCGAAGTGGCTACGGCGCCGAGCTGCCAGAGAGCAGATACCGTCCCTGGGTGGCCTATCACTCGGCCATGATGATGCTCGAGGCGGCAGAAGTCCGGGAAGGGCGCCTCGGCGATCTTTCCTATCTGGTCGACGACCTGAGCTCGGCCGTGCTCGGCAGCTGACCATCTGACGGGAAAATCCGCGAAATTCTCCACTAGTCCCCTTAGCCTCTTCGTGGCTGGAGCAAGGAGGACGGACAGTGTTGGAAGCCGTGGTAGCAGCAACCGCCATGACCGGTCTGTTCGCCCTCGCCAGGGGGATCAAGGGCAATCACCACTACCGGGTAGACCCGCAACTGGTGATGGCCTCACGGGACGAGCGAGGCGACGATCTGCCATGCCCATGGTGTTATGGGCCCACCTCGGAAGAGGACTCACGTTGCTCGGGATGCGGCCGCTCGTTCGGCTGACGCCAAGCTGCGCCAACTCCTGGAAGAGACCCTTCTCTCCTCTCATTGGCCGCCCGATATGACGCGTTCGACCCCTCTCAGAGGGGCATCAACCCCTTTAAGGTGAAGTCATGAGCAGGGTAGGGCTAGTGCTCGGAGGTGGAGGCATCACCGGTGCCGCCTATGAGATGGCGGCCCTGATGACCATCCGCCTTGCCACCGGTTGGGATCCAGACGATGCCGAGGTGGTCGTAGGTACCTCCGGCGGGTCATTCGTCACGGCCCTGGTTCGCAACCAGGCGCTCACCCTCGACTCTTTGGTGATGGCCGAAGACGATCGCGACGCAGTTGCCACCCGGATCCGGAGCCATGTCTATACACGCGGAAGCGGCGTCCAATTCGGCTCGTGGGTCCGGCACGGGATCCTCCCGGGTATCAAGGATCCGGGACTCACATTGTTCCTGTGCTCTCCAGCGCCCTATGACGCCTCGGGTCTCGCCAGCTGGGTGAAGAGCCACATCGGCGAGGAGAACGGCGAGAGATGGCCGACCAGGCCAACTGCGGTGGTTGCCTACGACGTCGTCGGCCGACAACGAACGGTTTTTGGCACGGAGCCTGCCCCTGACACGGGCATCGCCCATGCAGTGGCCGCCTCCTCAGCCATTCCGCTCCTATTCCGGCCCTATCCAATCGGGGACTCGATCTATGTGGACGGCGGTGTCGCCTCCGGGACCCACGCCGACCTGGTGCTCGGTTCCGACAAGCCCCTCGATCTCGTGTTGGTCCTGGCGCCTCTTGCTGCCGAGACCCAACGAAAGCGAGCCAGGTTCCACGAGAAGATGTTCGACAGAGTCGGTCAGCGATCGCTCAGCGATGAGATCGAACTGATCGAGTCTGCGTGGCCCGATTGCGACGTGATCGTGCTCACCCCGTCGCCTTCGGTTCAAAACGTCATGAGGCCAAACCCCATGGACGCCAACAAGGCGGTGGCCACCTTCACGAGGACCCTCATCTCCATGAAGAGGACTCTGGCCAGACCCGAGGTGTGGGCCGGTCTCGAAGACCATCTCCAGGCATCCAGATCGAGACCGAGAGTCGCCGCCGGCTAGCTCTCCGTCTTCTCGGCCGCCAACCGGGAGATCACCATCACGACAGCGAGGCCAATCACCGCCGCCAGGAGCGCCCACGGCCAGTCACCGTCTGGTGCCCCGAGTTTTGCGCTGTCGACACCTTCTGGCCATGGCCACAGGATTCGCAGCGAGCCGGCCATCAGCCCGACCAACGCCGCCAAGACCGTGTCGCGGTAGTTGGCGAGGGCCCAGTGCAGGATCTGTGAGAAGACTGCCAACCCAACCACGGCACCTATGACGAAAACGCCGAGGGCGGCGAAATCGCGATCGGTGACACTCCCCAGGACGGCCCCATACATTCCCACGAGCACCAGGATCAATGAGCCAGAGATCCCGGGGAGGATCATGGCGCAGATGGCCAGCGCACCGGCACCGAAGAAGATGGCCAGGGACGGGTCACTGACAGTCGTGTCCCCGCCGAGACCCAACGCTACGAACAAGATGATCGCCACCACTGCTGCCACGAGGACGCGCATCAAATTCGGGTTGTCGATCATTCGCCACGCGATCGAGACCGACCCGATCACCAGGCCGAAGAAGGCCGCGGCGAGGATGGTGGGCCTCTCTTGAAGTTGCGTCTCCAAGAAAGAGGACAAGAGGGCGACCGCGGTGAGGATCCCCAACAGCAACGGGACGAGGAGGCCCCATTCGACGGTTCCCAAACGCTCACGGAACCGTGCGAGGCTGCCCCGACCGAGTGAGCCCAGGGCGAGGCTCCCCTGTCGAATCGAGGCGACCAGTCGCTCGTAGACACCGATGACCAGGGCGATCGTCCCACCGGAGACGCCTGGCACGAGGTCGGCCGATCCCATGAGGAACCCACCGACATATGAACGAAGAAATGACGGGATCACGGCAGCAGTATGCCTCTAGGGATCGAGTTGCCAAAGGACTACCTTTTAGGGAAACGACCCGGGAGTTGAATTGCCAGTCCGCCCCACACATTTCGAGTTCTATTCGACCGATCCTGCGGCCACGGTCGAATTCCTCTCCACTGTTTTCGGATGGCGGGCCGAAAAGTGGGGGGACGAGGATTATTGGCTTCTCGACACCGGTGAAGGCCCGGGGATAAACGGAGCGGTGGCGGCGGCAGGCCCAGAGGGTGCGAGAACGCTCAACACCTGCGAGGTCGAGGACCTCGAAGCTGCCATCGAGGCAGTGAAGATCGGTGGCGGGAGCGTCGTCTCGGGGATCGTGGAGCTGCCCGGGGTTGGTCGTTGGGCCGAGGTGGCCGGGCCGGGCGGTGAGGAATTCGGGCTGATGGAACCGGCTCCCGCCGGCTAGGCGACCGTTTTGGGATCGGTG
The DNA here is from genome assembly GCA_049578105.1 of Acidimicrobiia bacterium. Taxonomy (GTDB): domain Bacteria; phylum Actinomycetota; class Acidimicrobiia; order Spongiisociales; family ZC4RG35; genus JARDZU01. Next base: position 5,237 of record JBAULI010000214.1, on the reverse strand, counting down.
TTCGCACCTGAGATCACACACACCACGTTCTCACCCGGCATCACACGATAAGAGCCGGAGCGAAGGGCGGCCAGGGGTGCGGCGGCGGCCGGTTCGGCAACCAGGCGACACGACTCCCACAGCCATTTCTGTGCATCGACGAGATCGTCGTCGGTGACCAACACCGATCCGCCGATGAGGTGGTTGGTGTCCCAGGCGATCCCGCCGATCCGGGAGGCGCCCAGGGACGAGACCGCGATACCACCCACGTCCACATCTACCGGCCGCCCTGCCGCACGGGCCGCATGGAGGGTCGGGCATGTCTCAGGCTCGACCCCGACGACCTTGCACATTCCGTCCAGCGCTGTCGCGATCCCCGCGATCAGCCCGCCCCCGCCCACGGCCACGAGCACCGTGGACACATCAGGCGCCTGATCGGAGATCTCCAGGCCGCAGGTTCCCTGGCCGGCGACGACATCACGCTGGTCGTAGGCATGGAGATGCAGAGATCCATGGTCGGTTGCATGGGTGGCGGCTGCCTCGAATGCAGCCGGGTATTGGCCCGACACCCGATGCAGTTGGGCGCCCAACGCCTCGATGCGCTCGAGCTTGGCCCTCGGTGATGTCTTCGGAGCGAAGATCGTGGCCCGCGTCCCCAACGATTTTGCGGCATAGGCGACCGCAAGACCGAAATTGCCGCCCGAAGCGGCAATCACCCCACTCTCGGGCACGGAGGAGGCAGTGAGAGCCGAGAAGGCACCTCTCACCTTGAAGGACCCGGTGGGCTGAACCGACTCCAGCTTGAGACTCAGGTCGAAACCGGCATCGAGCGCGTCACCCAGGGCCACCACTGGGCTCCGTCTTACGTGATGACCGATCCGGACCGACGCCTCGATGACTTCGCTGCGTGAGATCGGGTCGGTCACTCTCACAGGCTAGGGACGTCGTGGAACCACATCTCATGGAAGGCCGTTTCTCAGGCGTGAGCCGACGAGGATGGAGCCATACCCCGCTCGGAGCAGCGTCCGCCTCGGCGGCCATTCCCGGTTGGGGTCAAGTGCTGACCGGTCGACGGAGACTGGGTGCGGCGCTGCTGTGGGTCACGGGCTTCCTCGTCGTGGCCACAGCCTTGGTGTTGGCCGAGGTCGGGCCGACCAGGGCGCTGTCTTGGGCACTCGACCCCGAGGCGCTCCTGCTCCTGGTGGGGGTGAATCTCATCGTCGCCACGGTTCGGGTCTGGTCAGCGACCTATGCCTGGGTCAGTGCAGGGGGGCGCCTGGGCAGTCTCACATTGCTCGTAGTTGTCCTGCTCGTCAGCGCACCCCATGCAGCGCTCGCCTATCTGGGCATAGAGGCCAGGGCAACATTGGTCCAGGTCTTCGCCGAGGACCCGGGGCCTGGTCCGGTTGCGGATGCCACGACCACGACTGCAACGACCCAAGCCGCTGCACCGACAACGGCCACTTCCCCGATCCGCTCCGTCCCCGTTGCCACGGCACCACCGATGACCGTCCCGACCAGCACGACCACCACCCTCCCCCTCGGCACCGATCGCTACACCGTGCTCCTGCTCGGCGGCGACGCCGGCCCCGGGCGCTCCGGGCTGCGCACCGACACCATGATCGTCGCTTCGGTCGACACCGCGACCGGGAGCGCCGCCCTGTTCGGGCTCCCTCGGAACATGGGTGGGTTCACGTTCTCGGATGGCTCCGCATTCCCGGGTCTCGGCCAAGGCCTCCTCAATGAGGTCTACCAGTGGGGATGGCTTCACCCTGATCGGTTTCCCGGGATCGACCCTGGTGCGCTGGCCGTCGAAGATGTGGCGTCGAATCTCCTCGGGGTCCCCATCGACAATTTCGTGCTCGTTGATCTGGTGGGCTTTGCGAGGGTCGTCGACGCCTTGGGCGGGGTGAATGTGAAGGTGACCCGCTCGATCGATGCCCCGATCTACGACCGCACCACCGGAGGTCACCGGATGGTCACCATCCCGGTCGGTGAGCAACGAATGGATGGCGACCTCGCCCTCGCCTACGCCAGGAGCCGCTCCGGAACCAACGACTATGACCGGATGGGCCGGCAGCGGTGTCTGCTCGGGGCGCTCGCCGACCAGGCCGATCCGTTGACCATCTTCGCCCGGCTACCCGATTTGTTCGATGTGATGAAAAGTGACGTGACAACGGACATCCCGTTGAGCATGATCCCGTACATGGTCAACCTGGCCCCGAAACTGGACCCCGACCGATTGGTGGTGGTGGGGTTCGATCGCGACTACAGGGCCGGTTACACGGCCAATGGCCTGGGCGTGCCCGATGTCCCAAAGATCCAGGCGGCGGTTCGATCGGCCCTCGATGGTGATTGGGAGGCATCGGGTCTCGTCACGGCCGATTCAGCCTGTGGCTGAGCCCAGGCCCATCGATCTAGGCCCGTTTCCCGAGAGATCCGGGCACGACGAAGCGCAATCTCTGGACAGGAGCGACTCCCTCGCCGGTTTTCGGGATCGATTCTTCTTCGACCCAGACGAGGCCGACATGATCTACCTGGACGGAAACTCCCTGGGACGGCTTCCACTCGCCGCCCGTGAGATCAGCGAAGAGATCGTGAGCGAGCAATGGGGGCGACGACTGATCAGGTCGTGGAACGATGGTTGGTGGGACTTGCAGATGCGTCTCGGAGATCGACTCGCCGCACTCGTCGGGGCAAAGAGCGGCGAGGTGATCATCTCTGACTCGACCTCGGTGAACCTATACAAGCTGGCGATGGCGGCTGCCGGAAAGCGCAACGGTCGGCACAAGATCGTCACCGACGACCTCAACTTCCCCACCGATTTGTACGTGCTCCACGGCGTGGCACGTGCCCTCGGGCCCGACCACCACGTCGAGGTCGTCGCATCGAACGGTTGCGATGGTCCCGTCGACGCCCTGAGACGATCCATCGACGAAGACACGGCACTCGTCTCCCTATCTCATACGGTCTTCAAGTCCGGTTACACCTATGACATCGAAACATTGACGGAGACAGCCCATCGGGCCGGGGCCTTGATCCTGTGGGACCTCAGCCACTCGGTGGGTGTCGTGCCGATCTCACTCGACGCGTCGGGGGCCGACTTGGCGGTCGGCTGCACCTACAAATACCTGAACGGCGGGCCAGGCTCCCCCGCCTTCCTGTACGTGCGTGAGGAGCTTCAAGCGCAACTGGAGAATCCGATCACCGCCTGGTGGGGACACGCCCGACCTTTCGACTTCGAGCTGGAATTCGAGCCGGTGCAGGGCATCCGCAGATTCCACAGTGGAACGATGCCGATCGTCTCCTTGGCTCTCATCGAAGCGGGTCTGAACGACGTCGAGGAGGCCGGGATCTTGGAGTTGCGTGTCAAGTCACAAGCGTTGACCCGGTTCCTGATCGAGCAATGGGAGCAGCATCTCCAACCATTCGGCTTCGAGTTGGCGACTCCGCTCGAACCTGATCATCGCGGTTCCCACGTCTCTCTCGCCCACGACCAAGCATGGAGGATCACCCGGGCGATGATCGAAACGGCGGCGGTTCTGCCCGACTTCAGAGCCCCAGACAACATCCGTCTTGGCCTGGCCCCGCTCTACACGAGCTTCGTCGACGTCCACACCGCCGTACAGCGAATCCGGGAAGTCGTCGAAACCGGCACCCATCTTCTCCTGGAGGACGACCGTCCTGTAGTCACCTAGTCGAGGTCTGACCTCGCGGGGACATGGGGTGGGGCGGGGGGATACAAGGGGGGTCGTCCCCCTTGAACATGACAGTCCGAGACTCCAGTTCAGCCCGCCACGCGAAAACACAGGGTGGAGCGGGCGGATACAAGGGGTCGAGACTCCAGTTCAGCCCGCCACGCGGAAACACAGGGTGGAGCGGGGGGATACAAGGGGGGTCGTCCCCCCTTGAATATCACGGTGGGCGATACTGGACTTGAACCAGTGACCTCTCGCGTGTGAGGCGAGCGCTCTAGCCGGACTGAGCTAATCGCCCGAGGGCAGATGAGGATACCGATCCGTCGTTTCTACAGCCACCCAGGCCAAATTGTGGAGTATCCGACGCATCGACGGCGCACGCTCCGTAGAGTCGGACGTAGTTCGGTCAAACGAAGGAGCCGCAATGACCATGGAGCCGCCCGCTACACCTGAGCCGACCCCGGAGCCCACACCAGAGCCCACGCCGGCCGCCACCAATCCGATGAGCAGCATGAGCGGTGAGACCATGGTCATGGCCGGTGCGGCCCTTGTTCTGGTTTCCTATGTGATATTCACGCTCTTGACGCGTGACTTCTCCCAATATCCAACCGTTCTTTATGCCTCGACATTCGCTGTCATTCTTTCGCGATTCAGCGCGCCGTGGGTTGAAAAGCTGGCGCCGGTTCCGGTCTTGATGAAGTTGTTGGGCTATTTGATTGCCCTCGTCGGAGTCTTTGAGATTCTTTACGACATCCGAGTGGGTGTTCTCGACCACGTCATGCCGATCCTCGGCGCCTTGGTTGCCTATGTCGGCTACGTCCTCGCGTTCCTGGGAGCACGTTCCATAAAGGCTTGACTCGACTCGAATTCGGGCAGGTGAAATCGGTTCTGGTCGCCTAGCGACGTCTCGTCTCGGCGATTCCTGCCTTGCGCAGGACTTGAGCCGGCACGCCAACCTGACGCCAAGCGGTATAGGTGATCCCCTTGCGCTCCGAGTAAGACTTGGCGTGGGTGGCGAACTCCCCCGCCAACTCTTCGATATTGGCACCATCTTCGAGATTCTCGAGAGCATCTTCGATGTCCAACTTCGACTGGGTGAGCTCGACTCGCTTCAGGGGGTCGTCCTCGGCGTCGAGCTTCGACGCGATACGTGTGAGACGCGACTCGAGACTCTCTTTTGTGACGGGTCTCCCCGGTTTCCGACTGTCCAATGCCTTCAAATAGGACTTGATCGCCCTCGCCTCGGTGCGGCCTTTGGCAAGTGCTTCTTTGTGCTCCGCCGACATCGGCATGTGTTGCTCCTTTAGAAGTCGCCCAACATCCCGGATTGTGCCATAAGCCGGCTGCTTTGAGAAGGTGGTATCACTCAAAAAGAAACCCCCGTCGGACGGGGGTTTCTCTGTGTGGGCCCTACTGGACTTGAACCAGTGACCTCTTGCGTGTCGAGGAACCCGAGCGTTGACCGCCCACGTCCACCTCTGTCGCCTGCCGTCCACAAAAAAGGAGTGTGACCAGGAGGTTTACTGAGTGGGTCGCAAAATCACCTGGCCTCCATTGCCG
>JBAULI010000213.1:0-2530 GCA_049578105.1 Acidimicrobiia bacterium | reverse complement strand
GCCCATAGTGGAGGCGGAGCCGCCGATAGGCGAGGAACAGCACACCGAGGAGGATCGCCGCCCCGATCATGTCGTACAGGGCCACGTGGTGATAGATCCCACAGAACCCGTTGGCCCCCACGGTGGCGTCCGTGCATTCCAGGGCGTCATGAGCCGGGGCCACGTCGTAACCGGGGCGGATCCCATAGCCCCAGGCGGCGGTGGTGGCGCGACCCAGGTGCTCCACGATCGCCAGGTCGCCGATGCGGCCGACCACCGTGCCCAGGGCCAGGCCGAACGCAGACATGTCGAGGGTGGGGAGGATCGGGAGCCCGACCTTTCGCATCTTCCACCCACCGGCGATGATGCCGCCTGCAAAGCCACCCATGATCGAGAAGTTGCCACGTATCGGGTTGAGTGCATCCCACAACGCCGCCCCATCCAACAACTGGGCCGGAGCGGTGAAATACCGCGCACCGAGCAGCGATCCAATCAGCCCCCAGGTGAGCACGGACTGATACTTGACCGTGTCGAATCTTCGCCGGCCCATCTCGCGAGTGGCGATCCAAGCCCCGACGACGAACCCGACTGCAGCCATCAGCCCATGCAATGAGAAGTTGATCGGCCCCAGGTGCCAGATCGGGATCGGCGGATATGAGATGACCGCGAGCATCGGGAGCAGGCTACCCACTCAACCGGCGCCACCAGATTTGGGGACCCTGGCGACTCGGGTCAACTCAGACCGGCCGCCGTTGAGACCTCGGAGGCATTGAGCGCCGATGATATGTCTCCGTAGGCGAGGGCGGACCTGATACTCGTCGCCACTTCAAGGGCGACCTGTACCTGGGCCTCTTTGGTGGAGGCTCCCAGATGGGGGGTCAGCACCAGATTCGGCGCATGAAGCAGAGGGCTCGTGCTCGAGAGCGGCTCCGACTCGTAGACATCGAGGGCCGCTCCTGCGATCTTTCCCTCCGTGAGAGCTGCGGCCAGGGCAGCCTCGTCGACGACACCACCCCTGGACGCATTGAGGACAAAGGCGCGCTTCTTCATCTTCGAAATCGCCTTCGCGCCGATCAGGCCCCTGGTCTCCTCGGTCAACGGCACGTGAAGCGAGATGACGTCGGCGGTGGCGAGCAATTCGTCGAGCCCAACGAAGCCCAGCCGCAGATCGCGGGAGTCTTCGGGTTGCAGATACGGGTCATAGGCGATGACTTTCATGCCGAACGCCCGACACCGCTCTGCCACCGCTCCCCCGATCCGGCCGGCGCCGATCACGCCGAGGGTGCGGCCCCTGAGCTCGACACCCTGGAAACGAGAGCGCTCCCACTTGCCCGCCCGTATCGACCGGTCCGCCTCCGGCACCCGTCTGGCAACGGACAGGAGGAGAGCCAGGGTCAGCTCGGCGGCCGAGACCGTGTTGCCGCCGGGGGCGTTCATCACCGCGATTCCCCTCTCGGTGGCTGCGGAGAGGTCGATGTTGTCGACACCGACGCCGGCTCGGCCGATCACTCTCAGCTCGGGCGCTCCGGCGATCATCCCGGCATCGACCTTGGTCGCGCTTCGAACGATGAGGCCCGCTGCCGTTCGGAGCGCCTCGGCAAATTCCGGGGACGACGAGTCGTCGATCCGTGACACGGCGAATCGATCGTCGTCCCGCAAGGGGGTGAGACCCTTCTTCGACACGCGGTCGGTGGCGACCACCTCGAACGAGGCGCTCATCGGATGACCTCACCGAGGGTGTCGAGCAGGCTGCCCAGACGTGTGACGTCATGATCACCCATGTGCCCGATCCTCACGGCCCATTCGGCCGTCTTGCCGTATCCGCCGCCAATGACCCACCCGCGCTGGCGCATGGCTCCCACCACGTCGGGCCCTTCCATGCCTTCGGGAAGGGTGATACACGTGACCGTGGGCGATCGGTGACCGCTCGGGGCCAGAATCCCGACTTCGATCCCATCCCGACGGGTCTCGCCGACCCAATCCTCGGTCATCTTTCGCATCGCCTCGTGACGAGCCCACCTCTTCTCCATCCCCTCGGCCCTCACACGCCGAAGCTGGGCCTGGAGGCTGTAGAGCAGGGAGACGGCCGGTGTCGATGGAGTCTGATCGGCCTCTAGCGACTTCATCATCGGCAACAGGTCGAAGTAATAGCCCTTGTTCAAGGCCAGGGCGGAGCGGTCCAGCATCGCCTGGGAAGCCGCCCCGAAGGACAGACCGGGGGGCAGGGCAAGAGCCTTCTGGGAGCCGGTCAGCACGAAGTCGAGACCCCAGCGGTCGGTGAGGACCGGTGCCCCGGCCACACCTGTCACCGAATCGACGAGGAGCAGGACGTCGTCGTATCTGCCCACGACCGTGGCCAGGGCCTCCAGATCTTGCAGCACACCCGTCGACGTCTCCGAATGGGTCACGGTGACGGCCTGATACTCGCTACCGGCGAGACGTCTCTCCAATTCGACGGGATCATGGAAATCCCCCCATTCGACCTCCCAACGGTCGGTCTGGTGCCCACACGCCTGCGAGATGTCGGCGAACCGCGACGAGAATGCCCCAT
>JBAULI010000212.1:0-6255 GCA_049578105.1 Acidimicrobiia bacterium | reverse complement strand
CGCAGGATCGGCACGCCGAGCCCTTCGACCCAGTCGGCCAGGATCGGCTCGAACTTGCTCTGCCAGAGGGCGAGCAGGTAGTTGTGCCGAGTGGGGAAATCGCTGATGTCCAGGGACGTCCCGGCATATCCCACAGCCGGGTGCACTTGACCTGCCGCAAGAAAGCGCTCGGCGATACCTCGCTGATCGAGCACCTCGATGGTGCGTGCGTGAAGGCCGCCGGCACGCGAACCGTCGACATGTTGGCTGGTGCGTCGCTCGACGATGGCGACGTCGATATCCGCCAAGGCGAGCTCCCCCGCCAACATCAGCCCCGTCGGCCCGCCGCCTGCGATCACCACCGAATGCTCCGTCACTTCCACGGGTCTCATGAATCGGTGTTCCTCCCCCTCGATCGCATGTCTGGTCTGTGTGTGCCGGCGCTGGCGACAACTATGAGTGGGCCCGGCAGGACTTGAACCTGCAACCAACGGATTATGAGTCCGCTGCTCTGACCGGATTGAGCTACGGGCCCGGTAGGTGCAGGGTACCGGCCACCGGGGCGTTGACCATCCCGAGAAGCCTCCCGACCAGCTCTCCGCTCGTATTGCGCCCTGCGTCGGTCAGTTCGTAGCCGTGACTTCGAGCCAGGTGACGATCTCGATCAATACCCGAGTGAACGCCCCGCCATGTGCCGAAGCGAGGGTGTGAGCCGCCTCATGGGCGATGGTCCAGGAACGAATCGGCCGCTCCACCCGGATGGTCCGAGTCGCCGGCTCGTAGAGACCGGCCGTCCGTCCCCCGAGATCGTCCACCACCTCGAATCGAACCGGAGGGACATCGAGATGGGTCAGGATCACATGAAGCAGCCGGGCCGCTTCCTCCTCGCTTAGGACGATGCTCGCCAGTCGGGTCATCTCGGTGCCCAACCCGGCTTCCCGGACTGCTTCCTGTACGACGCAATAGTCGAAGTCGCAGATCTCCAGACCGTTCTCGGCGCGGGGTCGGTTGACACTGTCGATCAGGCTGTAGAAGGGCAACATGAGCATCGCGAGCAAGGCGACGACCGTCACCGCTGGTATGAGGCGACGGCGCCACGAGGGGCTCCCCCACTCCTCGTTTGCCTCCTCGTCGGGAGACCAGGGGTCCTCGTATGTCACGGATGATGCAACTCAGACCGGCTCTTGCGGGACCCGGACGATGACCTGCTCGGGAGTCTCCCCACCAAACACCCACTCGGCGATGTGACTTGCGACCCACGACGGGCTGTTCATGGCCCCGGATTCCTTCATCTCACGAAACATCTCGACATCGGGAAGGACATCCGGATCCTGTCGGCGAAGCTCCTGCTGCATCGGCGTCTCGATGACGCCGGGCGAGACGGCGAGCGCCATGGTGAGCAACTCACCCTCCTCGATGGCGGAGATCTCGGTGAGACGATCGACACCGGCCTTCGCCGCCGAATAGGCGCTGACACCCCCTCGACCCCGCTTGGCAAGGCCGGAGGTGATGTTCACCAACGCACCGCGGTGACCGTCCGCTTCGAGTTGCTCGATGAACGCCTTGGTTCCATTGAGGACACCACCGACGTTGACTTCGAGATGGTCGATGAGGTCCGACGAGCGAAGAGCCCGTTGCGGTGCTATCGGATCGAGGACGGCGGCGTTGTTGATCCAGAGGTCGATCGGCCCCAGAGCGGCGGAAACGTCTCTGGCGAAGAATCGGAGGGCATCGAGATCTCTGACGTCAGCCGAAGCCGATACGACGTTTTCACCCTCCAGCTTGGGTTTGTGTCTGGCACACAAGCCGACTCGCGCACCATTGTCGAGGAACCACGAAGCCATCCCGGCACCGAGACCGGAGCTGGCGCCGGTGATGACGATGACCTTCCCGTTCAGATTCACATGCTCCCCAACGTCGATGGCCGCCAAGATATTCAACACGGGCGCCTTTCTCAGAGTGGCGGCCCGACCGGATCGACGAAGTCATCGGCCGGCACTGCGTAAACCACCACATTGCTGTCGTACGAGCGTGCACTGGAATTGAACGCCCCACCACAAGTGATCAAGGTGAGCACCGGCGGCCCGCTCCTGCTGAATATGACTTGGAGGGGAAGCTCCGTCTTTTGGTATAGGACTCTCGCCTCCACCTTGAAAACTGTCTGGGAGCCATCGTCATAGTCGACTATCACTTCGGCGCCTGGTTCCACCTCCCGCAGATCGAAGAAGACCCCAGGGCCTCGGCCGGCCAAATCCACATGGGCCGCCATGACGGCGGACCCAGGTTGTCCCGGTGAGGGCCCGTATCGATACCACGCAACCTCATCGACGTTGTACGGCACCTCCATCTGACCGCTCGCCGGATCGACCCCGTAGCCCTCAACCGGGGAATCGACACCGATCGACTCGATGCCGAGGCGTATGGGTCTCGGAGGGAGCTCAGAGGTGCCCAGGATCGAGTCGGAGTTCGGTTGCCATAGCGGCACGACCCGATCGTCTGGAAGTGTGCTCGACACGGTTGACCTAGAAATCATGGAGTCGGTCGTCAGTGACCGTTCGACGGATTCCACGTCTCCTGAGCGGTCGGGGCCAACAGCCGCGAAGGCCAACCACCCAACCGCCGCTCCTATGGCCACCAGGGCGACGCCCAGGAGCAGGCGGATCTCGCTCCGCGGGTTCTCGCTCATCGACTCCGATGTCCTGACAGTGAGTGGAGCCCGTCGATCATCACGATCGACGGGCTCCGTCAGTCAACCAGGGAGGTTGGTCAACCTTCCTTGCGGGCAAGGACCCTCGTCCCGGCGAATATCGAGACCAAGGCGAGCCCGGCCAGGGCGATAGGCATGGCGCTACTCGTGGCAGCCGCTCCACCATCCCCGGTGGGCACACCGCTCGGCATCGCACCGAGGCCAGTGACCGCAGCCGTGGCAACCTGGAAGCTGCCACCCTCGACCGACCCGATCGCGTAGGCGATGGTGTTGGTGCCCTCGGCCAGGGCGACATCGGCGTCGAAGGCCACCGTTGATGCATCACCAGCAGCGGTGATCTTGATGTTGTAGGTGTCGGCAGGGACATCAGCGTCACCACCCTGACCGTTGGTCACACCTTCGAACACCGCACCGTCGTTGGCCAGCACGTCAACTGCGCCGAAGTCGGCAAGGTGACGAGCGGTCACCCGAGCGTTACCGGCATCCAGTGTGGAGTTGTTCTCGACGAACACACCAAGGGTCGGCGCTCCACCTTCTTGGAGGTAGGCAGCGATGGTGGCCACTGCGCCGGCCGGAAGGTCTGCTGAGCCGCTCAGAGCCGGTGAGTCCACGCTTGGGTCGGCGCCGGCCGCGTAGATCTCGATGTCGTAGCTGCCCTCCGGGAGGGTGAGCGGACCGGCGACCTCGCCGAATTGGAAGGACTCGAGGGTGAGATCGCCGTTCACATACACGTCGACGTCGAGGTCGGGCACACCGTGCACGACGATCACCTGACCTTCCGCCGACTGTGCCATCGCACCGAGGGCAGGGACCATGGCGAGGGCAAACGCCGCAAGCAGGACCGTGATTTTTCGCATAAGAGGGTCTCCTTTCATCTTCAACCGCCGAGAGCGGGTGTATTCCTCTTGTGCCCTCTCTACGGAGCGGGGAGCCGCGGCGGATGAAATCGGCGTCTGAGGCGTCATCGCGATGACTTGTTTGATATGTTCCGGAGATAGCCCTGAGACGAAAGGTCGAGCATGAAGGTGTCCATGACCGTCAACGGGAACCAGGTGAGCGGAGACGTGGAGCCACGCGCCCTACTGGTTCATTTCATCAGGGAGAACCTTCACCTCACCGGGACACATGTGGGATGTGAGACCGGTTACTGCGGAGCGTGCACCGTCCACATGGACGGCAAGCCCATCAAGTCATGCACGATCTTCGCCGTTCAGGCAGACGGCGCCTCCATCACCACCATCGAAGGGCTGGCCGACGGTGAAGAGTTGCACCCGGTCCAGGAGGGCTTCTGGGAGCGACATGGCCTCCAGTGCGGGTTCTGCACCCCGGGGATGATCATGAGCGCCGCCGCATTGTTGGAACAGAACGACAACCCGTCCGAGGATGAGATTCGGCACGGTATCGAGGGGAACCTCTGCCGCTGCACCGGATATCACAACATCGTCCGGGCAGTCGAATACGCCGGTGCTCGTATTCGAGGTGAAGAGCCGGCAGCACCGGATTGGGAGGGAGGTTCCTGATGGCCACCACGAGTGTCATGGGCGGCTCGGTCCGGCGGCGGGAGGATCCCGCGTTGATCCGGGGCACGGGGGTCTTCACCGACGATGTGCAGCCAACCGGTGTCCTCCATGTTGCCTTCGTCCGATCACCCGTCGCACGCGCAAAGATCACCAAGCTCGACACGTCGAAGGCGAAGGAAATGCCAGGTGTCGTGGCGGTATTCACCCACGAGGACGTTGCCCATCTCGGGCCCCTGGTGGCTCAGGTGCCAGTCGGAAAGCTCCGACCGCTGCTGGCCGACGGACAGGTGAACCACGTCGGTGAGGCGATAGCCATGGTCGTCGCCAGCGATCGCTCTCAGGCGCAGGATGCCGCCGAGGTGATCGACGTCGAATACGAAACGCTTCCCGCCATCATCGACCTCAAGAGAGCCGCCTCGGACGAGGTCAAGGTCCATGACGATCTCGACTCGAACGTGATCCTCACCTGGACATATCACGGATACTGGCCCGCCCTCGGTCTCGAGGACCTCACACCAAAGGTCGACGAGGCCATGGAGCGTGACGACGCGGTGGTGGTCACACTCGAGATGACGAATCAGCGTCTCATCCCCGTGGCCATCGAGCCTCGATCCGTCGTCGCCGAGTACAACCCTGGATACGGCCGATTCACGGTTCACAGCTCCACACAGGTACCCCACGCCCTCTCCGGGGCGATCTCGACCCAGCTCGGCGTGTCGGCCGGCGACGTCAGAGTGATCGCTCCCGAGGTCGGCGGTGGGTTCGGCTCGAAGCTCAACGTCTACAACGACGAGATCCTCGTCTCCTGGGCGGCCCGCGAATTGGGCCATCCCGTCAAGTGGACCGAGACCAGGCGCGAGGCGGCCGGCTCCACCATCCACGGTCGTGGTTGGATCGGCACCGCAACGCTGGTTGGCACCAAGGACGGCGAATTCCTCGGGTACAAGCTCGACGCCATCGCTGACATGGGTGCCTACACCCAGAACTTCACCGTCGCCATCCCGCTCTTGGGGCTGTGGATCGCATCGGGTCAGTACAAGATGCCCGTCGGCTGGAAAGTCGACTGTGTCGTCACCAACACCATGACCACGGACGCCTATCGGGGCGCCGGTCGTCCCGAGGCCATCTACTACCTCGAGCGGATCATCGATGCCTACGCCCACGAGATCGGGATGGACCCATTCGAAGTGCGACTGAAGAACTTCTGGCAGCCAGACGAGTTCCCAGCCACCATGGGATGTGGGTTTTCGCTCGACTCGGGCAACTATCAGGGTGCCGTCGACCGGCTGATCGAAGTCAGCGACTACCACGGCATGCGGGAACGCCAGGAGAAGGCAAGAGCCGAGGGCCGTCTCGTCGGGATCGGTGTCGGCTCATACGTGGAGGTCTGCGGGTTCGGGCCGGCGGTGCTGGCCGAGATCGGATTCTCGTGGTCTTCCTACGGTCTGCCCGCCTCGTTCAACGGCTCGGGTCTGGTGCGGGTCAACCCGGACGGGACTGCAACCGTGATCATCGGGACCGGTCCCACCGGTCAGGGTCACGAGACCACCTGGGCACAGATCGTGAGCGACCAACTCGGCATCGAGGTGGAGAACGTCAGGGTCTACCACGGCGACACACGCGACGCACCCATGGGAGTCGGGACATTCGGGAGCCGGTCGATTGCGGTCGATGGCGCCGCCACGTACGGCGCGACCCAAGAGATCAAGGAGAAGGCCGCCAAGATCGCCGCCAATCTGCTCGAGGCCTCGGCCGAAGACATCGTTCTCGCCGATGGCGGTGCCTATGTCGCGGGATCGCCCGACAAGCGGGTGGAGTGGTCGGCCATCGCCAAATCGGCATATCAGGCCCATACGCTCCCGGAGGGCGTGGAATCAGGCCTCGAAGCCGAGACCACATTCAGCCCCGGCAATGCCACCTGGCCTTTCGGCACCCACCTGGCCATGGTCGAGATCGACCCGGAAACCGGGGATGTCGAGCTCCTCGAGTATCACGCCGTGGACGACTGTGGCAACGTGGTCAACCCGATGATCGTGGCCGGCCAGGTGC
>JBAULI010000211.1:0-1853 GCA_049578105.1 Acidimicrobiia bacterium | reverse complement strand
CTGCCCGCCGCCCGAGTTGTCCCCACCCCAGTCTCCACCAGAGCGGGTCGTCTTGTTCACCTGTGCCGTCGCCCAGCGGAGCGAGGGGCCGATCTCGTCGATCGCCACCTCGACGACCGAGCGCTTCTCACCCTGGTCCGTTTCCCAGGACCTCTGCTCGAGACTACCGGTCACGATCACACGGGCACCCTTTTGCAGCGACTCTGCGGCGCTCTCCGCCTGCTCACGCCAGACGGTTCCGGTGAAGAAGCTGGTGTCTTCCTGCCACTCGCCGTCACTGCCCCGCCAACGTCGATTCACGGCCAGTCGGATCTTGGCCATGGCCACACCCGATGGGGTGAAGCGCAACTCCGGGTCGTCGACCAGGTTTCCTATCAGTGTGACGTTGTTCGACATTCGAAAACTCCTCTTTTCACGTCTCTCCCCGGATCATGCCGGTTCCATGTGACGGATTCCAGTCGGTTCGCCACTTCAGTTCCCCTTGCGAACGATCTTGTGCCGCACCACGTCGTCGGCCAGCAGTAGTGCGCGATCGAGCGATTCCACCGTATCGGTGTCTGCGCTGAAGGTGAGGACCGTGTAGTAGCCCTCGGACATGTGATCGATCTCGTAGGCGAAGCGACGCTTCCCCCAGATGTCGCGGCCGTCGATGCTGGCACCCTGGTCGGTGAGGCGTTTCTCCAACTCGACGATCTTCACTGCCATTTCGTCCTCGGCCAGATCGGCACGATGGATCGTCATCAATTCATAGTCGCGCATGTGACCTCCTGTGGACATCCGAATGGAAGGCCCCACCAATCTGATGGAGCAGGGGCTCATCGACGCATCGAGCGGCGCGAGACGCCGATGCGAGACCTCGATTGTAGGGACGGTCAGCCGGAAACCGAAGTCAGGATCAGGTCGCCACGCTCGAAGTCATGCTGCCCCTGGGCGGTCTCCAACACCATGACCACAGGCTCCGGCGAGGCGTAGCGGGTGCAGGGCTCGGCCGGACATGGTGTCATCTCGGCGCCGCCGACCAGCGCCCCCGACGGGTCGAAGAACCAGAGGTCGAGCGGTATCAGGGTGTCGGACATCACGTAGGCAACCGAGGACGGGCGGTCATGCACGAACAACATCCCATCGATGCCCTCCGGCAACTCGGCGACACCACGGAGACCCTGGGTCCGCTCGGCGGCATCGTCGGCGACCCACACATGGAGCCTTTCACCGCCCACCGTCACGTCCGTGGTGGGGAGATCGGGGAGGTTGGAAGCCGCGCTACAGGCGGCGACCAGCAGCAGGAGAGCCGCTATCCGGACTTGCGGCCCCGCAGCAACTCCGCCGTCACTTCCTCCGGCAGGTGATAGCTCTCCTCCTCACCCGGGAAGTCGCCCGACTCGACGTCCGATACGAATCGTGTGAGTGCGGCCACCGCATCATCCGCCAGATGTGCATAGCTCCGCACGAACTTGGGATAGTGCCCCGAGCCCAGACCGAGCACGTCGTGGAACACCAGCACCTGGCCATCGGTCCCGGGACCGGCGCCGATCCCGATCGTCGGGATGTCCACCTCTTTGGTGATCAACTCGCCCAACACGTCCGGCACGCCCTCGATCACGAGTGAGAAGCACCCGACGTCGGCAAGGGCGCGGGCGTCCTCGATCATCGCCTCGGCCGCCTCGACCATCTTTCCCTGGACCTTGAAGCCACCCATGGCATTCACCGACTGCGGGGTGAGGCCGACGTGGCCCATCACCGGGATCTCGGCGTCGAGGATCCGCTCGATGACCGGGAGCCGTTTGCGGCCTCCCTCCAGCTTGACGGCCTCGGCCCCGCCCTCCCGGACTATCCGGCCGGCGTTGACCACGCTG
>JBAULI010000210.1:0-2233 GCA_049578105.1 Acidimicrobiia bacterium | reverse complement strand
CGGGAAAGGGCAAGGCATTCGTCCGAATGAAGCTGAAGAACCTCGAAACGGGTCAGGTGCTCGACAGGACATTCCGCGCCGATGAGAACGTCGACCAGGCGATCATCGAGCGCAAGGATCATCAGTTTCTCTACAAAGACGACCTCGGCTTTCACTTCATGAACATGGAGGACTTCGGCCAACTCGCGGTCTCACCCGAAGACGTCGGGGACGCAGCCGGCTACTTGGTGGAGGGCATGACCGCCAGTCTCGCCCTCTACGAGGGCACACCGATCGGAGTCGAGCTGCCCGCCTCCGTCGAGTTGGACGTCACCTATGCCGAGCCGGCCGTGAAGGGGGACACTCGGACCGGGGCTACCAAGCCGGTGACCCTCGAAACGGGTATCCAGATCCAGGTCCCGCTATTCGTCGAACAGGGAGATCGGGTCAAGGTCGACACGCGGTCGGGGGAGTACCTGACCAGGGCATGAACGTGGACCGCCACAGCCCGATCGTGCCGGCCCGAGTCACCGTTTCACAGTTGGCCGAGACGATTGATCGCTCGGTGGACGAGGTTCGCTCGGCCCTCGGGCGCGCCGACGAGTCGGCCAGACTCGATGACACCATCAGTGGCGAGGAGGCACAAAGAGTCGCCCAGCTCCTCGGAACGAGCGTGACTATCGAGGCTCGCGACACCGTCCTCGAGATGCTCTACCAATGGGACATCTCCGGTGAGGCACCCGATCTCACGTCCTCCAGCCCGAGGGCACGGCACCTGTTCCAGGGTGTCGTCGATCACTGCGAGGAACTGGATCGGGCGATCGAGACGGCATCCGAGCATTGGAGCGTTGCCCGCATGCCGGTGCTCGATCGTTCCATCCTTCGCATCGGCCTGTTCGAGTTGCTCTACGACCCGGGCACACCTGGCCCCGTCGCCGTTTCCGAAGCCGTTCGTCTCGCCAAGACCTATTCCACCGAGAAGTCGGGATCATTCGTGAACGGGGTCCTGGGCTCCCTGGCGAGAGGCCGCGGCATAGGCGATCGGTGACCACCGATCAGCGGCTAAGGTCTCATCAGCCTTTAAGCACGGTCCCGTGAGGCCGGAAAGGAGTGAACGATGGATGGGCTCGCATCGGCATCGCGTTTCGAACCATGCCACACGTGATGACCGACGAGGACATCGGAAGGGCACTGCGCCGGATCGCCCATGAGATTCTGGAGCGTCACCGCGGAGCCGACACCGTGGTCCTGGTGGGAGTTCACACCCGAGGCGTCGACCTCGCCCGCCGTCTCGCCGGACTGATCGCGGACTTCGAGGATGTCACCGTCCCGGTCGGTGAGCTCGACGTTCTCCCTTACCGCGACGATCAGCAGATTCGACCTCGTGAATCGTCCGGGCAGACCTCGATTCCGTTTCGGATCGAGGGAACGAACATCGTTCTGGTCGACGACGTTCTCTATACCGGTCGCACGGTTCGCGCCGCCTTGGATGCGCTCGCCGACATCGGAAGAGCCGAACAGACCGAGTTGGCCGTGCTCGTCGACAGGGGTCATCGTCAGCTTCCCATTCGCCCCGACTATGTGGGAAAGAATCTCCCGACCAGCCACCAGGAAGTGGTCCGAGTGCGCTTGGCGGAGACCGACCACGAAGAAGGTGTGTGGGTCGAGAGGTTGGTGGCGGTTTGAGCGGGCTCCTCTCCCTCTCGGGTCTCACCGGTGAGCAGCTGACCGCGATGCTGGACGAGGCGCAGAATTACGTCGATTGGAGAAACGGGCCTGTCGGCGACTCCGGGCCGGCCTCCGAGATGCCGGGCCGGGGCATGACGGTCGCCACCTTGTTCTTCGAGCCGTCGACACGCACCCGTCTCTCTTTCGAGCTGGCCGCCAAGAGACTCGGCGCCGACGTGCTCACATTTCAACCCGAGGTGTCCTCGACGGCGAAGGGGGAGACGCTTCGTGACACGGTCAGGACGATTTCTGCCATGGGCGCAGACGTCCTGGTGGTGCGGCATGTCCTGGCTGACGCACCTGACTGGGTTTCCCGCTGGACGGGGCGGCCGGTGGTCAATGGCGGCGCAGGTCGTCGGGAGCACCCGACACAGACCCTGGCGGATGCGCTGACACTCAGACAGCACTTTGGGGATCTGGCGGGATTGAAGATGGGGATAGTGGGGGATGTGGGCAACAGTCGTGTCGCCCGGGGGCACATGCTGGCCCTTCCCAAACTGGGCATGGAACTGACTGTCATCGGCCC
>JBAULI010000209.1:0-3031 GCA_049578105.1 Acidimicrobiia bacterium | reverse complement strand
GGATTCGCACCGTCAAACGTGACGGTGCCAATCCCGTGACTAGATCGGCTACTGCTCGTAGAAGTTGGTGAGTTGGAGAGCGGTGATCACTGCATCGTGAATATCGATGGCGTGCCCACCATCTCGGCATTCGAGATGGATGAGCGATTGATTGGCAAACTCGTCCACCAACATGAAGGACGCAGCATCCTGGTCGTTGTTTCCTGCAACCGCCACATCGACCCACACGTTGTCCTCTGCTCCCGGGCTAACCAGACGGCAGTCTGCCCACCCGTCACCGGTGCCGCCTGCATTCCAGTACCAGGCCTTGGCCATCACGAGCCACTTGCCCCCTCTCAAGCTGAGGTCTAGGACCGACTGGAAGTCCAAGACGCCGGGAATGTCCAGCGGGCCGTCGAGTCGCGTCGTGTACACGGTCTGCGACAGTGCGAAAGCATCCGAGCCTTGAACCGAAGCGGCGTCCACGACCTGATTCTCGGCAAGCCGCTTCATGAACGCCGCCATCTGACCCCGGGTCACGGGGTCATTTGGGCAGTACTTGGTGTTGGCTGGTGGATTGCATCCCACGGTGATCCCGTTGTCTTTCATCCATCCGATGGAGTTGTGAAAGACGTTGGAGTCGGGAACATCGGTGAACTGGTGTGATGCCCAGACCGCAGCCGGGAACACAAAGGTGAATGCCAGGATCGCTGTCACCAACAGTGATGATCTCCGCCTTTTCGGCTTCTCCATGACGAGTACCTCCTCGATACGTCAGTGGGGAATCTCCCCGGCGGAAGCTACACCGACAGACGGGATTTCAGCCTGGGAACGGGACGGTGAATTCGTCGATGACCACGCTCTCCCGATCGATGACGGTGACGTTGACGCCCGTTTCGTCCTGGCCGATGGCGAGGAAGTGGTTGGTCTGGTCCCCGACGATCATCTCGGGATGCCCCGGCGGGCAACTCTCCACCTCGTAGAGCCCGCGACCTCCACCGCCCGATACGACGTAGACGACCCCGTTCGACTCGAACCTCTCATAGAGATGGTCGTGACCGCTCAGGGCGAGGAACACGTCTCGATCGAACTCGGGCACCCATGTTTCGACAACCGCCTCGGTGGATCCATGCTTGGAACAGCTGTAGGCGGGATGATGGAAGTCCACGATGGTCGGCTTGGTTATGGCCGCCATCTGCTCCTTCAAGAAGGCCAGCTGCTCCTCCGAGTCCACCAGATTGGAGTCCAGGACGATGATGTCCGCTGCTCCCCACGAGATGGTCGTCCAATGGGCTGGGTTGTCGAATTCCTGATCGACGGCTGCGATGCGGGCATCTGACTCTTCGTCGTGGTTGCCCCAGGTGACCCACCAGTCGATTCCGTCGTCGGTCACCCAGGAGAAGGGGTCCATGATCTTGGGGACGTCGTTGCTGTAGAAGTTGTCGCCGGTGGTGAGGATCGCCTCCGTGTCATGTGACTCCGCATAGGCTCTCATGGCGGCGGCGACCTCACCCATCCGCTCTCCACCCGAGCCCCAATCGCCGATGACCAGCAGTGTGTTGCCCTCACCGACGATCGAGGGGAGCGACGTCGTCGATGTGCCGGTGATGGTGGTCGTGTCGCCGGTCGTCGTAGTGGTGGGAGTGGTGGTGGTAGTAGTAGAAGAGCTAGTCGACGAAGTGGTGGTGGCGAGCGCCGTCGTCTCAGTGGTGTCGACAACTGCCGACCCGCTGGAACATGCGGTCAGAACCAATGCCAACACGGCCGCCGCCAGGCGAACTGCTGCTCTCCCTCCAGACATCGAAGCCCAATGTAGGCACCACACGAAGTTGTGGTCAGTCCTGTTCCTCGACGGGTATTGCCGGCGGGTCACCAGGAGGCGGCCAGGATGGTGGAGGGGAGACGGACGCCTGTCCGATCTTCTGCAGGCTGTCGGCAACTCTCAAGAAGAAGCTCGCGGCTTCCTCACGGGTCAGGGTTCGGTTCGGGCAGAACCGATTGGCGCTACACCCCTCCGTCAACCCGTAATAGGCGAATGTGTTGATCGCCGATTCGGCCCAATGACCGTTGTCATCAACAAATGCATCAGGCCCCGCCGCTGCCAAACCGAGCGCGCGCACCGTCATGGTGGCGAACTCCGCACGGGTCAGGTCGCGGTCGGGGCAATAGGCGTTGGGTAGGCATCCCACGGTTATGCCCGCCTCCGCCAGCTTGTTGTCGGCGTTCTCGAAGAGATGCCCCTGGTCGTCGGCGAAGTAGTCCTTGCCGGCTGGTGGGAGCCGGAGGACGCGGGCGAACATCGCGGCAACCTCTCCCCGGGTCATCTTTCGTTCCGGGCACACCAGGCGATAGCCGCAGCCGAGGAGAAGCCCGCGGGCATGGAGCTCGGTGAGCGCCTTGACGTGGAGGCTGGCGTTGTCGTCGGTGAAGGGGTCGAGACAGCCGACCCTTCCTGTCGTGGACACCTCCACCTGATCGATGGTGAGGGACAGGTCGTTTGGGGTGGGGTAGCTGCCGCCGAAATAGATGTCGAGCCACATCTGGCGTATCCCGATCTGAGGCTCCGTCGTCCGGCGGAAGGCGAGACCGGTCTTCGACAACCCGAGCTTGCCATCCAGCCAGCCTTCGAACAGGCCGTCGTTGGCGCCGGGAGTGTTCATCCGCACATGGCCCTCGACACACTGCCAGCGTCCAGGGTCGAGGTAGGCATGGTCCCACCACAACTCGTCGCCACAAGTCCCGGCCTGATCGAGGTGATAGAGATAGGTGCCGATCGGCACCTGCCCCGGTTGTGCGCCCAAGGTCCCCGCCACACCGAACATGCCGCGCGCCGACCAGCCGGGCGATGCCTCGGTAGAGGGGATGCAACCCCGTCCCGACGAGCTGTAGATGCCGGAAAGCCCGGGCAGTTTCCCCAGAGACGCAGAATTCCAATCGAGCAGCCTCACGTGATACCGGTACCAGGCTTCGTCCGGCAATGGCTCGAGCCGATCGAAGGGCCCGAAGCCGCGAAATCCGCCCATGGGGATCCCAACCTCGAGACCCCCACCGG
>JBAULI010000208.1:0-14182 GCA_049578105.1 Acidimicrobiia bacterium | reverse complement strand
GACTTGATCCAGGACGCGGCCGTGCTGGGCCAGTCGTTCTCGACCAAGGCTCTGGCCGCTCTCACCGGACGAGACGTCGACGACTTGGATGCCCAGCTTCGGGAGTTGTCGCGCCGGGAGATCGTCGAGCCGGTCCGAGACCGCCGATCACCCGAACTGGGTCAGTATCGGTTTCTACAGGGGCTGATACGTGATGTCACCCTGGGCCGAATGGGTCGGGACACCCGGCGAGCTCGACATCTGGCGGCAGCCGAGTACCTGGATTCGCAAGAGGACCCAGAGCTCGCCGTCGTAGTGGCGGACCATTATCTCCAAGCCCTGGACGCTTCTCAGGAAGACGAGAGGAATGCGATCAGATCGCGAGCCCTCGGCTCACTGCAGCGCGCCGTCGACCGCGCCGCCGACCTTCGGGCCCACGGACAGGTCCTATCGATCGCCCGTTCTGCCCTCAAAGTCGCCGATCACGACGCCGAACGAGCCGCTTTCTGGGAAGCGATGCTCACCGCCGCCACCCGTCTCGCCGACACGTCCTTGGCCGAGGACCTCGCCTCCAAGGCCTCGACTCACTACCGGCAGCTTGGCGACGAAGGCTCGGAGATCCGGGTGAACAGGCTGCTGGGATTCTGCTACGCGGAGAACAATCATCCGGAACGAGCCGTCGACTTGCTCACGCCGCTGATCGAGCGACACGAGGACCTTGCCTCCGACACCGAGTTGGCTCGCAGCGCAATCATCCTGTCACGTTGCACGATGCTGTCGAGCAGGCCAGACCTGCAGCTGATGGAACGTGCGCTCACGGCCGTCGAGACGCTGCAATTGGTGCCCGAGACGGTCGATGGGCTCATCACCAAGGCAACATTCCTCGGTTCGATGGGGAGGCTCACCGAGGCAAGGGTCTTGCTCGAAGGTGCCATCGCGCTCGCCGACCGTCACGGCCTGGCCCATGCCGCCGCCAGGGGAAGAAACAATCTCGGGTACGTCCTCATCGGAACCGACGTCGAAGCCGCCCTCGAGGCATCGGCTGAGGCATACGAATCGGTCCTACGTCAGGGCGACCGATCCCAACTCCTCTTCCACTCGAGTCAGAAGGCGAGCGTCCTGTTCACATTGGGCCGATTCGACGAGCTCATCGATGTCCTCTCCGACCCGTTGTTGGAAGACCCGCCACCCTCGGTACGCGTCTGGCATTTGGGCATCCAACACGACATGGCCTGCTTCCGAGGAGACATGGAGGAAGCCGCGAGGCTGCTCGCCAAGACCGATCTGCTCGCTCGAGATGTCGACGACATCCAGGTCCTCGGCTCCGTCCGTGACACCCATCTGGTCTCGGATCTCTTCGGCGGAGACTTCAAGACCGCCTACGGACAGGCCTTGGCATCGGTGGAGATGAGCTGGATCGATGCGTATCAGGTGCTGGGCCCCGGCGCCCTGGCCGGAGCGGTCCTGGGCCGGGATGAGTACGAGAGGATCATCTCGGTCGTCGAGTCCCATCGCCCTCGGTTCCTGGAGGAGACCCGCCTCTATCGCGCCGCAGTGCGCCTTCCGGACTCGACGGCCTTCAAGGAGACGGAAGAGATCCTCGCCAAGTGGGAGGCACTCGGGTTGAAGGTGCCGCTCTGCCTCTGTCGCGTCACCATTGCCGCGGCCCAACCTCCAGGGAAGACCCGACAGGATCTGATGGCGACGGCCATGTCCATGGCTGCCGCGGAGGGCTGGAATGGGGTGATCGCCCTCATCGAACTCATCTCGGGATCATGAGTTGCCCCGTTTGCGGGCAGCAGAATCCGGAGGGTGCACAGTTCTGCTCCAACTGCGGCACGGCACTGGTCTCCGGTTGCTCGAACTGTGGCGCCCCACTTCCCGAGTCGGCTCGGTTCTGCCCATCATGTGGCAAATCCGTTGACCGGCCGGCAAAGGCGGGCCAGGAGAGAAAGCTGGTCACGGTTCTCTTCGCCGACGTCACCGGGTCCACGATCCTCGGTGAGCGGTTCGATCCCGAGGATCTGGCCCGCCTGATGTCGTCCTACTTCGAGGCCATGCGATCCGAGATCGAGGCCGAGGGGGGGACGGTGGAGAAGTTCATCGGAGACGCCGTCATGGCCGTCTTCGGGGTGCCGAGCGCCCACGAGGACGACCCGGCACGAGCCCTTCGGGCCTCATTGCGAATGATCGATCGTCTCGTCGACCTCAACAAGGAGCTGACCCAGAGTCACGATGTGAGCCTCGAGATGAGAGTCGGAGTGAACACCGGTGAGGTGCTCGCATACATCGACGCAGGCCCAGGACAGCCTCTCGTCGCGGGCGACACGGTCAACGTGGCAGCCCGAATCCAAGCGGCTGCGCATCCAGGCCAGATATTGGTGGCGGAGCGAACCGCCAGGGCGGTGCGGAAATTCACATTCGACGACCTCGGCGAGCTCCAACTCCGGGGAAAGGCGATCCCGGTCAATGCCTACGAGCTGGTCGGCCGCGAAGAGGGGGCCTCCGAGCGGGGCGTGCCCGACCTGAAGGCGCCGATGGTCGGCCGGGAGAACGAGCTCGACTTGTTGATGACCATCTATCAGCGGACCAAGTCGGAGGAACAACCAAACCTGGTGACGCTGTTCGGGGACGCCGGTGTCGGCAAGAGCAGGCTCACCAAGGAATTCCTCGACCTCATCCGCACCCAGGACGAGGCCGTGATCACATTGCGTGGCCGGTGTCTGCCGTATGGGGAGGGAATCGCCTATTGGCCGTTGGCTGAGATCCTCAAGGACGTGGCAGGCATTCGAGACAGCGACCTCGCCTCGGAGGCGATGGAACGGCTCAGAGCTCTGGGGAACGAACTGTTGTCCGAAGAGCTGACTGCCGATGCCGGGATGACGGTGGCGTCACTGGCGCACACGATGGGTTTGATCGACCCCAACCACTCGTTTTCGGGCCTCGACCCACGCGAGATCAAGGCGCGGTCCATCGCCGCCTGGCGATCATTGCTCACCTCCTTGGGGCAACGAGGCCCGGTGGTGGTCATCGTGGAAGACATCCACTGGGCGGACCCGGCTTTGCTCGACATCCTCGAGGAGCTCAACGAACGTCTGCGCAGCCCCGTGATGATCGTCTGTCCGGCGCGGCCGGAGCTGACCGACGATCGCCCCGGGTGGGGTGGTGGGAGAAGGAATCACACCTCGATCTTCCTCGATCCCCTGTCTCCCGAGGACTCCGACACGTTGGTGAGCTCCCTCCTCGCCATCGCCGACCTCCCGGAGCCCGTACGTCAGACCATGATGGAAAAGGCCGAGGGAAACCCGTTCTTCCTCGAGGAGATAATCAGGCACCTCATCGACCAGGGCCTCATCGTTCGCGACGGCGAACGATGGAGGGCGACGACGGACTTGGTGAAGGTGGTCGTCCCCGACACGATTCAGGGTGTGCTGGCCGCGAGGATCGATCTGCTCGACAACGATGAGAAGCGGGTGCTGCAACGGGCGGCAGTGGTGGGAAGGGTGTTCTGGCCGAGCCCGATCGTTCACCTCCTGGGGACATCATCCGGCGAGATAGGCCCCCTCTTGGACCTACTCGAGGAGAGGGACCTGATCCAATCCCGTCTCGGCTCCTCCATGGCCGGTGAGCCCGAGTACATCTTCAAGCACATCCTCACCCGCGAGGTGGCGTACGACAGTCTCCCGCGGCGGGAGCGCGGAGACGCCCATGCGGCGGTGGCGACGTGGATCGAGAGCGCGACGCGCGAGGGCGGCTCTGAGCTGGTGGAGCTGATCTCGCACCACTGGGGCGAGGCCTACCGGATCGGCTGTGAGGACCCCGCCACCGATCCGAGCAGGATCGAGATGTTGAGAAGTCGATCATTCGAGTCGACACTGCGCGCCTCGGAGGCCTCGCGAGGACGTGCCGCCATCGTGCGGGCCTCGAGGATGGCCAAGGAAGCGCTGGCCCTGGCCCAAGGTCCGTTGGAGCGGGCTCGAGCCCTGGTAACGCAAGGGCTGACCGCCCTCGCCGAATACTCGGGCGACCTTGCCTGGGACTCACTCAGCGAAGCGACGGATCTCTTCGCCAAACACGCCCCCGACGATCACCGACTGATCGCCCGGACGGCGGCACGGGCGGTCGAGACTCCCACGAGATGGCCGGGCTCGATGACCCGGGTCATCCCGCGGGAGCAAGTGGACGCCTACATCGAGATGGGAATGGCGCATTTGGATGATGACGACCTCAGTGAGGAGATGCTCCGTCTCCTGCTCGCACGATCGATGAAGGTCTTCGCCCGTTCCGGGGCCGACGTGGAGGACGCGCAGCTCGTGAGCGAGGCCACCCTCGACGCCAATCGGGCCGTGGCGATCGCCGAGGCGATCGATCGGGTCGACCTCACTTCGGCGAGCCTCGACGCATTGGGATCGATCACACAGGCTCGGGGCATGTATCGAGACAACCAGCATGTCATCGAGCGCCGACTCCGACTCGTCCCGTCGATGGCCAATCCTTGGGAGATCGGCGATGTCTATGCCATGGCGGCCTGGAATCTCGGGTATATGGGTGACTACGTCCAGGCAGCCGCGCTCGCCGGGAAGGGCTTCGCACATGTCGACGAGGAGACCGTCGGGATCGCCGTCCACAACATGTCGTGGTCGAGCTACGCCGACTTCTGGCTCGGGAATTGGGACCGAATCGTCGACGAGATGTCCGTTCGCGTGCGCAGGCTGATGGGTGACCGGGCCCATAATCCGCCATATTTCTCGGGTCACCAGTTCGGCTCCGAAGCCTTCATCCACACCGCCCGTCGCGATGCCGAGGGGACCGAGCTCAAAAAGCTCCTGAACGACGTCTCCGATCAGGCCGAGTCGACGGGCGACGCCGGCACCGGTCACATGTTCCGGACCTGGGACGCCTGGATCACGGCCCGGAACGGCGAGGTCGAGCAGGCATTCACGCGTCTCGACAAAACCAGCAGCCAGCGACTCCCCCGGCCCTTCATCGACGCCGTTCGGGCCAGCATTCTGTTGGACGCCGGCATGCTGGACGATGTCGATGACTTCATCGTCGACTCTCTCGAGTACGCCCGATGGTCGGGTGTCGTTGCCCTGCCACCCCATCTCGAGCGTCTCCGGGCGGCGGCCCGGCTTCGGGCCGGAGATCCCGCCGGCGCCCTCTCCGAGCTGGCCGACGCGCGGGAGGCCTTCAACGGGCTCGGGATGAGCTGGGAAGTCGCCCGTACCGACCTCTGGATGGCCGAGGCTTTGTTGGACATCGGAAACCAGCTCGAGGCACGTTCCGCGCTGGAGACCGCGTTGCCGACTCTCGAGAGGTTGGGCTCGCTCAACGAGATCGAGCGGTCGAGGGCCCTGTTCGACCGCCTCTAGGCTCCCGAGCCCTCCTTCTGGGCCAGAGCGATGATCCACTCGGCGACGCGATTGGAGTCAGGCATCGGGCCTAGCGTCTCGAGACCGGCGTCGACCACTTCCGAGGGGATCACACTGCCCCGACGGGCTTCCATGAGCGCTCGCGAGTACTCGGGGACGAACTCAGGGTGACCCTGGATCCCGACCATGTTCCCACCGACGGAAAAGACGGAGATCGGGCAGTCGCTCGTCCAACCCAAGACCTCGGCCCCGTCGGGAAGTGACGCCACCTGGTCCTGGTGGCTGTAGAGGAGATCGATCGACTCGCCGATCCCTGCCTCCGGATCCATCTCGGACGTCTTGAGACCGACACCCCACCCGTTTGCGGCCTTCACCACCGAGCCGCCCAGAGCCTTGGCCAGCAGTTGATGCCCGAAGCAGACGCCGACAAAGGGAACACCGTCGGTGGCGATCGACCGAACGAACACCTCCAAGGCGCGAATCCACTGAAAGTCGTCGTTGACCGAGTGTCGGGAGCCCGTGGTCAGCCAGAGATCACACTCACTCGGGTCTTCGGGCAGGACACCGCCTATGACGTCGTAGGTGACCACTTCGACCTCGGGATCGCCGGCGAACAACCTGCGGAACATGTCGTCGTAGTCGCCCGAAATCACCCTGAACTCCGGATTCACGTGGTCGCAAACGAGTAGGCCCAGCTTCATCTGTCACCGATTGTCCCAGAACGCCGCCCCCACGTGTGCGATCGAGGAACTGATACGGCCTTTCTGAATTCTCTCCGGGCTGGGGCTGTCATGGTCACCGTGCTCACGTTTCGTTGCTCAGATTCCGAACCTTTCGTCGCGCCAGCGCAAGGCCTCCCTCAGGCTCTTCTCGGAGGCGATCCGCTCGAACTCCTCTCGCTCCGGCACCCTCGCCGACTCGATCTCGGCGCCCAACTCGACCCCCCTCGTCAACGCTCGACGAAACCCGGCTTCCTCCCATGAGGCGTTGATAGCCCGCTTGGTGAGGCTCATGGCGACCGGATCGACCACCGCCAGACTCCTGGCGAGCCGCATCGTCTCCGTTTCGAGCTGCGAACCGGGGACGACACGGTTGACCAGACCCAGGTCCAGCGCTCGGAGAGCGGACATCCGATCGTCACCCGTCAGCAAGTACTCCTTGGCTCGCCGGGCACCTATCAGCCAGGGCATCACATGCGCCACGACCGCCGATCCGAATCGGATCTCGGGTTGTCCGAAAGTGGCGTCCTCCGATGCGACGGCGAGATCACACATCATCATCAGATCACAACCGCCGGCGAGGCAATGACCATGGACCTGGGCGACCACCGGTTTGGGGTGGTCGAAGATCTCGAGAAGCCGCTCGAGACTCCGCCCCAGCCCTTCCCGAGCTGATTCGGGATCGGCCGGAGCCTCTTCGCTCAGGTCGTAACCGGCACAAAACGAGCGCCCGGCGCCCGAGATGATCAGAACCCGGACATGATCGTCGGATGCGGCGTCGGCCAGGGCGGTCGAGAGCGTCTCGACCATCTCGGCATTCATGGCGTTGAGCTTCTCCGGCCGGTTGAGGACCAGACGCCGAATCACGCCATGATCTTCGGTCAGCACGGTCTCACTCATCGCAGGCCCTTGAACAACGCGTCCACAGCGACGGTCCGCTCGCCACCGACGATGATCGGGTTCACATCGATCGCCGATAGCACCGGTCCGGCGTCGACGGCCAGCTCCGAGAAACGGACCATCGTGTCGGCGAGTTGCCCCAAGTCGGCGGGGGGACGGCCCCGAGCACCATCGAGCAGTGGACGGGCCTTCATCCGGTCGATGACATCGATCGCCCTCGACCTGTCGATGGGTGGCAGCAACGCGATCCTCTCATGGATGACCTCGATGAGGGTGCCGCCCGTGGAAATGAGAAAGACCGGTCCGAACTGGGCGTCCAGGATCATCCCCAGGGCCAGTTCGACACCGGGTGGCACCTCCTCGGCAATCACGACCGCCGGACCGAACCGGACGGACAACTCCCGATAGGCGTCGAGCAGATCCGTCTCCCGGCGGATTCCGAGGATGACGCCACCGGAGTCACTCTTGTGGTCGATGCCCTCCGCCGTCTTGGCCACCAACGGGTAGCCGATATCGCGCCCGAGCAAGCGGGCCTCGGTGAGATCGTTGGCCACACCGCTTCGAGGAGTCGGAATTCCGTACGAAGCAACGACATCGAGTGCAGCGGTTGCACCGTCGATTCCTCTTCCAGGGTCCCAAGGCTCGGTCACCCGAGCTTCTAGGGCCGGCAGGCGGTGGTGGCGTTCGTGGTCGAGGAGATGTCGAATCGCCCGGAGGGCGGTGTCGGTCCCCTCGAGGACGGGGATCCCGGCTGCCCTGATCGAGGCCGCCTGTGCCGGGTCCACCGTCGTCGTGACGTTGGCCAACACGGCAACCGGCTTGTCCGTCTGACGCGACACCGTCAAGACCGCATTCGAGTACGCATCGTCTTGGGTCTCCTCGGTGGTGAGGTCCACGGCGAAGACGACTGCACCGACCGATGGATCCCCGGCCACGGCGCCCAGCGCCTCGACGAACACCCCCTCGGCATCTCTACCCGTCCCCCAGGCGTCGACCGGGTTCTCAGCTTCCAATCCTGGGTCGAGAATCTCCTCGAGACGAGCCGTGGCCTCCCGACCCAATGAAGGCAGTGGCACGCCAAAGCGATGCGAGGCGTCGATCAGCAGGGCTCGCTCACCACCGGAGTCATGAACTGCGCCGAGACCGGGGGCCGTCGCCCTCCGTCCCGCGACGAAGATCTCGATCGTGTCCATCATCTCGTCCATGCTGAGAACGCGATGGACACCGTGGGCGTCGAAGAGGGCCTCGTAGACGGCGTCATCGCCGGCGAGACCCTCGCTGTGGGTGGCCACGGCATCCTGGCCTCGAGGGCTCGAACCGACCTTGAGCGCCACCACCGGCACATCCCTTGCCGCTGCCGCTCTGAGGGCGTCGACGAAGCCGCCCGGGCTTCGAATCGTCTCCAGGAACAGGGCCACGACCTTCGTGCTCTCCAATCCGAGGGCCCAGTCCATGTATCGATCCATGGTGGTGTTGATCTCGAGACCGGTCGACACCACGAGGTTGAAGCGAAGGTCTCGCCGGTTGTGGAGCATCGCGGAGAAGAGCGAACCGGAGTGTGTGAGGAAGGTGACGCCGCCCGGTTCCAGCTCTGGAGGCTGATAGAAGCCACAGATCCGCAGACCGCGCTCGATGTTGAGAAGGCCCATGCCGTTCCCACCGCAGATGGCGATCCCGGCATCCTCGGCGATCTCCCGGATCCTCGCCCGCAACGGTGTCCCGTCGGCGGCGAGGCCATGGCAGCTCGCGAAGATGACGACAGAGCGAGCTCCGAGGGCCGCCGCGCCCAACATCTCCTCCTCCAGCCGGCCGTTGGCGATTGCCAGGACGACGAGATCGACTTCCCCCTCGATCGACGAGAGCGTCGGTAGCGAGGCCAATCCGTGGATGGTCCGATAACGCGGATTGACCGGGAGGACCTTGCCGTCGAACCCACCCGACAACAGCTGGCGCATGGTCTGGTCGCCCACGGAGCCAGGACGCTCGCTGGCGCCGACAACGACAACCGACGTGGCCCGGAGCATGGGGTCGAGCGATGGAGGTGCAACCGGATTCTGAATGGTCATTCAGCGTACCGATTGAGGTCTGCGATGGGCAACGTCTTGCTCACCTGTGCCAGTATTGACCGGGTGAGCCCCCGACCGAGCCTTACCGAGAGCCGCCGAAGCGAGATACTCGCCGCCACCAGTGCCGCGATCGCAGACCGCGGGCTGTGCGAAACCCGCATCGCCGACATCGCCGACATCATCGGGGCCAGCCCTGCCCTCATCCTCTACTACTTCCCCTCCAAGGCCGCCCTCCTCACCGAGGCGCTGATCTATCAGGATCAGGTATTCCACGAGAACGTGCACTCGGCGCTGGATGCGGCCGGGTCGGCCACCGAGCGGCTCGAAGTCCTCATCGAAGCCAGTTGCCCCCGACCCACCCGATCGAACGGCGAGCCTGACGGATGGGTCCTCTGGCCGGCGGCCTGGGAGATGTCACGGCACGATCCGTCCCTGGCCGCGGCCAGGGCCCGCCTCGACGAGGCATGGCGCGTCCAGATCGCGGGCATCGTCGAGGAAGGCATCTCGACCGGTGAGTTCCGGCCGGTGGACGCCTCCGACCTCGCCATCCAGTTGGCGGCGATGCTCGATGGCCTCGCCATCGAGGTGATGCTCGGCGACCCCACGGTCGACGCCGAGCGGATGAAGCGCTTGGCGCTCGACTTCGTGGACCAGGCTCTGTCCGTCCGGGTTTGACCGACACGATCCTGAACGACGGTTTAGTGTTGGCGCCCGGCTAGGCGAGGAGAAGCAGCAATGGCCCACCCCCGTGAGAACTGGAACCCGGTAACGAGGACCCGGGTCTACACCCGCCGGGACTTCCTGCAAAGGGCGGCCCTGCTCGGCATAGCACTTCCCGCTCTCCCCAGCCTTCTCGCCGCCTGCGCCGACAGGGAAGCCGCGGACACCGTCGAGCTCGCCATCGGGACCCCGCAAAGCCCCGTCCAACAGCCGCTCTTCGACGACAACCCGGCGATCGATTCGGGTCTGCCCCAGGAATCGGGGCCACTCAAGATCTACAACTGGGATGCATACATCAATCCCGACATCATCCCTGTCGCACAGGATGCGCTTGGTGTCGACATCGAGATCACCACCTTCTTCAACGAAGAGGAGGCCCTCCGGAAGCTCTCTTCGGACGAGGTGAGATTCGATGTGTGGTTCCCGAGCGCCGAGCGGGTCCCGGTCTCCATCGCCGGTGAGTTGATCCAACCCCTGAACCTGGACTACGTCCCGAACCTGGAGAAGTACGTCTGGCCGCGTCTCGCCGACCCCTATTACGACAAGGGATCCCGCTACACGGTCCCCTATGTCCTATGGCACACGGGGATCGGGTGGAGGACCGACATGGTCGACAGCGCCGACATCGAGGGCCAAGCCAACGCATGGGACGTGTTCTGGAACTCGAAGTACAAGGGGATCACCGGTCTGTATGACTCGTTTCTCGACACCATCCAGGTCGCCCTCTATCGCAATGGTGTCAAAGAGCCCCAAGACGCCACGGCCGACCAGCTCACGGCCGCCGGTGACTCGCTGATCGAGTTGATCGACCTCATGGACATCAAGTACCGCATCGACGGCGCCTATCAGGGCATCCCGGAAGGGCAGTTCGGTCTCCACCTGGCCTGGTCAGGTGACATGATCAACTCGCAGTACTACTGGCCGAGTGAGGCCGAAGACCAGAGCGTGACCCGATACGCATGGCCGGCGAAGATCGAAGGCAGTCAGGTGAACGGCACGATCTCGAACGACACGATGACCATCCCCAAGAATGCCGAGCACCCGGTCCTCGCCCACAACTTCCTCAACTTCATGCTCGACGAGACGAATGCCCTGGACAACTTTGGCTGGGTGGGTTATCAGCCACCCCAGATCGGTCTCGACCCCGACTATCTGGTCGCCGACGAATGGGTTCCGGAATACCTCGCATCGGCCATCGTCACCGAAGACGACTTCTCTCTTCCCAATGCGTGGGTGGCGCGCCAACTGACCGTCGACACCGAGGCCGCCTGGCAAGAGCAGTGGGACAGGGCCAACTCCGGAGGATGAGGCGGGGCGGCCGAGGTTGAGCGCTCCGGTTCGTAGTCATGGTCGTCGGCGTGATTGCCGGGCGTTGCGCTAGTGCCGACCAATCTCTCCTCGGGCAGCGAATACGACACGGTCGGTCAGAAGAGATGGATGTGGCCGAGCTTCGCCTTGCCCGGCGTCGTCTGGCTGATCCTCCTCTTTCTGGTCCCGTTCTATGCCATATTCGCAGTTGGCATGGGCTCGATAGATCCCGTCCTCCGCCAGCCCCAACCGGAGTGGAACCCGATCTATTGGGATCCGAGCGCATTTGGCTCGGTCCTTCACGATCTCTTCGCCGGCCAGCTCGGGGTGATCGCTCTCAGGACGATCTTCTACGTCTTCGTCGCATCGCTCCTGTGTGTTGCGATCGGGTATCCGGTCGCCTATTTCGTGTCACGAAGGGCCGGCAAGTATCGGTGGCTATGGCTTCTCTTGATCCTCGCACCCTTCTGGATCAACTACCTGATGCGGATGTTGTCCTGGGTCAACCTCCTCGGGAACGACGGACAGATCAACCAGGTCCTGGCGCTCTTCGGCGTCACCGATTTTCCCGACTGGCTCTCGGGGAAGCACTACGTGGTGATTGCCGGTCTGGTCTACGGCTATATCCCCTTCTTCATCCTGCCCCTATTCGCAGCTCTCGACCGCATCGACGACGCGACCTTGGAGGCTGCCCGTGACCTGGGGGCCAGCAACGCCCAAACGTTCTGGCGTGTGACCCTCCCACTGTCCAAGAACGGTGTCTTGGGTGGCCTGGTCATCATCATGCTCCCGATGTTCGGCGACTACTACACGCCCAATCTGCTCTCCGGCTCTCCACGAACCCGGATGATCGGCAACACCATCGACCAGTTCATCAACCAGACGACCAGCCAGGGGGCGACCGGCGCCGCCCTGACCGTGGTGCTCATGGTCTTCGTCGCCGGATTGATGATCTACTACCTGAGGACGATCAACCGCTCGACCGAGGAGGCGAGGAGATGACATCTCGCCTCCGCACCCTCGTCACCAACCCTTGGGGCAAGCCCCGCTATCTCCCATTGGTGACGGCGCTCTATGTCCTGTGGTCGATCATCCCGGTCGCCATCGCCATCCAGTTCTCCTTCAACAGCGGCAGGTCCAGAAGCACCTGGCAGGGGTTCTCCACGCGGTGGTACGTCGGCAGCCCCGCCGACGCGGCCTCCGTCCTATATGACCCCTCGCTGCGTTTTGCGCTCAATCAGAGCCTGACGCTCGCATTCCTCACGATGCTGGTGGCAACTCCGATCGGTGTGGCTCTGGCCATCGGGCTGGCCCGTTGGCGTGGTCGTCTCTCCAAACCGTCGAATCTCCTCATGTTGATCCCACTGGTGACACCTGAGATCGTCATGGGCGTCGCCCTGTTCCTGGTATTCGACAACCTCTATGACTTCGTTCCGTTCGGCACATGGGCGCAATTCCTCGGACATGTGACGTTCTCGATCTCTTTCGTGGTGATCATCGTGCGCGGCCGACTGTTCGCCATCGGCCGAGATTACGAAGAGGCGGCCATGGACCTGGGCGCATCTCCATGGGAGGCGATGCGTCGAGTTCTGTTGCCCCTGCTGACGCCGGCATTGATCGCCTCGTTCGCCATCGTGTTCGCGCTCTCCATCGACGACTTCGTGATCAGTCAGTTTCTGGTGGGTGGGGCCGATTCGGTGACGATCCCGGTGCGTCTCTACTCGGGGGCGAGGCTGGCTCCCCCACCGTCGCTCAATGCGTTGGCCACGGTGCTGATGGCCATCACGATCGGGGTCGTCGCGCTCGGCGGCCTCGCCTTCAAGTTCTTCGGCAAGAGGCTGGGAACGGGCGATGACTCGGCCCTGGAGACGGTCGGGCGTTTCGAGATCTAGTGCTGGTCTAGAGAGTCAGCCTGACGATGGGGCGGCTGTCGTTTCGTCGGATCAACTCGGTGAATCCGTGTTGGCTGAACATGCCCAGTGTCCCCGTGAAATAGTCGACGGCCGACGTTCGGGCCCCGTCCACCGGATATGCCTCCACGACCGACGCTCCCTCGCTTCTGGCCCAGGCGATGGAGGCGGCGAGGAGGCCGGTGCCGATTCCGGAGCGTCGGTGACCGACGCGGACGACGAAGCAGTTGATCGACCACACCGCCAAATCGTCGACCGGGTGAAGCAGACGGGACCGCAGGATAGTGGGGAACTCCTCTTGGGGACCCACCTGGACCCATCCAACCGGGACGTCGTCGACATATCCGACCAGCCCTGGCGGGCGACCCCGGGCCGCCCTGTCGGCGAATCGAGCGCGGTTGTCGCGTTCGTCGCCAAAGCCTCCGTCGGGTCGCCGCCAGTGCATGCAGTAACAACTTCTCGCCACCCCTCGGTCACCCATCACCTGATCCAGGTCGGCGAGACGATCCGAGGTCAGCGGGCGACATTCCATCGAGCCCGATTCCGTCGCGACGGTTTGGGACCAGGCCACTCAGGCACCCCAAATCTCGGCCGTCTCGCAGCCCGCTCCGAAGCAGAGCTCGATCACATCAGCACCCGGGACGGGGACATCGGGGATCCCAGGCTCATCCTCGACGTGATGGAGGAGACGAAACATCCTCAATGATCGCTGGAGACGCTCTTCATTCGACGCTCGGAGCATCTCGTAGGTGAAAACCGGCAACAACTTCACTCCTCTTCGGCGACTGACCCGAACCTATCTCGAATAGCGGACGATTCCTGTCCGCATATTTGGGGATAGTCTGCCGTGGTGGACAGTGCCGAGCGACTTCTGAGACTCCTTGGCCTACTCGAAGGTCGGATCGACTGGACCGCCGAGGAGTTGGGTCATCGTCTCGGTGTCACCACTCGAACCATTCGGCGTGACATCACCCGCTTGAGAGACCTCGGCTATCCGGTGGAGGCATTGGCCGGGCCGGGCGGAGGGTATCGGCTCGGCGCCGGTGGCAAGTTGCCACCGCTCCTCTTGGATGACGAGGAGGCGCTTGTCGTTGCAGTCGGGCTCCGGGTGGCGACGACCGCCGCAGTAGGAGGGCTGGAGGAGGCGTCGCTCTCTGCGCTCTCCAAGCTCGAGCACGTGTTACCGCCCCGCCTCCGCTCTCGTCTCT
>JBAULI010000207.1:0-4012 GCA_049578105.1 Acidimicrobiia bacterium | reverse complement strand
GGCTCGAGGTCGAGGTCGTCGGCGAGCTCGTCGATGCTCGGGGCGCGGCCCATCGCCTGCGTCATCTCCCGCTGAGCCCGGGTCAGCTTGTTGACCGCATCCAGCACGTGGATAGGCATTCGAATGGTGCGTCCCTGATCTGCGATCGCACGTGAGATGGCCTGCCGGATCCACCAGGTCGCATAGGTGGAGAACTTGAAGCCACGCCGATAGTCGAAACGCTCGACGGCGCGCATCAGGCCGACATTGCCCTCCTGGATCAGATCCAGCAGCGCCATCCCCC
Organism: Acidimicrobiia bacterium; assembly: GCA_049578105.1. Classification (GTDB taxonomy): domain Bacteria; phylum Actinomycetota; class Acidimicrobiia; order Spongiisociales; family ZC4RG35; genus JARDZU01. The sequence continues at coordinate 3,729 of JBAULI010000207.1, read as the reverse complement.
TGCCGACATAGCGACGGGCCAGGGCCACCACGAGACGGAGATTGGACTGCACCAGCTGGTCGTGGGCGGCGTCACCCATGTCGATCTCGTGTCTGAGGAACGAGCGGTCCTCCTCGCTGAGGCCGTCATCCTGCTCCAGACGGGACAACGCCCGGAGACCGGCCTCCATCTGCATCGCCAGCTCGACCTCCTGCTGGCTGGTGAGGAGCGGGTAGCGCCCGATCTCGTTCAGATAGAGCCGGACCGGGTCCGAAACCGAGATCTGACTGACCTCGACGAATTCCTCGGTGACCCCCGGTCCCTCTTCGGTCAGTCGGATGCCCTGTGAGCGAAGGGCGTCGGCCACCTTCTCGAACGCCTCACCCGAAGCCTCTGCGTCCTCCAGCTCCTGCTGGACCTCGGCCATGGTCAAGAAGCCGCGATGTCTCCCACGCTTCACCAGATTGGCGATGACCGGGTTGAGCTTCTCGTTCACGATTCCGCCAGGGACCTCTTTTCCTTCTGTAAAGCTATCAAGCGCCGGAGACTGTCGGAATGGGGTTCGCTCCCCGGCTCCAATTCGGCCAGCTCGGCCTCGAGGGCGTCGATGAGCCGGTCCAGCCGCCTTTCCTTGATCCGACCCATGATTTCCTCGCCGGAGGCCGGCCGGTCCTCCATGGAAAGAGAGCGGAGCAGACCGCTCGCCGCCGATCCGGAATCATCACCGTTGGGAGATCTCTCCGAAGAGGCACCCGTGCTAAGCGCCACGAACGCCGCGGCGAGTCTCTCGTCGGCGAAGTCGTCTGGGCCGACCTCGCCCATCCGATCGGGGTTGGCGATGAGAAACCGCAACAGCTCCGACTCCATCCGATCGAGTGGCCGCTGGCTCACACTCGGCGCCGGCCGGCCCCGTCGCCGGCCACCCTCCACGGCGGCCGTCACCGTCTCCAGATCGGCCCCGGTCAGCCGTGCCACGAACCGGATGTACTCGCGCCGGGCGATCTCGTCGCCGACCCGCCTCACCTGGTCGGCGGCGGCGTGCAGAGCCCGCGCCTTGCCCTCCGGGCCGCTCAGGTCGTGACGGGAGACCTCGTGCTCGATCCGTCGCTCCAGCAGGGGTCGGGCGGACTGGACCGAGGCAACCAGCTCGTCGGTCCTGTCTTGCTGAACCAGATCGGCCGGGTCGAGCCCATCGGGCATGGCGGCGACCCTCAAGTCGAGATCGAGGCGAAATGGCGACTCCAGCTCGTCGCCGCGGAGCGCAGCCTTAGACCCGGCCTCGTCTGAGTCGAAGGCGAGCACCACACGATCACCGAAACGCCGCAGCAGGTCGAAGTGCCCGTCCCCCAGGGCGGTTCCACACGTGGCCACCGCCGTCTTCACCCCGGCCAGGTGCATGGCGATGACGTCGGTGTAGCCCTCGACGATCACCGCCGGGGAGTCGTCCGATATCTCCCGTCGAGCGCGATCGAGCCCAAAGAGGACATTCGCCTTGTGGTAGATCTGGGAATCGGCCGAGTTGACGTACTTGGCGTCGGGATTGTTGGTGGCGTCACGATCGATCTCATCGATCTTGCGTGCGCCAAACCCGACGGGGTCGCCGCGCAGGTCGTGGATGGGGAACATGAGACGACCCCGAAAGACGTCGTAGAGCCCGTGGCGGCCACGCCGGGAGAGCCCGGCATCGACCATGACGCGATCGGGCACACCACCGGCCCGCAGCTCCTTGGTCAGGGTGTCCCAGTCGGTCCCGGCGAACCCGAGACCCCACTCGTCGATGGTGTCCAGGTCGTAGCCACGGCTACGGAGATAGGCCCTGGCCGGGCCGGCCTCGGCCGATTTCTTCAGCCGGGTCTGATAGACGTCGATCGCCCGTCTCAGCGCTTCGACCGACTCGCCACGTCTCCCCCGGCGCTTGGCCTCGGCCGGGTCGGCGACCAGGGTCACACCGGCTTTGCGAGCGAGCATCTCCAGGGCATCTCCGAAGTCGACGCCCTGGGTCTCCTGGACGAAGGTGAAGACGTCCCCACCCTTGCCGCATCCAAAGCAGTGATAGAGGCCGCGCGCCCGGTCGATCGACATCGAAGGGGTCTTCTCCTCGTGGAAGGGGCACACGGCGACAAAGCTCCGTCCCGACCGCTTCACCTTGGTGACCTCTGAGATCAGATCGACGAGATCCGTCGCCTCCCTGACCCGATCGATGTCTGCTCTGTCTGCCATCGCCAACCGATCATATGTTGCGATGACCGATCTTCAGGCCGAGGTGGCCACGAAGTCGAGGCTGATCGTCACCTCGTCACTGACATTGGCAACACCCGGGGCATTGGGAATCCCGATCGAATAGTCATTGCGAAGCACGGTGGCGGTTGCGGTGCCAACCAGTGACTGGGGATCGGTCATGGTGGCGGTGACGTCGAAAGTGACCGGGTTGGTGGTCCCCTTGATGGTGAGATCACCGCTGATGGTGAAGGTCAACTCCTCCCCCACCGTGGCCGCCGCCGGCAGACCATCGACCGATGTGACGTCGAAGGTGATGAACTCGAAGTCCTCGGAGGCCGAGTTGAGGACGATCGGGGTGCGCATCGCCCGGTCTCTGTTTGCCGAGTCGGTCTGCAATGTCCGGGCGTTGATCAGGATTTGTGAGAACTCCACGGTGGAGAGATCCTCAGGATCGAATTCGAGCTGGCCGGCCAGCTCCGACGTGCTGCCGGTCGCCGTCTGGGGATTTCCCCTCAGGACCTCGTCGATCTCGAATGTGGCGACGGACCGGGCGGGGTCGATGACGAAGGCCGTGGTCCCGGGTGCGGGGTCGGCTCCCGACGAAGTCGTTGTCGACCCTGAGGCGATGGTCGGTGTGGTCAGATCGGTGGACGGCTCGCCCGAGCCACCGGCGAAGTAGATGTATGCGAATGCGGCCGCCCCCACGAGCACGACGGCCAGCGCCGCCCAGAGCAGACCCTTGGCCAACTTCATCCTCGACGAGTCTCCAGGTCCGTTGTCAACGGGGAGTAAACATCAGGTCAACTTCTCACTCAGATAGGCGACGAGGCCATCCATCGGGACTCGGTCCTGGGTCATGGTGTCCCTGTCCCGGATCGTCACCGCATGATCATCGAGCGTGTCGAAGTCGACCGTGACCGCATACGGAGTCCCGATCTCATCCTGACGGCGATAGCGCCGCCCGATCGACTGGGTGACATCCATCTCGACCATCCAATGACGGCGCAGCTCCTTGGCCACCTGCTCGGCCGGCTCGATCAGCTCGGGCTTCTTCGAAAGTGGCAGCACCGCCACCTTGTAGGGGGCTAGCCGGTGGTGCAGCTTCAGGACCACACGCTCCTCGTCGTTGACCGTCTCCTCGTGATAGGCGTCGATGAGGAAGGCAAAGGTCGTCCGGGTGGCGCCGGCAGCCGGTTCGATCACATAGGGGTAGAAGCGCTCGTTCGACTCCTGGTCGAAGTAGCGGAGATCCTGGCCGGAATGCTCCGAGTGGGCCTTCAGGTCGAAATCCGTCCGGTTGGCGATGCCCTCCAGCTCGTCCCAATCCCAGGGGAACCGGTACTCGACGTCGACAGTCCCGGCCGAGTAATGACTCAACTCGTCCTCGGTGTGGGGGCGGATCCTCAGATTCGACTCGGTCATTCCCAGATCCAGATACCACTGAAGACGTTGCTCCTTCCAGTACTCGAACCACTGGTCGGCTTCTTCGGGGCGGACGAAGTACTCCATCTCCATCTGCTCGAACTCACG
>JBAULI010000206.1:0-3652 GCA_049578105.1 Acidimicrobiia bacterium | reverse complement strand
GAGCTCGCCAAGCTGGCGGCGACCCTGGGTGAGGAGCTCGGGACTCCAACACATGCTTCGGAGGACGAGTACCTGCCCGTCTATTACGCCACCATCAACCTGCTCCATTACCTGCATCAAGGTGAGGGAGTCGTTTCAGTCTCGGTGGTGCAGACCGGCGAAACCGACGACTTCATGGTCATGGGTGAAGCCATAGGCGAAGCGGTCTCGAGACTCGATCGGCGTGCCGTCATCCTCGCCTCCGGGGGGATGAGCCACACCTTCTGGCCGCTCAAGCAAATCCCGAAACACGAGGCTTCTGACCCGATCCACATCATCACACCCGAGGCCCGCGCTGCCGACGAGGAGAGGATCGAGTGGATGAAGGCAGGCAATCACGCCAGGATCGTGGACACGATGGGCTCCTACTTCGAGCACTCGCCGGAGGGAATGTTCGGGCACTATTTGATGATGTTGGGTGCCATCGGAGGAAGAGACTGCGTTGCCCCGGGGAAGTTGTATTCGGACTACGAGAATGCAACCGGGACCGGCCAGGTCCACGTCTGGTTCGATCGCCCCGACGACGGATGGACGGGCTGACACCGATTTCAGTGCTCCTCATGGCACAATCCGGGGGTGATGAACGAGTCCGTCGCTATCGAGCTCGCTCGTGATCTGGGTGCCCTGGCCGACGCCCTCGAGGGATTGGCGAGCGGGCCTGGCGAAGCCGATCCGGGCCGATCCGACCGCCGCGAATGGGTGATCCGCACACTTCGCAGCTACTTGATCCCGCGCGCCGTGCACCCGACCGCTCCACTGGTGGTCGTCTTCGCCGGGCCGACAGGGGCAGGGAAGTCGACGCTGCTCAACTCGATCCTGGGTGCCGGCCACAGCCACGCCGGGCCGTTGCGCCCAACGACCAAGGCGCCGGTGGTCGTCACCACACCGGACAGGGTCTCCCAATATGAGACCATCGACGGCATCGATTGCTCGGTGGTCCCTCGTCGAGCGAGAATCCTCGGTGAGCTGACACTGGTCGACACACCCGACATCGATTCCACTTCCCGTCACCATCGAGCGGTCGCCGAGACGATGATCGACGACGCCGATGTCGTGGTCCACGTCAACTCGGCATCCCGCTATGCAGATCTGGTCCCATGGGAAGTGCTGCGACGCGCTCACTCGAGGGGGACCTCGGTGATCCACGTGCTTAACCGCGTGTCCCGATCTGCCGGCGTTGCCCCTGCGGAATACGGAAGACACCTCGAAGCCGAGGGTCTCGGCCCGGATGTCCTGGTGGTGCACGAGTATCACCTCAAGCGCGGGGCGCAAATGATCCCGACCATTGCGGTCCAGGGTCTGCGCGACCGATTGGCAGATCTGGTCCGATCCCGTCAAGAGGGGAGACTCGACACGTTTCGCTCGGTTCTACGCACCACGATGTCCGAGGCGGCCGCCATGTTGGCGAATGCCGAGGACGGAGCCGACGGCAGGGCTCGTAGGGTGGAAGCCGTCAGGGTCGACTTCGAGGTCAGGCTGGACCGCGTCGCCGATCAGATGGCCGATCTCTCGTTGTCGTCGGTGGACCTGAGCAGGCTTGCGGCGCTCGCAGGTCGTCGACTTGTCACCAAGTGGCGGGTCAAGAGACGTTTGCCTTCTGAACAGGCTGTCGAATGGAGCACGGCGCTGTTCAGGTCGGCCCTCGCCCTGGGTGTCTCCAACGACATGAGACGCGCCTTGTCGTCCGATGAGATGGATCTCTCGCCAAGCGACCGGGCGACGTTGCTGAGGGAGACACGAGGCGACGTGACCGACGCCATCAACCGTTGGTTGGCCGGAATCGACAGCCTCGAGCCGGTTCGGGCCTCTCTATCACCTGGTTTGACCGGTCTTCTGATGGCCAGGTCCTCCTTGGAGGTCGACGAGGGCGATGAGGTCTCGGCCGCCCTCGGAGTCGTCGGCCACCGAGCTGGGATCACGGTCCCTCATTCCGAGCTCAGGTCCGCTCTGGCCACCCTCCTGGCACCCATCTACGCAGGTTTGGAATATCGCGTATTGGCCCGAATGACAAAAGGGATCTCGTCGGCAGCCGAGATCACCCGGGTCCGATCGACCATGTCGACGGTGATCGCCAGATCATCGTTCGCCAATGCGTGACGCAATCCTCTCCCTGCTCGACAAGCTGGACTTGGCCGTTGCCGAATCGGTGGGAGTGGTGCCTTCTCGAGACATCGAGCACGCAGCCCGGCTCGCCGCGGTGGCGCGACAACGCCTGGCCTATCCAGACTCCCTCGTCCTGATCGGGCTGGCCGGGGGAACGGGGTCGGGCAAGTCGAGTTTGCTGAATGCTCTTCTCTCGGAGGAGATTGCGCTGACCGGGGGCATGCGACCGACAACAAGAGATCCGCTTGCGGCCATACCCGTATCTCAGACCGACGTGGTGAAGGGACTGCTCGACTCGCTCGGGGTCGACGACCGCCGGTCACACGGCGGCCCGGACTGGCTCTGTCTGATCGATCTGCCCGACACCGACAGCGTCGAGCCCGGCCATCGTGTGCAAGTGCGCTCGCTCGTGCCCCTCCTGGATGGTGTCATCTGGGTGATCGATCCGGAGAAGTACCGTGACGCGGGCCTCCATGACCTGATTGCCACCGCCGCCGCTCATGGGGGCCAGTTCGCCTTTGCGCTGAACCAGATCGACCGTCTCGAACCCGCCGACCTGGAGATGGTGATCGATGACCTCGTCTCGGCATTGGAAGAGGACGGCATCAGGCATCCCCGGGTGGTGTCGACCGCGGCGTCACCACCGGCCGGGCCTCCGATCGGCATCGACGACCTTCTCGCAGCGATCGCGTCGATGCGTGGCGAGCTCACGGCTGCCCAGTCGAAGATGGTTGTCGATCTGGTGAGAGAGGCTGCGATCCTCGATGACTCGATCGGTGCCGGCTCGGCCGATCTGGGTGATGCCTGGAAACGCGGGCTGGAGCGTGCGGAGGCTTCGATCGATCACGGTGACCCCGGCGCCGCCGCCCAATCGGTGGCCGACACCATAGAGGGCCTCGCATTCCAGGTTGGTGGTGAGATCGGTCGGGCGTTGACCGCCCTCGCCTCGGACGTCGAAGGGCGGCTGCTTCGGGCCATCGGCTCTGCGTCCGGGTCGAGCGACTCCACAGAAGCCCGGTTTTCCGCCGAGCACGCCGAGATCGGCACCGAAGTCCGAGGTCTGTTGACCAAGAGGGCAAGGGCGAGAGCGAGCGTGACCGACTTCGCTCTTGCCGCTGCCGATTTGGAGCGAAGGCTGGCAAAACTAGCCTCGGTGGCCGATGGAAACTGATCTGGGCAAGTGGATAGCCACCGGTGTCACGGTGGGTCTGAGTGTTCTGCTCTATTTGACCTCGACCGGCATCGGGTCACGGTTCGTCCGACGAGTCGGAGAGCGCAATCCTGATGCAGCGGCACGGGCAGCGACTCTCTGGATCATGGTCCGACGGGTCATTGCCGTCATCATCCTCGTCTTTGCCATTCTCATGGTGTTCTCACTCTGGGGTTTCAGCCTGGCTCCGTTTCTCGCCCTCGGCACCGTGCTGGCGGCCGCCGTCGGCTTCGGTGCGCAGGATGTGGTCAAGGACCTCCTGGCGGGATTCTTCATCCTGGCCGAGGACCAGTACCAGAT
>JBAULI010000205.1:0-4714 GCA_049578105.1 Acidimicrobiia bacterium | reverse complement strand
CCCAAACCGCCATAGCATTGCGTTGCACGGTGCGATAGGCCTCGTCCCTGGTCATGCCGGCCTGGATCAGGGCGAGCAGGGCCGCCTGGCTGAAGATCAGGCCCTTGGTCCCCTGGAGGTTGGACTCCATCCTCTCCGTGTCCACCACGAGCCCGTGGATGAGGCCCCGGAACTTGACCAACATGTAGTGCAGGGCGATCGAGGCGTCGGGGAGGACGACCCGCTCGGCGGAGGAGTGGGAGATGTCCCGCTCGTGCCAGAGGGCCACGTTCTCCAATCCGACCTGGGAGTAGCCGCGAAGAAGACGCGCCATCCCGGTCATCCGCTCGGACAGGATCGGGTTCCGCTTGTGGGGCATGGCAGACGATCCCTTCTGCCCGGCCCGAAACGCTTCTTGGACCTCCCCCACCTCGGAGCGCTGGAGGTGACGAATCTCGGTCGCCATCCGCTCGATCGAGGCCCCGATCAGGGCGATCGCCTGGAGGTACTGGGCATGCCGGTCTCGAGCAGTCACCTGGGTCGAAGCGGGCTCGAGCTCGAGGCCGAGACCGCTGCACACGTACTCCTCCACGAATGGTGGGACATGTGCGTAGGTGCCGACTGCCCCCGATATCTTGCCAACGGATACGGCCCGACGAGCCGCCATCAGCCGCTCGTGGTCACGCTGCAATTCAAAGGCCCATCCGGCGAGTTTGAGCCCGAAGGAGGTCGGCTCCGCCCAGATTCCATGGGTGCGCCCGATCATGTATGTGCTCTCGTGCTCGAGAGCCTTGTCCTTGACCACCCCGAACAGGGCTTCCAGGGCTTCGATCAGGAGATCTGCCGACTCCTTGAGAATGGCGCCACCGGCGGTGTCCAGCACGTCGCTCGAGGTGAGCCCATAGTGAAGCCAGGCCGGGGCTTCACCACCGGCGTGTTCACCCAAGACGTCGACGAATGCGGCGAGGTCGTGATTGGTCACCTCCTCGCGGGCCGCCACCTCGGCCGGTGTCGGCACATCTCCATCTCGCGCCGATTCCACCGCCGATCGTGGGACGACACCCAGCTCGGCCCACGCTTCGAGGGCGAGCACTTCGACCTCTCTCCAGGTCTCGAGCTTGCGTTGCTCCGACCAGATGCGGCCCATCTCGGGAAGGGTGTAACGCTCGATCACGGTCTGATTGTGGCACGGGTGGTTAGCCTCCTCGGCCGATGCGAACCATCTCCATCGCACAGGCGCGCAGGTTTGCGCTGGCCGCCCAAGGCCTGGACCGGCCCCGGCCGACCGGGAGGATCGACGTCCGCCATTTTCGTCGCGTGGTCGACGACCTGGGCGTGATCCAGCTCGACTCCGTGAACGCGTTCAGCAGGGCTCACTACATGCCCTTCTTCTCGCGTCTCGGCCCATACAGCCGGGACGCCCTCGATCAATGGCTGTGGCGGTCGCAGGAGATGTTCGAGTACTGGGGGCACGAGGCGTCCCTGATGCCGGTCACACGACACCGGCTCTGGCGATGGAGGATGGACGGCAACCACGGCTGGGACCGGGTCCGGCAGATTCGCCGGGACCATCCCGGCTACATGGACTCGGTGCTGGACGAGGTCCGGGAGAGGGGCCCGCTGCGGACCGCCGACCTCCATGACCCCGGGGAGCGTGATGCCTCCTCGATGTGGGGCTGGTCCAAGGGGAAGGTGGCACTCGAAGCCCTGTTCATGGAAGGGCACGTCACCGCCGCCGATCGTCCCAACTTCGTCCGCATGTATGACCTCACCGAGCGGGTAGTGCCCCACGAGCACCACCGCGCCGAGGGTCTCGACCGAGAAGCGGCGCAGACAGAGCTCCTGTTGTTGGCGGCGAGATCGATGGGTGTGGCGACCACGGCCGACATGGCGGATTACTACCGGATACGGATGCCACAGGCACGACCCCTCGTCAGGCGATTGTCGAGTGAGGGCCGCCTGGTCGAAGTGGAGGTCGACGGCTGGAACGGCCCGACCTACATGCACCCCGACGCGCGACTTCCGCGGCAGGTCGAGGGTCGAGCCCTCCTCTCACCATTCGACAACCTCATCTGGTTCCGGGATCGGGTGGAGCGCATGTGGGACTTCCACTATCGAATCGAGATCTACGTCCCCGAGGCCAAGCGGGTCTACGGGTATTACGTGTTGCCGTTCCTCCTCAACGGTGACCTGGTGGCCCGGGTCGACCTCAAGACCGATAGAAACGCCGGACGGCTGCTGGTAAAGGGATCGTGGCTCGAGCCCGGGGCGGATGAGGGCCGCGTGGCGAGGGAGCTGGGCGAGGAACTGGAGATGGTGGCCGGCTGGCTCGAGATGGAGGGTGTGGAGGTCCTGGACAACGGTGATCTGGCGAAAACGCTGGCCAGGCAGCTCTGATCGAAGCCTTCAGGCGCGGTTTGGGCTGCTGCGGATCACTTCGGTCACGAAGGCCGACTCCTCGAGGATCGTCCCCAGGATCCCGCCCGGCTGGTAGTTGTCGAATCCGACGAAGAACAGTCCCTCACGATCCCCGGTGCCGGCGCATTGAGCGGGATAGCCGTGCTCGTCGATGAGGCCGTCGCCCGCTTCGACGAGGTCCTCGACTCTGGCCTCGTACCCCGTGGCGAGGATGACCGCGTCGAATGCCTGCTGCTCACCGTCGTCGAAGACGACCCCGTCCTTGATGAAACGAGCGATACCGGGATGAACCGTGATCCGTCCCCGCTTGATCATCCGTACCGTGCCGACGTCGATCACCGGTGTCTTGCCCTGTGTCCTGAGCTGAGCCAGTGGCGGGATCTCGGGCGTGTCGATCCCGTACTCGGAGAGATCCCCCACCGTCACCCGGCGCAACAGGACCCCGATCCGGTCGCCTAGCCACTCGGGCAGCCTGGCCAACATGCGGGCCGTGAGCTGAGTCGGCCTGCCCAGGACGTCGCGAGGGACGATGTTGACCGGGCCTCGCACGGAGATGTGTGACTCGACTCCTTGCTCGGCCAGATCGAGTGCGATCTCTGCGCCGGTGTTGCCCATTCCCACCACCAGGACCCTCTGGCCCCGGAACGGCTCCGGGCTCTTGTAGTCACGCGAGTGGGTGATCTGGCCCTGGTATGCGTCCTCACCGGGATAGCGGGGCCGATTGGGCACCCGATTGGCCCCGGTGGCTATCACCACGTTGTCGGAGAGGATTTGGCCGCCGTCGGTGGTCTCGGTCAGCCACCGCCCGTCGGCGGTGCGTGATATCGAAGTCGCCTCGACTCCGAATCTCGGCTCGATATCGAACTTCTCCACATAGGCCTGGTAGTAGTCGACGAGTTTGGAGCGGGGGACGTACCTCGGATAGTCGGCCGGGAATGGCGCTCCAGGCAGATGTGACAACTCCTTGACGGTGTGGAGGTGGAGCCGGTCGTAGTGCCGATGCCACGCATCCGCCACCCGATCCGCCTTTTCGATGATCTCGAACTCCAACCCCATCTGCCGCAGCCTCCCCGCCACCGCCAGCCCGGCGGGACCTGCCCCGACGATCAAGGTCTTTCTGTGAACGCTTTCAGCCCTATCCGGTTCTTTTTCGTTCACAGCTCAAGTGAAAGCGCTGAGCCCGGTGAGGGCCTGACCCATGACCAGGGTGTGGATCTCGTTGGTGCCTTCGTAGGTGAAGACGGTTTCGAGGTTGGCCATGTGACGCATCACCGGATATTCGAGGGTGATCCCGTTGGCCCCGAGGATGGAACGGGCGGTCCGAGCCACCTCGAGAGCATTGCGGACGTTGTCGAACTTGCCGAACGAAACCTGCTCGGGGCTCAACTTGCCGGCATCCTTGCGACGCCCCAGATGCAACGCAAGCAAGGTTCCCCGCTGCACCGCCACCATCATCTCGACCAGCTTCTTCTGGGTCATCTGAAACGAGGCGATGGGACGGTCGAACTGATGTCGCTCCATCGAATAGTCCAAGGCGGTCTCAAAACAGGCACGGGCGGCACCGATCGCACCAAAAGCGATCCCGAACCGGGCCTCGTTGAGACACGACAAAGGCCCCCGCATCGAAGACACCCCGGGCAGGACGAACTCATCGGGGACCCTCACATCCTCGAGGATCAACTCGGAGGTGACCGAAGCCCGCAGCGACGCCTTCTTCTTGATCTCGGGCGCCGAAAACCCGGGGGTGTCGGTCGGGATCAGAAAACCCCGGATTCCGGCATCGGTCCGAGCCCAGACCACGGCCACATCGGCTATCGACCCATTCGTGATCCACATCTTCGACCCGTTCACGATCCAGTCACCACCGTCACGACGGGCATGAGTCCGCATCGAAGCGGGATCAGAGCCTGAATCGGGCTCGGTCAAGCCGAAACACCCGATCACCTCACCCGTCGCCATCCGAGGAAGCCACTCCTGCTTCTGCTCCTCAGATCCGAACTTCCAAATCGGGAACATCACCAGAGATCCCTGGACCGAGACAAAAGACCGGATCCCCGAATCCCCGGCCTCCAACTCCAAACACGCCAGCCCATAAGCCGTCGCCGACGTGCCGGCACACCCATAACCCTCCAAATGCATGCCCAACAGCCCAATGTCCCCAAACGACGTCGCCAGCACCTCCTGGGGAAGTGTCCCCTCCTCCCACCCGTCCGCCACGTTGGGGACGATCTCCCTCTCCACCAACTCCCTCACCGTGCCCCGCAACAGCCTCTCCTCATCCGAGAGAAGCGAATCGATGTCGAGAAAATCTCTCGGA
>JBAULI010000204.1:0-1525 GCA_049578105.1 Acidimicrobiia bacterium | reverse complement strand
TATCTGGGATGGGTGGTCGAGCGTGACTCACCTCGGATCGAGCGCGCCGTCCTCGGGACCGGCGTGGCCAGCCCCGAGTTCTGGGGTGTCACGGAGAACACGTCCGAATGGCTGCGCTGGCTCGGCACCTGCGCCTACGTCGGGGTGCGCGGCCCACGGTCCGCCGAGACGTTGGTGGACTGGGGCTTCGACGGCGACATGGAGATCTGCGGTGATCCTGCGCTCCTGTTGCGACCTGAAGCCCATCCCGACCCGGACGGCCCGATCGTGGTGGCGCCGGCATGGACCGGTGGGGAGCTGTGGGGCAAGTCCGATGAGACGGTCTATGCACATATCGCCGATGCCGTCACGGCCTGGGCCCGATCGGGCCGGGAAGTCGTCCTGATGTCGTGTCACCCCACCGATGACCGCCCCATACTCATGATCGAGCGGATGCTCGGCGACATCGATGTCGGCTATCACAGCGGATATCTCGACGTCGGTGCCAGCCATCGGCTGATCGCGGGCTCATCTCTCGTGGTCGGGGAGCGATTGCACGCCTGCGTCCTCGCCGCGGCGTCAGGAAGGCCGTTCGTCGGCATCGAGTATCGGCCCAAGGTCGCAGATTTCGCCGATTCGGTTGGCATGTCCGAATTCGTCACCAGGAGCGATCAATTGAGCGGCGATCGACTCGTCGAGCTCGCCGACGGAGCGATGGCATCATCACTCGACGAGATGAATCGGGCCGTGGAGCGCTACCGCTCACTGCTGGGGCGGGCCGGCAAGAGGATCGAGACGGCTGTCCGGGGATGACCAATGTCCTCCTGGCCACCAGCAACGGGACCGGAATGGGCCATCTCACCCGTCAGGCGGCGGTTGCCCTCTCGTTCGAGTCGCGTGACGAGCCAACACTGTTCTCACTTTCGATCGGCCTGCCTCTGACCTTGGGCTTGGGCGTCAACGGGGAGTACTGCCCCAGTTACGACCGTCCCTGGCTGGCGTCGTCCGCCTGGAACAGCTACCTGCGGGACCGGTTGGTGGCCATCATCGAAGAAACCGCCTGCGACGTCGTCGTCTTCGACGGCGTGGCCCCCTACCCGGGAATCGGTGCGGCGACGGCACTGGTTCGGGATGTCGCATTCATCTGGCTGCGACGGGGCATGTGGCGCACCGGGATCGGGTCCAAGCATCTCCGCCGAGCTTCATACTTCGACCTCGTCGTCGAGCCTGCTGACCTCGGTGAGCCGGAAGTCCCCCCCGACTCCTCGATCCGCAGAATCGGGCCGATCAGCCTGGTCGAGGCGCTCGACCCTGTTCCCCGGGACCAGGCACGCCGCGAGCTCGGTCTGCCTCCCGAGGGGGAGATCGCCCTGGTGACCCTCGGATCGGGTCGGCTCGGTGACGTCGCCGGTCCGGGCCTGGTGGCGGTGGAGACCCTCTTGTCGCACGGCGATGTTCACGTGGCTGTCACCAGGTCGGCCGTCGCCCAAAACGAGATTCCCCTCGATGCCGCAGATCGGATCACCGAGATCCGCGACACCTATCC
>JBAULI010000203.1:0-6875 GCA_049578105.1 Acidimicrobiia bacterium | reverse complement strand
GTCCAGGCCCGAGGCTTCGGATATCTCCTCCAGGGTCGGTGCCCGGTGGTACTTGTCGTGGAGACTCTGACGGGTGTCCTGGACGGTGCGCACCACGTCCACCATGTGCACCGGGAGTCGGATCGTCTTCCCGTTGTTGCCGAGGCCCCTGGTGATCGCCTGTCTGATCCACCAGGTGGCGTAGGTGGAGAATTTGAAGCCCTTCCGCCAGTCGAACTTTTCCACAGCCCGGATCAGCCCGAGGTTGCCCTCCTGGATCAAGTCGAGCAGATCGAGCCCCCGACCGGTGTATCGCTTGGCGATCGAGATGACGAGACGGAGGTTGGAACGGATGAAGGCCATCTTGGCCTCGTCACCCTCGGCGATGAGTCGCATCAGCTGGGCGCGATCACTTTGCTCGAAGGTGCCTGAATCGAGTGTGGCCTTTGCCTTTTTGCCCAGTTCCATCGCCCTGGAGAGATGGACTTCGTCCTCGGCCGTCAGCAGGAGATGGGCGGACACCTCATCGAGGTAGAGGCCGATGGTGTCGGCAGGGCTGGATCCGCGCTCTGGTCTTGCGTCACTGGCCCTGATGGCCTTCCCCAATTTCCGCCTCCTAACGACCTCCCCCCCTGTGGAAAACCTAACCCTGTTGGAGGAATCTGGCAAACAGATTTATCCGCGTTGTCGGAGCTTCTCGGTATGCTCAGGCGTCCAGTGGCGCGCAGGACCCAGTTCCGCTTGCTGGTGGCGCTCACCATCGTCTGGGCTTTGTGGGCTGGATGGTCTTTGCTCGGGCGGGCGAATCCATACACCTTGCGGGTGATCGACGACGTCGGATCACCCATTGCGGCCGCGTCGGTCGATGTGAACGACAAACAGGTCGGCGCATCGGGCGACGATGGCATCATCGAGATGGAATGGAGCCGGTCTTCGACCGTTCTCGAGGTGAGCGCCCCAGGTCATGTCCCTATGACGGTCTCGATCGCAGACAGACCGGAAGGGACCGTTGATGTCGTCCTCAAGGCGAGGATCCTGCGGGGCACGGTGGTCGATGCCGATGGAGCGCCTGTCCAGTCGGCTGCCGTCGTAGCGGGGCCGGCGAGCGGGATCACAGACCAGGAGGGCCGTTTCAGCCTGCGCGGTGCAGAGCCGGGTGAGGTTCAGGTGAGCCGTCCGGCCTGGCAGGACACCACCTTCCAGTGGGACGGTGGCGTGGGCGAGGCGGTTGTTCAGATCTCCCCCATCGTGGCCATGGCGGTGCACATCTCGGGCGAGGCGGTCGCTGACAGCCTCGACTACTACATCGAGATGGCGAAAGAGACCGAGCTCAACGCCCTGATGGTCGATCTGAAGGACGAGACCGGGCTGGTCTGGTACAACAGCCAGGATCCAACCGCCATAGAGGTGGGGGCGGTCCGGGACCTCTACGACCTGAGTGAGGTTTCTCGTAAGGCCAAGGAGGCGGGTCTCTATCTCATTGGGCGACTGGTGGTGTTCAACGATCCCACGGCCGCCCTCAAGAAGCCATCGATGGCAGTTTGGGACTCGGGCACCAATGCTCCCTACAGCGCGCGGGGCCAATACTTCCTCGACCCAACCGATCCCGATGCGCGTGCCTATGGGTTGTCACTGGCCGAGGAGGTGTGTCGGATGGGTGTCGACGAGGTCCAGTTCGACTACGTCAGGTTCCCCGATGCGCGGACCGAACAGGCGACATTCGATGGCGGTGTCACGGTCGACGTCAGGACCTCCACCGTGAGCGGATTTCTGAGAGATGCGGTGGACCTGCTCCACCCGATGGGATGTGCCGTCGCAGCCGACGTCTTTGGGTTCACCACCGCTCCGGGAACCGATGATGGCGGTATCGGGCAGCGTTGGGAGGACGTGACCGAGATCGTGGATGTCGCCTCGCCGATGGTCTACCCGTCACACTATGACCCGCAGTGGTACGGGTTCGACAACCCGAATGATCACCCTGGCCCGATGGTGACGAATGCCTTGGAGGATGGCCTGGACCGACTCCCGAGAAACGTCGTGGTTCGGCCGTGGTTGCAGGACTTCGGCTACACGGCCGACCAGGTTCGCGCCCAGATCGACTCGGCGGAGAAGTTCGGCCTCGGTTGGATGCTGTGGAACGCCAAGTCGGTGGTCACGACCGACGCCCTCTCGATCCTCGAGTAATTCGCACTATCCCCATAGGTGAAATACCATCGAATCAACCCTTTTGGAGAGTCTTTTGACCGCGTTCGATCAGAAAACGCTTGCCAGGAACATCGAGCGAGCACCCCGATGGCGTGGCGATGCCATGGATGCCTCGTT
Source organism: Acidimicrobiia bacterium (assembly GCA_049578105.1). Lineage (GTDB taxonomy): Bacteria > Actinomycetota > Acidimicrobiia > Spongiisociales > ZC4RG35 > JARDZU01. Next base: position 4,574 of record JBAULI010000203.1, on the reverse strand, counting down.
TCAGGTGTTCGACCGTCTCGGTGAGCCCACAGGTGCCGAGGAGGACTGGCGTTACGTCGATTTCGACATGACCTTTGCCGAGCTCGATGCCGTTGGGGATCCAGGTGAGCCGCTCGATCCCGGTCCCTTCTCCACCAATCTTCGGGACCGAAGCGGTCATGCGCTGATCGTCGACGGGACGGTTGTCGAGAGTGACTCGACGGCGGTTCCGCTTCGACCCTTTGGCGAGCTCGAGGCCGACCCGTCATTGCCCGACCTCCTCGCCGTCGATCACAACAAGCTCGCCGCCGCCCATTTTGCATTTGCCACCGACGGAATCCTCGTCGAGGTGCCGGCCGGGACAGTGATGGAAGCGCCCGTGGTGATCGAAGTTCAGAGTGTCACGGAGATGACAGCCAGCTTCCCCCAAATCGTGGTGAGGGTCGGTGAGAACGCCGAGGCGCGGGTCGTGGTCATCTCTCGGTCCGCCGATGGAGCTCGTCTTCTCACGATCCCCAGGGTGGATCTCGACGTCGGTGACGGCGGGAATCTTCGTTTTCTGACGGTGCAGAGCCTGGATCATGCCGCCACGAGCGTGGTTCACCAGCGCGCTCGACTCGGTCGTGACGCCACCTCGCGAATAGGCGAGGTTGGGCTCGGCGCCGGGATTGGAAGACTCGACCTCGGTGTCACATTGGTCGGCGACGGTTCGTCCAGCGAGGTCGTGGGCCTCTACTTCGGGGAGAAATCCCAGACACTCGACTATCGGATGCTCATCGACCACGTCGGAAAGAGCACCAGCTCGGACGTGTTCCTCAAGGGAGCCGTCGAAGACGACGCCCAGAGCGTCTTCACCGGTCTCCTCCGCATCGAGAAGGAGGCGGTTCGCACCTCCACCTTCGAGACCAACCGCAACCTGGTGCTATCGGAGAACGCCAAGGCCCACTCGGTCCCCAATCTGGAGATCCTCTGCAATGACGTGATCTGCGGGCATGCCTCCTCGGTCGGGCCACTCGAGGACGAGCCTCTCTACTACATGCAGAGCCGGGGCCTCACCAGGAGTCGCGCCGAGCGTCTCCTCATCAGGGGCTTCTTCCAAGAGGTGATCGATCGACTCCCCATCGAAGGCTTGGAAGGCCCCGTGTCGGAGGAAGTGTTCAGGCGATTCCTCAGCGCCCAGGAGACGGGAAGTGTGGCATGAAGGTGGAGATCGGCGCCCTGACGTCGCTGCCTCGAGATCAGGGAGTCCGTGTGACCGTTGGTGAAGAGACGATCGCCGTCTTTCGCATCGGAGACGATGTCTATGCGATAGGTGATCGTTGCTCCCATGCCGAAGCCTCGCTGGCCGAGGGAGATGTGTTCGGGACCGACGTGGAGTGCCCTCGTCACGGATCCGAATTCGACCTGACGACCGGCGAGCCGATGTCGCTCCCCGCGACCCGCCCGGTACCGACCTATCCGGTCACCGTCGAGGACGGGACCGTCTTCCTGGATGTGGAGGCCTCATGAGCACCGCACTGTCCGTCATGGATCTCAAGGCATCGGTGGACGGCAAGCAGATCCTCGAAGGTGTCGATCTCGAGGTCCCGTTCGGTGAGGTCCACGCCATCATGGGCCCGAACGGGTCGGGCAAGTCGACCCTGTGCCATGTGCTCACCGGCCGTGACGACTATTCGGTCACCGGGTCCGCCAGTCTCGCCGGCGAGGATCTCCTCTCGAAGAGTGTCGATGAGCGTTCCCGTCTCGGCTTGCTGCAGAGTTTCCAGTACCCCACCGAGGTACCCGGGGTGCGTCTCAGGGAGTTCCTCCTCGAGGCCACCGATGAGAGGGGCGTCGACAAAAAGGAGGCGAGCGACCGCATCGGTGTCGAGGCGGAGCGTTTCGATATGACGAGATTTCTCGACCGATCGCTCAATGCCGACCTGTCGGGTGGTGAGAAGAAGCGCTCCGAGATATTTCAGATGGTGGTGCTCCAGCCCAAAGTGGCCTTGTTGGACGAGATCGACTCCGGTTTGGACATCGATGCGGTCCGTCAGGTCGCAGAGGCAGTCGAGGAGATGCGGTCTCCCGAGCTGGGTGTCGTCCTCATCACCCACTACAACCGAATCCTGAGATACCTCGACACCAACCGCATCCATGTCATGATCGATGGGCGGATCGTCGAGTCGGGAGGTTCGGAGTTGGCCGAAGAGCTGGAAGCAGGCGGCTACGAGGCCATCCGCTCGCGACTCGGGCTGCAGAAGACCGTCGCCGAGCCGTCGAAGAAGCCGGCGGACTTCTTCACCGAGACTCCATTCGACGTCTGAGAGATATGCGAGTGATCTGATGCCAGGCCGCGCCACCGCCGAGAAGTGGCTGGGCGAGATCACCTCACTCCCCACCGCCTCCGGTCTCGAGGACGCCGTGATCGAGTGGGTGTCTCGATGGGTCGGTCGCAGATCCGACCTGACCATCGAGGCTGACAGCGGTGGCAACCTCTTGGTGACTCAGAAGGGCCGCAAGAAACGTCCTCCCGTGGTGGCGGTGGCGCACATGGATCATCCCGCTTTCGTGGTGACCGCGGTCAACGAGGGTGTGGTCTCCTTCGAGTTCCGCGGTGGTGTCCAACCGGCGTACTTCGCCCACGCCCGGATCGAGTTCATCACCGGCCAGGGTGGCTGGGCCCATGTTTCGGACTACGACCCCAAGGCTCGCACCGGGCGCATCCAGGTGAGGGGTGCCCTGCCCCAAGTGGGCGATATCGGCAGATGGCGATTCGCCGGGCGGAAGCCGGAACCGGGTCGAATGCTGGCTCCGGCCATGGACGACCTGGCCGGATGCGCCGCCGCCCTCGTCGCTCTCGATCATGTGCGAGGCAAGCCCGAGTTCCGGCACTTCGGTGTGCTCCTGACCAGGGCCGAGGAGATGGGGTTCGTCGGTGCGATTCACGCCGCCAAGAACGCAACGATCCCACAGAACGCCAGGGTGCTATCGATCGAGGCGTCGCGAGCTTCCACCGAGACCCCGATGGGAGGTGGCCCCGTGATAAGGGTGGGGGACGCCTCGTCCGTCTTCGACAACGAGCTGACCAACGCCATCAGCCGTGCCGCGGCGGAGGACGGAATCACCCACCAGCGCCGCTTGATGTCCGGTGGTTCCTGCGAGGCGACTGCATTCGGAGGCTACGGCTATCGGGCCGCGGGTCTCTGTCTTCCCCTGGGGAACTACCACAACATGGGCAACCTCGATCGAGTGGAGCGGGGGAGAGGGGCGGCGATAGCCCTGAAGGAAGAGATCTCTCTCGACGATTTCCACGGGTTGGTCCGTCTGATTCAACTTGCCGTAGAGGCCGTCGACGGAGCCGCTGATCTCTCCAAGCGACTCGACTCCATATATCACGAAGGGCGTCGTCTTCTCGACTGACCGGTGGGCGCCGACAGATCGGACCTGGCTCGGGATCGCTACCGTCGCGGATGTCTTCTCGTGTCAAGGAGAGAAATGGAATACAGGGTTGAGAAGGACTCGATGGGGGAGGTTCAGGTCCCTGCCGATGCCTTATACGGCGCATCTACCCAGCGTGCGGTGGACAACTTCCCCATCTCTGGGATCCGCTTCGGTCGCGGTTTCATATCGGCTCTCGGGCTGATCAAGGGATCTGCCGCCACCGTCGCCGGTCGGGACGGATATGTCGAGAGTGACAAGTCGGAGGCGATTCGCAAGGCGTCCGACGAGGTGATGAACGGGGATCTCGACGATCAGTTCGTTCTGGACATCTTCCAGACAGGGTCGGGGACGTCCACCAACACGAACGCCAATGAGGTGATCGCCGCGCGGGCCACAGAGATGCTGGGCGGAGAGGAGGGCTCGCGTCTGGTCCACCCCAACGATCACGTGAACTTCGGCCAGTCATCGAACGACGTGATCCCGACCGCCATCCACGTTGCGGCCGTGGTCGCCATACGAGAGCGGCTCCTGCCGGCCATGGATGTCCTGGCCTCCTCGCTCGAAGCCAAGGCGGTCGAGTTCGCCGAAGTGGTCAAGTCCGGCCGAACCCATCTGATGGATGCAACTCCGGTCACCCTGGGTCAGGAATTCGGTGGCTGGGCCACGCAGGCGCGCAAGGGTGTGGAGCGATTGGAGAAGGTTCTGCCAGAGCTGGAGGAGCTCGCCCTCGGCGGCACCGCCGTCGGCACCGGCATCAACGCTCCGGCAGGCTTTCCCACCGATGTGATCGCACTCATGGCCGAGCGGACTGGATTCCCGTTCCGCGAGGCCTCTGACCATTTCGAGGCTCAGGCATCCAAAGATGCCGTGGTGATGGTGTCAGGGGTGATGAAGACCATCGCGGTCTCCCTGTTCAAGATGGCCAACGACATCCGTTTCCTGTCGTCGGGCCCGACCTCGGGAATCGCCGAGATCAAGCTCCCCTCCTTGCAGCCCGGGTCTTCGATCATGCCGGGCAAGGTCAACCCGGTGATGGCGGAGATGGTGATGCAGGTGGCTGCCCAGGTGGTCGGGAACGACACGACCATCAATTGGAGTGGAGCGAACGGGAACTTCGAGCTCAACGTGATGATGCCGGTGATGGCGCACAACCTGCTCCAGGCGATCGAGCT
>JBAULI010000202.1:0-2508 GCA_049578105.1 Acidimicrobiia bacterium | reverse complement strand
GTCTTGACCACCGCACCGGAGTTGACCGCCACCGCCTTCACCAGGGCATCGAAGTGACGTCGGACCAGGTCATAGGCATTGACATCGCCCACCGAGTCGTACATGCGTGTCGAGTCCTTGAGATCGGTGAACAGGTAGGTGAGGTCGTCGACACGCAACGTCTCCGATTCGGGGACGGTCTCGGAGCGAAAGAGCCGTCGGAAGGTCTGGTTGCTCAGCAACACCTTGGCGGTCAGGGTCGGCATGAACTCGACGGCGGCCGCCTGATCGGGGACGACCGGGTACTGGACCACCCAGGTCGAAGCCCTCTCGGTCCCGGCGTTGTGAATGCTCAGGCTGAGCGGCCCGGTGGGGATCTGGGCGATGGCCGGTATCGAGAAGGTGAAGGTCCTCCCGTCCCCACTGGGATCCGGGTCTGCCTCGGGGACTGCCCCGTCCCCTTGCTCACCGGTCAGGTAAAGGGACCTGCCCTCGGGGACATTCATGTCGAGCGAGGTCAGCTGCAGCCCCCCGCTCTCCGATATCTCCGGACCTGAAATCTCCAGCCGCAGATTGGCTCCGTCATGATCGCCGTCGGGTTGGGCGGCGAAGATGGCGCTGATCGGGCCCAGCGCATCCCACACGCCGACGAAGCTGTGGGGCAGGGGGTCGAGGTCGACCTCCACTGTCTCGTCGGGCTCCAGGTAGGCGAGAAGCTTGGTCCAGTTCCTCAGGGTCTCGGGGACGGTCAGCCCGTTGGCCAGTGGCTTGACGTCGGCGCTGAAATGGACCCGAAAGTACAGGTCTTCGACATCGAGGGCTTCCGGGTGGACGAAGACGATGTCACGGATCCGGGGCGAGACGGTGAATGTGACCTGGATCAGGTCGTCGAGGGTGGCCTCGTTCTCGTTGGTGCACAGTGAGCACACGAAGTGAGGGTCCAGCGCCTCCAGGGTTCGGAACCGGTCGTACACGTTGGAGCACGCCCCGCAGACGATGAGCCAATCGAGGTCGAACAACCCGACGTTGGTGGCGTGTAGAAACAGGTCGATCGCTTCCAGCTCCTCGATCGACTGCTCGGTCCCATAGCGGATCGGGTTGATGCGAAACAGGTCGTAGTCGTCACCGGTGCGGATCAACGCCTCGAGTTTCGAGACAACCCGCGGGCTCCACGACCTCGCTGATTCGAGTGCAGCCAGCCGATCTTCGAGGACAGACTCATCGATCTCAGGTGACGTAGGCGAGGTGATGCTCATTGCAGTGGCCTGCGGGACACTAACTACCCGACATCGGGGGCAGAGGGGGGCCGGCAAGTCGGCCCGACACGCCCCTAGCCTCCAGCTCGTGACGACACATCACGAAGTCGAGCGATGGTCCCCGCTCAAGGTCTGGCTCTACACACTTCTCCACAGGACGCCCAAGAGCAATGTGGCGATCGTCGATTACGCCAACCTCAGCCCCACCGACCGGTTCCTCGATGTCGGCTGCGGACCGGGCGCAGCTCTGGAATACGCCCTGAGCACCGGGGCCAAGGTCGCCGGTGTCGACCCCAGTGCGTCGATGGTGGCACGGGCGGCGAAACGTGCCCCTGGTGCGGATGTCGAGGTCGGCTCGGCCGAAGCCATCCCATTCCCGGACGACAGCTTCACCGTCGTCATCAACGTCGCCTCGTTCCACCACTGGGCGGACCGGGAGGCCGGTCTGCGAGAGATCCGACGTGTCCTCGCCCCCGGAGGACGTCTCCATGTCGTCGAAGGCAAGCTCGGTGAGGACCAGCGTGGGCACGGGCTGAGCACACAGGACGCAGTCGTCCTCGAGGCGAAGCTAGAGGAGTTGGGTTACGGCGACCTCGGTGTCGACACGATCAAGACCGGTCGGCGTCACGAGTACGTGGTGGTCTCGGCGACGAACCCGGCATGAGCCGGCCCGGTCATCCGTCGATACCGACGACGAGACCGTCCCACGACCACTTCGGCAGCGGGACGCCTTCGGGCACCGTGTCCGGGGTCTCGGGATTCTCCGCCATCCGGTCCGTCGACCATTGGAAGTAGTCGTGCAGCAGTGCCCGGAGAGGATCGTCGGTGATGCCCACGTCGGTGAGCGCTGCGTCGAAACAGGCGACGGCGCGACGATCCATCTCGACATGCTCCCCGTTGCCGGCATGCATCCTGAGCACCAGCGTCTCATCACCCATCGCATCGGTATAACGGGCCGGCCCACCGAGCGCCTCACCCCAGTAGGCGGCCAGCCGCTCGAGATGCTCAGGGTGCTGGCCGGGATGGGAGAAAGGATGCTCCATGACCGGGTCGGCCAGACATCGCTCATGCCAGGCATGGGCGAGAGCGAGCAGCCCGTCTGCACCACCGACCTCTTCGAACACCGTGGGCATCAGCTCATCCTGGTACGCCGTGGGCTCCATAGGCAAGCGCCAAATCAGGCGTGGAATGTGCCCGGCCTGGGTTGCAGCTCCGGCGTGGCATATCCATCGTCCCAGGGATAGCGACCCTCATCGTCGTCATAGGTCAGCTG
>JBAULI010000201.1:0-10035 GCA_049578105.1 Acidimicrobiia bacterium | reverse complement strand
TTGGGCGATCCTCAGCGACTCGCCCTGATCGATGCGTTGGCCCTGGGAGATCGGACCGTTTTCGAGCTGGCCGAGACGTCCGGGATGAAGAGCAATCTCCTGGCGCATCACCTCGGTGTCCTCGAGGAAGCGGGACTGATCGAGCGCCGGGTATCGGACGGCGACCGGAGGCGACGATACGTCTCGCTGCGATGGGACCGGCTACCGCACCTGCCCCACCCCCTTCTCGAATTCGGCTCGATCGTCTTCGTCTGCACGCACAACTCTGCCCGATCGCAATTCGCATCCGCCCTGTGGGACGCGAAGACCGCGACGGGCTCATCCAGCGTCGGTGGCGAGCCGGCCCGTCGGGTTCACCCGCTCGCGGTGCAGGTAGCGGCCGAATTCGGGATCGATCTGGCGACCGCGACGCCGGCTGGATACGAGAGCCTCGATTTCAAGCCAGATCTCGTCGTCAGCGTTTGCGACCGGGCCAGGGAGTCGGGCCTTCCTCGTTCTCGGGCAAGACTGCACTGGTCTGTCCCCGACCCGGTGGAAGTGGGTACCAAGACGGCGTTCCGCGACGTGTTTGCCGAGATCGAGGAGAGAATTGACCGACTGGCGGAGACTTCGGCCGGCAGATGACCACGATGTCACGAAAACTACTGGCCGAGGCGGTGGGTACGGCTCTGCTCCTATACGTGGTGGTTGGTAGCGGAATCACCGCGCAGACTCACACCAGCGACCAAGGCCTGCAGCTCTTCGCCCATGCTCTCACCGTCGGTTTGGGGCTCGGAGCCCTGATCGCGACGTTCATCGCCGTCTCCGGAGCACACTTCAACCCGGCGGTGACGTTGGGCATGTGGCGCGACGATCAGATCTCAGCGTCCCAGGCGGCGGCATACATGGCCGTGCAATTGGGCGGTGCGATCGTCGGAGTGACGGCGGCGAACGTGAGCTTTGCCCGACCGCCCTTCTCCATTTCCGACAATCTCCGCAGTGAGCCGGGCATGGTGATGGCCGAGGCATTAGTCACATTCATCCTTGTCCTCCTCATACTGGCGCTGGTCGAGAGTGGCCGGACCAGCGCCATCCCGGCGGCCGTGGGCGCCTGGATCGCCGCCGCGATCTTCGCCAGCGCCTCCACGGGCTTTGCCAACCCGGCCGTGACCGTGGCCCGGATTTTCACAGACTCCTACACGGGCATCGACCCCTCTTCGATTCCCGGATTCGTCCTTTCCCAGCTCGCGGCCGGGCTCCTCGCCGGGTATGGGGCGAGAATTCTCTTCCATCTAAATCGCCATCAACAAACGACGACACCGCAATCACTGGGGGATGCGCCATGACAGTGAGCCTGACCACGGCCGAGAAGCTTCAGATTCGCCAGGCAGCCGAGAGACTGCGAAGACAGTTCGAGGGAGTTCTCAACATGGAAACCATCGAGCGGTTCATGACGGATTCCCTCGACCTTCTCGTGGCTCGCGCCAACACGAGCACGTGGATCCCGTTGCTCGCCGAGCGTTTCGCTCGTGACCGACTGCGGGCTGTGGCACGGCTCGAATCACCGAACTCGACCCTGAACCCGAGCGTTCTCTTCCTGTGTGTGCACAACGCCGGGCGCTCACAGATGGCCGCGGGCTGGATGCGTCACCTCGCCGGCGACTCGGTCGATGTGTTCTCCGGCGGATCAGAGCCGGCCGAACAGGTCAACAAGGCAGCGGTGGCGGCAATGGCCGAAAAGGGAATCGATATCAGCGGGGAGATTCCACAGCCGTGGGCCGATGAGATCGTGCGCGCGGCCGACGTCGTGGTCACCATGGGCTGCGGCGACGCCTGCCCGTTCTTCCCAGGAAAGAGATACGTCGACTGGGAGCTGGAGGACCCGGCCGGAAAGAGCATCGAAGAGGTGAGACCCATCCGGGACGACCTGGAACAGCGGGTCCGAGGCCTCCTCGCCGAGCTCGAGATCCCCGCCCACCCCTAACCGGGCCTTTCGGCTGCCGCGCTCAAACCTGGCTACGCGGCGGCAGCCCCGGCCGACCGGCGTCTGTTCGACCGAGACGCACGGATCTGGCCACGCGGCGGAAGCCCCGGCCGACCGGCGTCTGTTTGGACATGCATCAATCCGGCAATCGACGACATCTCGATGTGGTCCCCCCGGACGTAGAGGCGGTCCGATGCGTGGAGCCGGGCGTCCAAAGTCGGCCGGCAATCAGAGAGCCGACCGGCGTCTGTTTGGCCGAGACGCACGAACCTTGTCACGCGGCGGAAGCCCTGGCGGACCGGCGTCTGTTTGACCGAGGTCGACACTGGATCAACGAAGTTTGAGGGAAGTCCCCCGGTTCGAGGCCACTGCAGGCGCCCGGAGCCAAACCGGTCAAAGTCCGCCAGCAAGAAAGGCTGTGCCCGGGGTGGGATTCGAACCCACACGAGCCGATTCGGCTCAAGGGGGTTTAAGCCCCTCGCGTCTGCATTCCGCCACCCGGGCCCGGGCTCGTATCAGGGTAAAGAAAGCAAACGGTGGGCGACGCCATCGAGTGTGTCCCTCTCCGACACGATCACCTCATCGGCATCGAGCCGTCTCATGACAGCTTGGGCCACAACGGCTCCGGCGAGGATGACAGGCGCCCGCTTGGGATCCAGAGACGGGATGGCGGCGGTCTCGACCAATGTCTTGCCGGCCAGATTTTCCAGCAGCCGGTCAAGCGCCTCGGCGGACAGATGGTGGCCGTGGACCGCCTCTCTCGAGTACCGGGGGAGATCCTGGGCCACGGCAGAGAGACTGGTCCAGGTACCGGCGACCCCGACCAGAGTGGCAGCCCTGTAGGTCACATCCTGGAACATCGAATCCACCAGTGATCGCGCCGACTCCAGCTCAGCCTCGGTGGCGGGGCGATTGGGAAGACTGCGCTCTGTGAGACGGACCGACCCGATGTCGATCGACGAACCACTGTCCGCGGTGACGAATTCGGTACTGCCACCCCCGATGTCCGAGACGACGATCGGTGGTGTCAGTGAGGTCCCTCTCGTCGCCCCCTCGAAGGCCAGCCGAGCCTCCTCCTCGCCGGAGATGAGTGTGGGCCTGACACCGAGGAGCTTCTCCGCTTGGTCGAAGAACTCCTCGCGATTGGAGGCGTCTCGAGAGGCGGACGTGGCGATTGCATATCGCACCGCGACCTGCTCCGAATCCATCAGTCGACCAAAGCGGGCGAATACGGAGAGAGTCTCATCGATCGCTTCCGTCGAGAGCACTCCCGTGGTGTCCACGCCACGGCCGAGTCCCGTGACCTCCACCCATCTCCCGACCTCCCCTGTCTGATCGGCGATGAGCAATCGCATCGAATTGGTCCCTATGTCCACGACGCCGACTCTCACGGCTTGTTGACCCACTCCGGGTTCCTGCCACCCTCGCTCACACATGGTTGTGTGCAGTCCAGGGGCTCGATCCAACTACCTACCAGCGCCCCCACCGGATTCTCACCTCCGGCGCGGCTGTGGGCGTAATGGGCATGGAGACACTTCACGCCGGCCCGGGCACCGCCGACTCCGCCACTGGGCACCGGGCTCGACCCCTCGGGGACAAGCTCATCACGAGTTGCGGCATACGTACGATGAGCTCCATCGAGAGCGTCGGCGAATTCCGGGTCGGATTCGGCTTTCTGTTCCATCCGCTTCACGCCACCCGCTCCTTCGAGGCGCCCGATCCGTGTGGCGGCGAGTGGGCAGGTCAGCCAGTAGAGGGTCGGGAAGGGGGTTCCGTCATCGAGTATCGGTGGGACACGCACCACCACCGGCAAGCCGAGATGACACCGGGACACGGTGGTGGAATCGGCGCGGAGGGGCCTCCCAATCTGAATTTCGATGACCTGCCGGTCATCCAAGTGCGTCACCCACCTGTTTCCAGATCTCGACCGGTCAAGAAGTCCCAGACTCGATCAACCCAGGTCCTCGGCGGATCGGCAGGGGCGACATCGACCGACGGGGCAGGTTGATCGCCACCGGGTGGCTCGAGGACCACATAGGCGATCTCCCCGGGCCGGACATAGCCAAGCTTCTCCCGCGCCAGCTTCTCGATCTCCTCGTCAGTGTTGAGCGCATCCGCATCCGCCTGGAGACTCGCATTCTCCGATTCGAGATCGCTGAGGCGTTGCTCGGCACTCGACACCTGATGCCGCGAATCGAGAATCTGTCGATATGGCACGACCTGGGTGAGGAACGCCGCACCCACCAGGATGAAGAGAAGGGTGATGACGGCGATGCCCGGGCGTCTGATCAAAGTCACCGGGGTCTCCTGAAGGTGTCCCAACCGGCGAAGCGGGCACTTCCACCGAGACTCTCCTCGATGCGCAGCAACTCGTTGTACTTGGCGGTTCTCTCTCCTCGGGCGGGGGCACCGGACTTGATCTGGCCGACGTTCGTCGCCACTGCCAGATGTGAGATGAAGGTGTCGTCGGTCTCACCCGAGCGATGGCTGACCATCATCCCAAACGACGCTTCTCTCGCCGTGGCCATGGTGTGAAGCGTTTCCGAGACGGTGCCGATCTGATTCACCTTGATCAAGATCGCGTTGGCCGCAGCCTCTGAGATGCCCCGCCTCAGGATCTCCTCATTGGTGACGAAGACATCATCTCCAACCAATTGCACCCGACGACCAAGACGGGCTGTCAGCGCCTTCCAGCCCTCCCAGTCGTCCTCGGACATACCATCCTCTATCGAAACCAGTGGATACCTCTCGACCAGGTCAGCGAGGAACTCGACCATCTCGGCCGAAGTCAGCTCACGGCCCTCGAGGTGGTAGAGACCTTCGCGGTGGATCTCGCTGGCGGCCACATCGAGTGCCAACCCGATCTCATCTCCCAGCTCATAGCCCGCAACATCGATCGCCTCGACCAAGAGCTCCAGGGCCGATTCGTTGGTGGGGAGATCGGGTGCGAACCCGCCTTCGTCTCCCACATTGGTACCGAGGCCGCGTCCTCCCATGACCTTCTTCAAGGCGTGGTAGACCTCTACACCGGCGCGCAGAGACTCCCCATACGTGGGCAGGCCGGCTGGAACCAGCATGAATTCCTGAATATCCACCGAGTTGGCGGCATGGGCACCGCCGTTGAGGACATTGAGACATGGAACGGGGAGAACCCGTCCGGAGGGACCTCCGAGATAGCGATACAGCGGAAGACCCACCGACGCAGACGCCGCCCTCGCCGTGGCCATCGAGACGGCCAGTATCGAGTTGGCCCCCAGCGACGCCTTGTTCGGCGTCGCATCGAGATCGCACATCACCTGATCGATCATCTCCTGGTCGGTGACATCACGGCCGACCACGACCGGGCCGAGCTTGTCGACCACATTGGACACCGCCTTGGTGACCCCCTTGCCGTTCCAGCTGTCACCACCGTCACGCAACTCGACGGCCTCCAATGCGCCGGTCGAGGCTCCCGAAGGGACTATTGCCCGACCTACGGAGCCGCCCCTGGTGCGCACCTCCGCCTCGACGGTCGGGTTACCACGGGAATCGAGCACCTGACGGGCAGATACGGTCTCGATCGTGGAGTGAGTCATTTCAGGTGAATCCCCGGTTCGCTGACGCGCCAAACTACCAGCGACACCCAATTGTGACGATGACCGGCGAGGACGCCGATTTTCAGCCCTTCGCCCGTTCCCACCGTTGGTCGAGCTGGATGAGGTCCAACCCGGCCAGCGGCCCCTCCGCCTCCATGGCCCGGAAACGGGTCTCGAAGCGATCGATCGCACCCCTCAAGGCGAGCTCGGGATCGATGTGGAGGTGTCTCGACAAGTTCACCACCGAGAACAGAACGTCTCCCAGCTCCGACTCGGCACGCCGAGGATCCTCCAGGACCTCGGCCAGCTCTTCGACTTCCTCACGGATCTTGGGCAGCACCTCGACGGCCTCAGGCCAATCGAAGCCGACCTTGGCCGCCCGATTCTGGATCTTGGCGGCGCGATGCAGTGAAGGCATGCCCTGGGGCACGCCGTCCATCGCCGATCCGCCCTCGCCGCCCCGCTCATCGTCTTTGATCAGATCCCAATTCCTCTTGACTTCCTCTGCCGTCCCCGCCTCGACGTCTGCGAAGACATGGGGATGGCGTCGCACCAGCTTCTGACGCAAGACCTCCGCCACGTCGTTGATGTCGAATGCTCCGGCTTGCCGGGCGATGGTTGCGTGGAACAGCACCTGAAGCAGCACGTCACCGAGCTCATCCTCGATGCGGGCATATGCCGCCCAGTCCTCCCCGTCGGGCTCCATGCCGGATATGGCGTCGATCAACTCGTAGGACTCCTCGACCAGATACTTGACCAGCGTCTGATGTGTCTGCTCCCGATCCCATGGGCACTCATCTCGCAATATCGCCATCGCCCGAATGGCCCCGACCAGGCCTCCAGGCTCGGAGTCGATGAAGATCGAGGTGCGAAATCCGGCCAATGACGGGTCGACGTCGTCGATCGGGAGGTCGAAACGGCCCCCGTCGAGAGCGCCCAATCCGGAGAACACCGTGACCATCGTGTCCTCCGGCAACGCCCTCCCCAGCTGGGCCGCGACGTCGGCGAGCACCTCGGGCCGATCGAGATGTCCGACGATGGTCGGCTTGTCGATGACCAGCGGATAGGGAAGCTGGTGCCCGTTGAGGATCTGAAGCCCGCGATCGAACGGGTCATATCCGACCTCGGCCAGGATGGCGTCGACGAAGGACTCCGCCGGGATCAATTCGACACCGATGGGGCCGGCGAGAAGGTGCCTGACTGCGAACTCACCCACCAGTGGGCTTCCAGGCACGGCATAGACGACATCGCCGTGGCTGCCAGCCTCGGCGACCCTATCCGCCACCGCCGCATAGACGTCCTCGAAGCTCTCACGGCTCTCGTAGAGATCGTCACAGGTGATCACATCTCTCATGGACGCCAGCTGCTCAGCCGCCGGATGATGGAGGGTTCGGACTATCACGACGCTCTTCGGATCGAGGAGGATCTCCTGAACGATCCCGTGAATCCGGGCGAAATCACCCGGACCGAGGCCGGTGACCCTTATCACCCGGTGGGCGGAGTCACCTGGGGTGGATTGGCCTGCCATGTCCCGTATTGCTCGTCCACGGTGACGTCGGCCGCCTCCACCTTGGCCACGAACCAGTCGTTGGTCGCAGTCGTGATCGCTTCCTCAGTCAGTGTCGCCGCCAATTCGTCGTCCGACGGCAGGTCGGCCGGATCCGCTTCGGTCCGGTCGTTGACGATGAGGATGTGGAATCCGTATTGAGTCTCGACGGGCCCGGTCACCTGCCCGATCTCGGCAGTCATCGCAGCGTCGGCGAACTCGGGGACGAATCGCGACGGGGCGCTGCATTCGAGCACTCCGCCGTCTGCGCCACTCCCTGTGTCGAGTGACAACTCTGCGGCGAGGTCTCCGAAGTCCTCACCCGCATCGAGACGATCCAGAACCGCATTCGCCTCTTCCTCCGTGGCAACCAGGATGTGAGAGACGCAAACCTCGGCCAGACCCATCGCAGCCAGGTCGCGGCGAGCATCGATCTCCTCCTGAGTGGGCTCGGCCACGTCGGGGGCCAACACCTCACGCACTTTGGCGTCCAGGAGCTGCTGATGGGCGACGCTCTGGAGGAACTCCTCGGTGACCATGTTGCTGGAGAGGAAGTCCTCACGACTCTGGCCCTCGGTTGCGTTGTCGGCGAACAGCTGATCGGCCTCCGCAGATATCTCGTCGTCGGAGATCGAGATCCCGAACTCGTCGTTGGCTGCGTCTATCACGACCTGCCACTGGATCTCGAAGCCGAGGAACTGGGCGAAGTTGTCCTTGGCGATGGTCGAGTCGGTGCCCGGGTCGATCAGCGCTTCCACGTCCCCGACGGTGATGTCGGTGCCGTTCACGGTGGCGGCGACGGCGGACGACCCCCCACCGCAGGCAGAGACCGCGAACGCGGTCACCATCAAGATTGAGACGAGTTTCTTCAAGACAGATCCTTGTTGGGGAAATGGGACCGCTGGAATGGTAGATCCATCCTCAGGCAAGCTGTAAGCAAACCGGCTACCACATGGCGCGAAGGAACTCGATGAGCCCACCGACCACGTCGCGGGGCGCGGGGATGAACACCGTCCCCTCACTTGCCTGTAACACGGAGCGGGGCTGGAGACGCTTGAGCCGGACCTCCTGGGACGGCTTGAGGTCCACCGGCCCCATCCGGATCTCATGACGCAACTGGACCACCTCTTCCAAACCCACCCGGAGGGCTTCGGAGCGAAGCCTGGCCAGCGAGAGGAGGTTCTCCGCCTCCGGCGGCAGCGGACCGAAGCGATCGGCCCATTCGGCGGCGACGTCCTCGACTTCCTCCAGGGAGCTGGTGGTCGCAAGACGACGATATGCCTCCAGCCGGAGCTCCTGTTCACTCACATATGTCTCGGGCAGGTGGGCATCCACGGGCAGGTCGATTCGGACTTCCTTGCTCTCGGTCGTCGGCGGCTGCCGCCCCTCCAGCTCCGATACCGCCTCGGCCACCAACTCGGCATAGAGATCGAACCCGACCGCCGCGATGTGCCCGCTCTGCACCTCGCCGAGGATGGAGCCCGCTCCCCTGATCTCGAGGTCACGAAGGGCTAGCTGGAAACCCGAACCGAGGTCGGTGGCCTCACCGATGGCTTCGAGGCGTCGATGAGCATCCTCCGTCAGGGACTGGTCCGTGGGATGGAACAGGTAGGCATAAGCACGTTGGCTCGATCTCCCCACCCGGCCGCGAAGCTGGTAGAGCTGGGCCAGCCCGAGCAGGTCGGCCCGCTCGACGATCAGGGTGTTCACCTGTGGCAGATCGAGCCCGGACTCGATGATCGTGGTGGCCACCATGACGTCGTACTCCCGGTTCCAGAAGTCGATCATCACCTGCTCGAGCTGACCTTCCGACATCTGGCCGTGGGCCACCACATACCTCGCGTCCGGGACGAGCTCCCGGAGCCTGGCCACCGCCCGGTCGATCGATCGGACCCGATTGTGCACGTAGAAG
Source organism: Acidimicrobiia bacterium (assembly GCA_049578105.1). GTDB lineage: Bacteria > Actinomycetota > Acidimicrobiia > Spongiisociales > ZC4RG35 > JARDZU01. Next base: position 1,039 of record JBAULI010000201.1, on the reverse strand, counting down.
ACCTGGCCCTCACGAAGCAACTCGCGTCTGATCGCCGCCGAGATCGCTTGCTCCTCATATGGGCCGACATAGGTCAAGATCGGATGCCGGTCCTCCGGGGGCGTCCGGATGTTCGAAACCTCGCGTATACCGGTCAGTGCCATCTCCAGGGTTCGGGGGATGGGTGTAGCCGTCAATGTGAGGACGTCGACTCCAACCTTGAGCCGCTTTATCGCGTCCTTGGCCGAAACACCGAAGCGCTGTTCCTCGTCGATCACCAGGAGCCCCAGCTCTTTGAAGTGGACGTCTTCGGAGAGGAGGCGGTGGGTGCCTATCACCACGTCCACCTCTCCCGTGGCCAGCCCGGCGACGACCGACTTCTGTTGTTTGGAGGTGAGGAACCTGGAAAGAGCCTCGACACGGACCGGGTAAGGGTCGAACCTCTCGCCGAAGGTCTGGTGGTGTTGCTGCGCGAGCAACGTGGTGGGGGCGAGCACTGCCACCTGCTTGCCCGATTGCACCGCCTTGAACGCAGCCCTGATCGCCACCTCGGTCTTGCCGAACCCGACGTCGCCGAAGATGAGGCGGTCCATCGGCTGGGCCGACTCCATGTCGGACTTGACGTCCAGGATCGCCTGCATCTGGTCAAGGGTCTCCTCGTAGGGAAACCGGGACTCCATCTCACGCTGCCACGGTGTATCCGGCTCGTATGCGTGACCGGTGGCGGCGGCCCTCTGACGATGGAGGGCCACCACCTGCTCGGCGACGGCCGCGACCGCCTTCCTGACCCGACTTCTCTGCTCGGTCCAGTCCTTGCCGCCCATTCGGGAGACCCTCGGAACCTCACCGCCGGTGTAACGGCGAACGGCTGCGAGCTGGTCCACGGGGACATATAGACGATCCTCCCCGGCGTAGGCGATGACCAGGTAGTCCCGCTCGATGCCGGCCATGGTCCGTGATACCAGCCCTTCGAAACGGCCGATCCCATGTTGATGATGGACTACGTAGTCCCCCTCGGTCAGGTCCCGGTACTGCTGAGGCCCGATCCCGCGGGATCTCC
>JBAULI010000200.1:0-34609 GCA_049578105.1 Acidimicrobiia bacterium | reverse complement strand
GTGGTGTTCGTGTTCAACGTCGACGAGGCGGGTCTCGCCGATCACGAGTTGCGAGGACGTCTCGAGGATCTGGTCGGGGCATCACAGGCATTGTTTCTGGACGCTCAGGTCGAGGCCGAGCTAGGCGAGCTGGCGCCGACGGACCGGGCCGAGCTATTGGCGGAGATCGGACAGGACGAGCCCGGTCTCAATGCCGTGATACGAGCCGCCTATGAGACCCTCGGCCTGCAATCGTTTCTGACGGCCGGGGAGAAGGAATCGCGCGCCTGGACCATACCCGCCGGCGCCACTGCGCCCGAGGCGGCCGGTGTGATCCACACCGACTTCCAGCGGGGATTCATCGCTGCCGAAGTGGTCGAGTTCGATGCCCTCGTCGATGCCGGCTCCTGGGCCTCGGCGCGGTCACGCGGGCAAGTTCGAACCGAGGGCAAGAGCTATGTGATGCGTCCCAACGACGTTGTGGAGTTTCGATTCAACGTGTGAGCCAATTCCGGTGATCTGGTCGGCCGTCCAGAGCGAAGGGGCACTGGGTGCCCCGCTGACCGAGCACGAGGTGCTCGTCTTCCTGGTGCAGCTGATGTTGCTGGTCGGGGTGGCTCGGATCTGCGGGTGGCTGATGAAGTCGATCGGTCAGCCGCCGGTCGTGGGCGAGCTCCTTGCCGGTGTCTTCTTGGGCCCGACCGTGTTCGGCCGACTCGCCCCGGAGACCTTCGACTGGGTGTTCGGCGAGCCGTCGGTGAGGTCGGTCATGTTCGGGCTCGCATGGCTCGGTGTGATCGTCCTTCTCATCGTCATCGGGTTCGAGACCGACCTCGGCATCATCGCGCGCTACAAGGTCGCAGCCGTCTCGGTGGCGGCCGGAGCACTCCTGGTCCCACTCGGGATCGTGACAGCGCTCGGGTTCTCGGTGCCCGACTCATTCGTGGGGGTGGGCGCCGATCGCGCCATCTTCTCCGGCTTCCTCGCTCTGGCATTGTCTGTGTCCGCGCTGCCGGTCGTAGCCAAGATCCTCCAGGATCTCGGATTCCTGCGACGAGACTTCGGCCAGGTGACACTGGCCGCCGGGATGACCATGGACTCGATCGGGTGGCTCATCCTCGCGGCCCTCTCCGGAATCGCCCTCGAGGGGTTCCAGCCGGAGTTGCTCGTTCGGTCGTTCGTCGGCCTGCTCATTTTCGTCGTGGTCGTGGTGACGATCGGGCGATGGGTGATCGATCGCCTCTTCCGGTTCGTCATGGCACGCGGATCGTCGGTGACTGCTGCGGTGACGATCACGATCGTGGCCGCGCTGTTCGGTGGCGTGGTGACTCAGGCACTCAACCTGGAAGCCATCCTCGGCGCCTTCATCGTGGGGATCCTCGTCGCCGGGCTCCGGCATCAACTGCCTCAGGTGCGCTCGACCCTCGAGACAATGACCGCAGCGTTCTTTGCCCCGATCTTCTTCGCCTTTTCGGGGTTGCGTGTCGATTTGGGCTTGCTCCGCTCGACCGAGGCAGTCGTGTGGACGATCGGGCTGATATTGGTGGCCGTCATCGCCAAGCTGGCGGGGACCTTCATCGGTGGGTGGTTCGCCGGCATCAGGGGAAGGGAGGCTCTGGCTCTGGGAGCGGGTCTCTCGGCTCTCGGCGCCATGGGGATCGTGGTCGCCATCATCGGACTCAACCTCGGGGTGGTCTCCGAGACCGGCTACACGGTGATGGTGCTCGCCGCCATCGTCACATCCGTGGTATCACCCCAGCTCCTGAGGACCGTGGTCCGCGGATGGAAGATCCCGCCCGAGGAGGCCGAGCGCCTACAACGCGAGGAGCTCCGCGCGTCGAGCGAGATCCTCGGTGCGAAGAGGATCCTGATTCCCACCCGTGGGGGTGCCAACTCCAGGTTTGCCTCCCAGTTGGTGGCGGCTGTGTTCCCCGAGGCCGAGATCACGGTCATGGTCGTCGATCTGGTGAAACCGGGGCTGTGGCGTCGCCTTCTCCGGCAGGTCGAAGGAGAGCCGGGGGATCCGTCCGACGTCATCGCTCAGCTCCCGGAGCCTCGTCTGATAAGACGTCTCGCCCGCGACCCCGCCACGGCGATCGTTCGGGAGTGTGGGCTGGGTTACGACCTGGTGGTCCTGGGGGCGACCGAGTCGAAGGAGGGGACGTTCAACTCGGTGATCGACCGGATTCTGGCGAGAGTCCGAGTCCCCACCGTGGTCGTGCGATTCCCGGATTCTTACAGCGTCTCGGCGAGCTTGCCGGGAAGGGTCCTGGTCCCGGTGGCCGCGACGCGCTCCACCCGGGCTGCCGAGGAGTTCGCATACTCGGTGGCTCGAGCAGCCGAGGGGAATGTGTTCGCCTTGCATGTGGTGAATAGGCCGGAGGGCCAAGGCCTCATGGTTCGCAGCGCCGCCGTGGACGACAGCCTGCGCGCCGGTCAGGAGATGGTCAGCACGGCTGCCGCGTTTGGCGAGCGGCTTGGCGTCTCCGTCGAGGTTGGTGTGAGGGTGGCGCCGAACGCGGAGGAGGAAATCGTCAATTTCGCCAACTCGGGCACCTTCGAGTTGCTCGTCCTCGGAACTTCATCTCGCGCCTTGACCGATCGCCCCTTCTATGGCCACCGCGTCTCCTACATACTCGAGCAGTCCGAGTTGCCCGTCGCCGTGATCAGCCTTCCGCCTACCCGCCTAGGCCCCGGGCCGATCTGATCCCAGCTTCCGGGGAGGCGCCCCTAACATGATGTCGCCGTCGACGCCGGACGGGAGAGCCCCATTTCTTGGGGCGCCGAAGGGGCAACACCTCCCCGGAAACTCTCAGGCACTCGGACCGTTCGGTCGAGGCAGCGCTGGAGGTTGCGACAGCGGGGGAGGGCATCGATCTCGAGGAGACAAATGCCCAACCCAAACGAGAAGTTCGCAGATCGGCACATCGGTCCACGTCACGACGACATCGAGAAGATGTTGGCGACCGTCGGTGTGACGACATTGGAGCAGCTGATATCGGAGACCGTGCCGTCGTCGATCATCTCGACCGAGCTCGATCTCCCGCCTGCCATGAGCGAGCCGGAGGTGATCGAGCGACTGAGGGCGTTTGCCGACGGGAACCACGTGCTCAAATCGATGATCGGTCTCGGTTATCACGACACGATCACGCCACCGGTGATTCAGCGAAACGTCTTGGAAAGCCCCTCGTGGTACACCGCCTACACCCCCTACCAGCCGGAGATCTCGCAGGGTCGTCTCGAGGCTCTCCTCAATTTCCAGACCATGGTCTCCGACCTGACCGGGCTCGACGTCGCCAATGCCTCGCTGCTCGACGAGGCCACGGCGGCGGCGGAGGCGATGGCCATGTGTCGTCGCTTGTCGAAGAGCGACAGGACAGTGTTCTTCGTCGATGACGATTGCCATCTGCCCACGATCGGGGTCGTCCGCACCCGAGCCGAGGCCGCAGGTGTCGAGATCAGACTGCTGTCGGAGGGTTTTCAACCCGAGTTGGGCTTCGGGCTCCTCCTCCAATACCCCGGCTCGTCGGGCCGGCTCGTCGATCACCGATCTCTGATTCAATCAGCCAAGGCCGCCGGGCTGCTCGTCGCCGTGGCCACGGACCTCCTGGCCCTCACGTTGTTGGTGCCGCCGGGTGAGCTCGGTGCAGACATCGCCGTTGGATCGGCGCAGCGCTTTGGCGTTCCGCTCGGATTCGGCGGGCCGCATGCCGGCTTCATCTCGACGAGGGAATCGAATGTCCGCGCCATGCCCGGGCGTCTGGTTGGGGTTTCGAAGGACACCTCCGGCCGGGTGGCTCATCGTCTGGCATTGCAGACTCGGGAACAGCACATCAGGAGGGAGAAGGCCACATCCAACGTCTGTACCGCCCAGGTCCTCCTTGCGGTAATCGCCGGCTTCTATGCCTGTTGGCACGGGCCCGAAGGTCTCAAGTCGATCGCGTCCGAGGTGCACAGACTCGCCTGCTTGCTGGCCGACGGTCTCGCCGCAGGCGGCTTCCGCCTGGTCAACGACTCGTGGTTCGACACCCTCACGGTCGATGTCCCCGACGGCGTGGGGCAGGTCATGGCTCGGGCGGCCGAACGTGGCTTGAACCTCGGGGCGGGCGGCGGGGATCACATTCGAATCGCCCTCGATGAGACCACGACCGAGGAGACCGTTGCAGCCGTCCTCGACTCGTTCGGGATCGACCGGCCGCCCGATTCGACTCAGGTCAGCATCCCCGATGGCTTGTCGAGGAAGAGTGAGTACCTGACCCATCCGGTGTTCAGCATCCATCGATCCGAGCATGCGATGCTGCGTTATCTGCGTCGTCTGGCAGATCGTGACCTCGCCCTCGACCGAAGCATGATCCCACTCGGGTCTTGCACGATGAAGCTGAATGCCACCACGGAGATGATTCCGATCTCCTGGCCTGGTTTCGCCTCAATTCACCCCTACGCCCCCGACGACCAGGTGAGGGGTTACAAGGAGATGATCGCCGAGCTCTCCGGCTACCTGTGTCGGATCACCGGGTATGACGCCATCTCGCTCCAACCCAATGCCGGCTCACAGGGGGAGCTGGCCGGGCTGCTCGCGATCCGTGCCTTTCACCGCAGTCGAGGCGACACCGAGCGCGATGTCTGCCTGATCCCCTCGTCGGCTCACGGGACCAATGCCGCCTCGGCGGTAATGGCGGGCATGAGCGTGGTCGTGGTGGCCACCGATGACGACGGCAACGTCGACTTGGCGGACCTGGAGGCCAAGGCCGAGGAGCACCGAGACCACCTCGCGGCGGCGATGATCACATATCCCTCCACTCACGGCGTGTTCGAGGAGTCGGTGAGGCGCCTGATCGACATCGTCCACCGGAATGGAGGTCAGGTCTATGTCGATGGAGCCAACCTCAACGCCCTTGTCGGGCTTTCGAAACCCGCCGAGTTCGGTGCCGATGTCGGCCATCTCAACCTGCACAAGACGTTCACCATCCCGCACGGTGGCGGTGGCCCGGGCGTGGGGCCGATCGGCGTGCGACACCATCTCGCACCGTTTCTCCCCAATCACCCCTTGGATCCGGAGGCCGGGCCGACCACCGGAATCGGGCCGATCTCCGGTGCCCCGTACGGCTCGGCCGGGATCCTCCCCATCCCATATGCGTACATCCGTCTCATGGGGTCCGATGGCCTCCGCCGGGCGACCCAAGTGGCGATCCTCTCCGCCAATTACCTGGCGCGGCGTCTCGATCCCTACTTCCCGGTGCTCTACGCGGGGCGGGAGGGACGGGTGGCTCACGAGTGCATCGTCGACATTCGCCCCATGACGCGCGCCACCGGGATCTCGGCCGAAGACGTGGCGAAACGGCTCGCCGACTTCGGATTCCACGCGCCAACGCTGTCGTTTCCGGTGGCGGGCACACTCATGATCGAGCCCACGGAGTCGGAGACGCTCGAGGAGTTGGACCGCTTCTGTGAGGCGATGATCGCCATCCATGGCGAGATGCTCAGAGTGGAGGCGGGGGAGTGGCCACGGGACGACAACCCCCTGGTCAGAGCCCCCCACACCGCCGAGGACGTGGCTTCCGACGATTGGACGCACCACTATCCCCGGGAATTGGCTGCATATCCGGTGGATGGGGCCCGTATCGACAAGTACTGGCCACCCGTGGGGCGAATCGATGGCCCCGGTGGGGACCGAAACCTGATTTGTGCTTGTCCTCCCCTCGATTCGTACCGATGATTCTCCCACTTGACTTTGTCTGACAGGATGGGATCGTGATGGGTGCCGAAGGCGCGGGCAGGGACGCAGAAACAACGGTGAAACGGTGAAATTCACCGGTCAGGTTCGGGTTCCCGAGGTGGATCACCCCGGCGTGCCGGCATCGATCTTGGTCGAAGAAGACCAGGCCGAAGTGCTTCTCGAAGGAGAATCGCTCGGCCGGTGGTCCCTGTACGACGTCCATGCCACCCGTCTGCTCTCCAGCGCCTTCTCGCTGTCTCTCGGTGACGAGGAAATCACCTTCATCGCCGACGAGCCGGTCGACTTCGCCTATCGGGGCGTCGAGCACATGGCAGAGGTGTGGGCCACCTTCAAGGCCATGTCCCTGCCCCGGAGAACCGTGGCCGTGGGCCGCTCGCGTCGTGGTGCATCACCGTCCCGTATCGAGGATCTGCGGCAGGCGATGCTTCAAAACCTCGACGCGATCGACGCTTCACCGGCGTCCGAGCCATGGACCGACCGGCCCCAACCGCAGAGGGAGTCCGACGCGGAGCGCCGGGTCTCCAAGCGACCCTCGGAGCCCATTTACCGGCCCGCCGACGTGGATCGGGCCGAGTCCCCGGCCGTCCGTGAGTCAGATCCCGACTTGGCCGTGCCCCCTCTCCCCGAACCTCAGCCCACGAGTGTGCCGGTGACCGAGCAAACCCTGCCGCCCCGCCCCGACCTCAAGCCGGGACCGGGGCTACTCCGGTCGCATCCGTCTCCCTACGAGCGAGAAGACGAAACTCGATCTCTACCGCCGGAGGAGTCCGTCGAGGACGTCTTCGCCGTCGAAGAGGACCGGGACGAGTACCGGATCGAGGAGATCGAGGTCCCGATCGACACCACGGCGTCGAGCGTCATGTCAGCCCATCCGGAGGCTCCAGCGGAGCCTCCGATCGAGGATCACGACGTCGTCGAGGGCCAGGATCCCGGACCGCAGGCGCCCATCCCTGATGATGCGACCCGCCCCACCGCCCCGATCGAGCCGGTCGTGGTGGATCTCGGCCGATATGAGGATCGTGGTGAAGAGCCCGTCGAAACGACACCGACTGCCCCTGACGACGAGCCCGACAAGGAGCCGGCGCTCGCCGCCGCCACGCCTTCCGGTGATCGGAGCGGGCTGCTGGGAGCGGTTCGATCCGCCTTCGTGAGGAATCGTGTGGAGCATGAGCACCAATTCGTGGAGGCTCCAGGCGGCATAGGCATCGTGCGTCAGATCTGCGAGGAGTGCGGGTACATATCCATCGGCGTCTCAGATTGAAAGGCCCCTCCGGACCCGCACGCTAGGGGGGCCGGGTTACCCTCCGCGTGGTGAAAACGTCTGTACGCCCGGTCATCCTCTCCGGCGGAGCCGGCACCAGGCTCTGGCCGATCTCGACCCCCGAGCATCCAAAGCAATTCATGGAGTTGCTCGACGAATCACTCTTCGACTCGACCTTGAGGCGGATTTCCCACCTGGATGATGCCGGCCCGGCCACGGTCGTCGCCGGTCGGGGCCATATCGAGAGAATCGAGGAGGCAATAGCGAGGACCGGCGCCCAGGTGGACCAGGTTCTGATCGAACCCAGAGGCAGAAACACGGGACCGGCCGTGGTGGCCGCGGCGATGGCGGCAGATCCCGACGATGTCTTGGTGGTGCTGCCGTCGGATCACCTGGTCCAGGACGCAGAGGCGTTCGGGCGCTCGGTCGCAGCTGCCGTCGATCTCGCCACACAGCATCAACTCGTCACTTTCGGGGTCACCCCGACGAGACCGGAGACCGGATATGGGTACCTGGAGTTGGGCGAGCCGATGGGCTCGGGATACCGGGTTTCTGCCTTCCACGAAAAGCCGGATCTCGAGACCGCCACGGTCTATTCGGAGGACGGTCGGCATCTGTGGAACTCGGGAATGTTCGTCTTCGGGTCGTCGGATCTCCTCGACGAGGTCCGCCATCTGCGTCCGACTTTGGCCGAGGACGTCGCTGCGTCCATGCCGGTCGAGAGGGAAGGTTTGATCTACCTGGGCTCCGAATTCGAGCAGGTCGAGGCGATCTCGATCGACCATGCGGTCATGGAGGTGACAGACCGGGCGGCCGTCATCCCCATCGATGTCGGCTGGAGCGATCTCGGGTCCTTTCAATCCCTCTGGGAGGCGGCGGAGAGATCTCTGGAGGGAAACGCCCATTTCGGGGACGTCGTCTCGAGAGCTGTGACCAACTCCCTCGTGTATTCGACGTCGAGACGGGTTGCCATTGCCGGCGTGGACGGCCTCGTGGTCGTCGAGACCCCAGAGGCAGTCCTCGTGCTTCCCCTGGCGGAGTCGCAGATGGTGCGGGATCTGGTCGTTCCGGACCCTGATTCGAATCAGCCCGATTGATGCTTTGACCGGCCCGCCCATACGATCCGTGCCATGAAAGGCCTCGTCATCGTCATCGTCATCGGCATGCTCGTGACGGCCTGTGTGGGCCGGCCCGCCGATGACGCCACCGGTCAGGAGATCTATCTCCAGCTTTGCTCGAATTGTCACGGCGACGATCTCGGCGGCGCTTTGGGGCCCGGCCTCGGGGCCGGGACCGACGCAGCTCGCGAGCCGGACGAGTTCTTGAGGATCACGATCACCGATGGCAGGGGCCGTATGCCGTCTTTCATGTCTTCGTTATCCGACGCCCAGGTCGAGCTTCTCATCGGATACATGCGTGAGGAGCAGGGAACGTGAGCGGAATCCTCGAAGTCCTCGAGCTCTTCCCGGTGAGGATTCCGATGAGGCATCGATTCCGTCGCGTGGATCACAGGGAGGCGGTGCTCATCAAAGGCCCTTCCGGCTGGGGAGAGTTCTCACCGTTTCCGGAATATCCGCCGGCCGTCACGACACGCTGGCTGGCCTCGGCCTTGGAGGCAGCTTGCAGCGCGTTGCCAGAGCCCACACGGACCCACATCCCCGTCAACGTGACGGTTCCGGCCGTCGAGCCGGAGGTCGCTGTCGGTCTCGTGCTCGAGTCAGGTGCCGGGACGGCCAAGGTCAAAGTGGCCGAGCCCGGTCAGACCGCACAAGACGACATAGCGCGGCTCTCTGCCGTCCGGGAGGCAATGGGACCGGACGCCAAGATACGCATCGACGCCAACGCGGCCTGGGACGTGGACACGGCCAGCGAGAGATTGGCCGAATTGGCTCGATTCGACCTCGAATACGTCGAGCAGCCCGTGGCGACGCTCGAGGAGATGGTGGCTCTGAAAGGTCGGACTGACATCCTCCTGGCCGCCGACGAGTTGGTGCGGCTCAGGCCCGATCCGCTGGAAGTGGCCGAGATGGGAGCCGCAGACGTCTTGGTGGTGAAGGTGCAGCCGCTGGGTGGGGTCGGGCGGACGATCGATCTCGCCGAAAGGGCGGGTATCCCGGTCGTCGTGTCGTCGGCACTGGAGACCTCGGTCGGGATCTATTCCGGTCTGCTGGCGGCGTCATTGCTGCCGGTACTGCCCTATGCCTGTGGTTTGGGGACCGTGGCCTTGATCCAAGGAGACCCGACCAGAGCGCCATTGATCACAATGAACGGGATGCTCGAAGTCCGGCGACCCGAGCCTGACCCCGATCTGCTGGAACGGTGGAGACCGGAGCGTGATCGCGCTGCCGAGATGCTGCGAAAGGTCCGGTCGGCGGCAAGGGTGCTGACGTGACGAGCCCGAACCCGAGCACCGCGCTCGCCCGCACCCTCATGGACGAGCTGCACCGAAACGGAGTGGACTACGCGGTGGTCTCCCCGGGCTCTCGCTCTGCGGCATTGGCGATCGCTGCCAACCAGCACCCCGGGATCGAGACGACTGTCGTGCTCGACGAGCGCTCGGCCGGATTTCATGCTCTGGGGCGTTCCCTTGCGACCGGGCGGCCGGCGATCGCCATCGCAACCTCGGGCACGGCCGTGGCCAACTATCTGCCCGCCGTGGTCGAGGCCGACGTCTCGTGTGTCCCGGTGATCTTCATCACAGCCGACCGGCCGCCCGAGCTGCTGGGCGTCGGCGCAAATCAGACGATCGACCAGGTGAAGATCTTCGGGAGCCGTGTCCGGCAGTTCGCCCTCGTCGGGCCCGTGGACGGGTCAATCGATCAGAACGGCCTCTGGCGCAGCCTCATGTCCCAGACAGTGGCACGGGCGCAGGGCCATGGAGGCAAACCCGGGCCGGTGCACGTCAACGTGGCCTTTCGCGAGCCGACCGTTCCCGTATCGGATGACGGGAGGACGTCTGCCACCCCCTATCCCTTCCCGACCACCGGCCGGGAGGACGGGGGACCGTGGCAGCGTCACTCGATCAGCCCCCCTACCGGCTCGGAACCATGGGGTCTGTGCCCGAAGCGGGGATTGGTCATTGCCGGGCAGGGCGATTACGACCGGGATGGTCTTCTCGAGGCGGCTGCGGCAGGGAATTGGCCGATACTCGCCACGGCCGCTTCTGGCCTGCGTTCCTCGAAGGACGTCGTCACCACCTACCACCACCTCCTGGTCGGCGAGGTACCCGGCTCGCTGAACCCCGATCTGGTGGTAACCGTCGGCCGGATCGGTCCCAGCGATCGCCTCTCGGCGCTGACCGCGCTGTCTGTGCCGCAGGTTCAGGTGGATCGGTGGGGGCTGTGGCAGGACCCCCGCCGTCATTCGACACATCTGATTCAGGGCGATCCAGCCCACTTCCTGTCAGGCCTCGGAGTGATAGGCACCGATTGGATTCGAGCATGGCTCGAGGCGGACGATGCCATGGCTCGGGCATTGGACGACACCCTCGATCAGGTCGGGACATGGACCGGGCCAGGGCTCGCACGTGCGATCTCGGGCATCCAGGCTCGCCTGGTGGTCGCATCGTCGATGCCGATCCGGGACGTGGACGCCCACATGAGGGTCACCGGCCGCGGCGTATACGCGAACCGCGGCGCCTCAGGCATCGACGGATTCGTGTCCACGGCGCTCGGCGTCGGCTCGACCGGGGTCGACACTTTGGCCGTGTCCGGCGATTTGTCGTTCCTGCACGACCTCGGCGGCCTGGTATCGGACCATCTCCCACCGGTGGTCTTCATCGTCGTGGACAACGGCGGCGGTGGGCTCTTCGATCTGCTGCCCCAGGCCGAGCACGCCCCTGACTTCGATCGGCTCTTCTATGCCCCACACCATCGGAATCTCGAGAGCCTTGCCATCGCGCATGGCCTGGAGGTCACGACTTTGTCAGACCTGCATCACACGTCTGAGGTCTTCGACGCCAAACCAGGAGGTGGTCCGCGAGCCATCCTCGTGCCGGTCGATCGGGAGACCGACCAGAAGGCACGCAAAACCCTGGATGCCGAGGCTCGTCTGGTCGTGTCGGGGCTCAGCTGATGCCGAGGGCCCTCAGCATGGGGACCAGTTTCATGTCGGTCTCCTCCAGCTCTCGTTCGGCATCCGAGCCCGTCACCAGCCCGGCGCCCGCATAGAGGGTCACAACGGTCCCTTCGATCAGGCCACAGCGAAGGGCTATGGCGAACTCGCCGTCACCCTCCTGGCCGAGCCACCCGATTGGGCCGCTGTATCTCCCACGCTGATGGGTCTCGATCTCCCGGATCAACTCGATGGCGGACTTGGTCGGGGTGCCCGCCACGGCAGCGGTCGGATGGAGCGCTGAGAGCAGGTCGGTGATGACGGTGCCCGGGTGCGCCAGACCGTCGAAGCGGGTTGCCAGGTGTTGGATCGCACCGAATCTGGCCACCGTGCTCTTCGATCGGTCGATGTGTGTGCAGTGTGGGGCGAGGGCGTCTTCGACCGAATCGGCTGCCAGTCTGTGCTCGGTTGCCATCTTGGCGGTCGAGAGGGCGGCGCTCTGTCCACTCGGCGCGGAGCCGGCCAGCGAAAGAGAGCTCACACGACCGGAATCGAGCGAGATGAGGAGCTCGGGGCTCGATCCTATGAGTGAGTCGACCAGGTAGGTATGTGAGCCGGGCTCGGTGGCGAGCAGCGCCTCGAGGACGGGCACGGTTTCGACCTCGGCATCGAATCTCGCCTCGACCACACGGGAGAGAACGACCTTCTCCACCTCGCTCTCGGCTATCGCTCGCATCGCCGCCTCGGCGGAGCTCGTCCAACCATCGAGATCGGGAGGCGACAGGTGGCCCCGACCCGCCCTTCCGATCGGCCCGTGATCGGGCAGTAGCCCTATGTCTCCGATGAGCGGCTCGACCCCGTTCTCGTCCACCCGGATCAGAACCTCGGGGACGATCAGAATCGATCCACCCCGCTCTTCATCGAAGGTGAAGCTGGCCAACGCCAATGGTGAGCGGGCGGCGCGCAGCTGGCGCAACGCCTTGTCGAAACGATCTGGCCCCGTGCCGGGGTCGATTCGGTGTTGAGCCCCCCAGCCGAGCAGAGTCAGACCCGGCCGAGCCCACACCGAGGACGGGTTGCGCATCAGCAGATCGGCGACGAGCCCGGGCTCGGCTTCACTTCTCATTCCATCTCCAGGCTAGGGCAGGTCGCGTCGGTCGAATTCCGACGACGTGCTCGGCAAAGTATTCGAGACGCGAGGGGTCGCCGGATGTTGCCATCATCAGCTCTCCGTGGCCATCCAGGGCGGGGGCGATCCGGATCACCTGTCTGGCGATCGCCGGCGCCGGCTCCAGGATCGTGACATCAGGTCCCGCGATTCGTCGTATCACCGGCATCAGGAAGGCGAAGTGGGTGCAACCCAAGACCAGGGTGTCGGCGCCTTGATCGAGAAGAGGCTGGAGGCAGGCACCAACCGCCGCTTCGGTCTCCGGCCCATCGAGTCGGCCGGACTCCACGACCTCGACCCAACGGGGACAGGCCTGAGCGAGGACGCGCGCCCCGCCCGCATGACGCTCCACCACCGAAGCGAAGAGCTCACCCTGGAAGGTCGCCGACGTTGCGAGGACTCCGATGACACCGGTGTTGGTGGCCATGGCGGCCGGCTTCACGGCGGGCTCCATGCCGACGAATGGGACTTCGGGATGCTGGGCCCGCAGGAGATGGAGGGCGGCCGCCGAGGCGGTGTTGCAGGCGATGACGATGGCCATTGCGCCACGACCGAGCAGCCACTCGGTGACCTGTGCGGACATGGCGGCCACTTCGTCCAGGCTCTTGATCCCGTACGGCGCCCGGCCCTGGTCGGCGAAGTAGAACAGGTCGGCGCGTGGAAGCTCGTCACGAATATGGGATAGGACGCTTAGCCCGCCTACACCCGAGTCGAAGACCCCGATCATCGCCTTCATCTCAGCAGGGGCAACCGGTTGTCACTGGTAGCGTCGCCGTGCGGAGGTGGTCGAATGGAAGTGAGAGGTTCGGTGTCCGTGATCACCGGGGGTGCCTCAGGTCTTGGCCTGGGCTCCGCCCGGAGGCTTATCGCAGGCGGTGGTTCGGCCATCCTGCTGGACATCAACGAGTCGGCCGGGCTCGAGGCTTCGAGGGAGTTGGGTGAGCAAGCTCGCTTCATCCCATGTGACGTTCGTGACCCGGAGAGCGTGACGGTCGCGGTCGAGGCCGCCGTGGAGGCCTTCTCGAGGATCGACATCCTGGTCAACGCCGCCGGAGTGGCACCGGCGCAGAGAGTCGTCGGACGCGATGGCCAGTTGTTCGACCTCGACCTCTTCCGCTTCGTGATCGACGTGAACCTGATCGGGATGTTCGATGTGATCAGAAACGTGGCAGGGGAGATGTCCGGCAACGAGCCGGGGCCCTTGGGGGAACGCGGCGTCATAGTCAACGTGGCTTCGATAGCCGCTTTCGACGGTCAGGTCGGTCAGGCCGCCTATTCGGCCTCCAAGGGTGGCATCGTCGGGATGACGCTTCCCCTCGCCCGAGACCTCGGCTCATATGGGATAAGGGTTGTCACCATTGCCCCGGGCATCATGGACACGCCGTTGCTGGCAGGGGCGCCGGCCGAGTTGAAGGAGTCTCTATCCAAGATCCAGGTGTTCCCGCAGCGGCTCGGGACACCTGCCGACTTTGCCCACCTGGTCCAAGCGATCGTCGAGAACCCGATGTTGAACGGAGAAGTCATCCGTCTCGACGCCGCGGCGCGGATGCCTCCGCGGTAGACCTTTCCCCTCCTCCCACCGGCGAACCGCACCATCCCTGAGATTGAACGGCCGAATCCCGACAATCAGGACACTCGCCTCCGTCTGACCGAATAAGTCGTGTGACCCTCGATGGGGTGCCCGGGCCGACAGGCCCGCGCTGGTCAACTCGAATACAGACGGAGGAAAACGTGCAGATCCCTCACCGGAGGGCTGCGGCGCGGCTATCGCTCCTCACTGTGTTGGTCTTGCTAGTCGGCGCATGCGCCGCAGGCGACACGACCGACACGACAGTGGGCGGTGCGACCACGTCGTCGGCTCCATCTACCACTACCACCACCGAGGCTCCGCCGAGCACGGTCGTCGGCGACTGTCCCGACGCCTTCTGCGTCAAGTACAACATCCATCCCGACGCGGCCTGGGCCGATGGCGAGCCGGTGACGGCGAGTGACTTCGCATTCACCTACGACACGATCATGAACGACCAGCTGGACATCACCAGCCGCGATGGATACGACAAGATGACCGGCTACTCGGTCGTCGACGACAAGACGTTTCTCGCCATCTTCGGCGAGGTGTACGCCCCCTGGCAGAACCTGTTCTCGACGGTCCTTCCCGAGCACGAGTTGGCAGCCAAGCCATTCAACTCGTATTGGGACGAGGCGGTGACCCTGGGCTCGGGCCCATTCGAGTTCGTGGAGTGGGTGCCAAACGAGCGTCTCGTCCTCCAGCGCAACCCCAACTATTGGGCGGACCAGGAGCGCGGATCGGGTCTCCCGTTGGGTGACGTCCAGAAGATCAGCTACGTCTTCATCGAGGACAGCCAGACGATGGTCCAGGCATTGAGGGGGCAGGAGGTCGACTTCATCAATCCCCAGCCACAGGTCTCGTTGGCGGCCGACGTCGACGCCATCGACGGAGTCGACTGGCAGGCCACATTGGGCAACGTGTGGGAGCACTTCGACTTCAATCACAGTGACCCGTTGCTGTCCCAGAAATTCGTCAGACAGGCAATCGCCCAGGGAATCGACCGTGACTCGATCGTCGAGGCGATCGTGCGTCCGCTGAACCCCGATGCAGAGTTGCTGGGCAGCTCGGTCTGGATGACGACCAGCGCCTACTACGAGGATCACTTCAACGAGAAGTTCCCCTACGACCCGGCGGCCGCCGAGCAGCTTCTCGTCGACAACGGGTGCACCACGGGGTCGGACGGGATCTACGAATGTGAAGGGCAACGCCTCTCATTCCGATGGACGACCACTGCCGGGAACGAGGGTCGCGAGCTGCAATTCGAGCTCGCGCAAGCCAACCTCGCCCAGATCGGGATCGAAGTGGTGCCGGCCTTTGGCCCCGCCTCCGAAGTCTTCGCCGACGAATACTTCTACGGGGACTCACAGGTTTGGCAGATCTTCAACTTCGGTTGGGTGGGCAATCCGGACCCATCGGGTGGGAACACCCTCTACTACTGCGAGGGTGATGCCCCATCGGGGTTCGGAGGCAACAACAACCTCCGACTCTGTGACGAGCAGGTCGATCAGCTCATCCATTCCACCGATGCCATCGTCGACCCGGCCGAGCGAGCGGCGGTCTACAACCAGGCCGACGAGCTCTTCCTCGACGAGGTCGCCCTGATCCCGATGTACCAGAAGCCGCAGTTCCTCGCCTGGAACTCGACGATCCAGGGTGTGATGCCCAATCCCAACAACGTCACGGACACCTGGAACGTCGGCGCCTGGTCGGGCAAGGAGGACGTGATCTTTGGGGCGGAGCAGGAGCCGGAGTCGTTGAATCCCTTGGAGCCCGACGGCAACCTGCAGGCCACGGCGTTCATCGACTCGGCGATCCTGGAAGGGGCCTACACCAACACTCCCGATGGTCGGTACGTCCCGGTGTTGATCGAGAGCGCCGAACCGATCGTCCCGGCCGGCTGAGAGACGATCCAGAGTCTGGAGGGGTCACGCCAGTGGCGTGATCCCTCCCAGGCTCTCGGGGTTCTCGAGACTGGAGAGGTCACCGGGCTCCTGACCCAGGGCCAGGGCCTTGACCACGCGTCTCATGATCTTGGCCGATCTGGTGCGGGGCATGTCGTCGATCCACCGGACGGTCTTTGGCCGGAAGGCCTTGCCGAGAACCTCCACCACGGCCGATTCGACCGCCGCGGTCAGCTCGTCGTCCGGGACGACTCCCGGGGCCGCCACCACGAACAATGCGATGGCCTCTCCCTTCACTTCGTCCGGGACCCCGATCGCGGCGGCCATCACGACTTCCGGGATTGCGACTGCGGCCGACTCGATCTCGGCCGGGCCGACGCGCTTGCCCGCGATGTTCAGAGTGTCGTCGGACCGCCCATGCAGATACCAGAAGCCGTCCTCATCGATGGACGCCCAGTCTCCGTGGACCCAGGTGTCGGGAAATCGGGACCAATACGTCTCCAGGTACCGCTCGGGCTCGTTCCAAAACCCGCGGGTCATCCCCGGCCACGAGCCCCGGACCACCAGCTCGCCGACTTCTCCCCTCAGTTCGCGACCCTCCCGGTCGTACACGGCCGCATCGATCCCGAAGGAAGGGGCGCCAACCGAGGTCGGCTTCACACCCTGGAGGAGATTCACCGACAGCAGACATGCGCCGATCTCGGTCCCACCGGACAGATTGACGATTGGCCGGGTCGAGCCTCCGACGTCCCGGAAGAGCCACCACCAGGGATCGGGGTTCCACGGTTCACCGGTCGACCCAAACTTCTCGAGGGTGCTCAGATCGTGTCTGTGGGCCATCTCCGCCCCATGGGGCTGCAGTGCCCGTATCAGGGTCGGCGAGACACCGAGGAAGCTGACACCGAGATCCGAAACCACCTCCCAGATCCGGTCGGGCTCCGGATGATCGGGTGCCCCGTCGTAGGTGGCGATCGTCACTCCATTTGCCAGGCCGGCGATCACCATCCACGGCCCCATGATCCATCCCATGTCCGTGGCCCACATCAGCACGTCACCCGGTTTCAGCTCGGCCTGGAAGGCACCCTCCTCGGCGATCTTCACCGTCAGTCCCGCATGGACGTGGACCGCCCCTTTGGGCCGGCCGGTGGTTCCCGAGGTGTACGCGATCAACACCGGGTCCTCGCTACCGGTGAGGGTCGGCTCCACTGGATCGGCCCCGGCCGTCAGGTCATGCCACCAATGATCTCTGCCCTCGAGCATCGGTGTCGTCTCTCGATCGGTGTAGTCCACCACGAGGAGCTTTTCGATGCCGCCGGCCATCACGGTGGCACGGTCGGCAACCTCCTTCATCTCGACCACCCGCCCACGGCGGCGGAAGCCGTTGGCGCAGATGATCACCTTCGGCTTCGGGTCGACCAGACGGCTCGCCACCGCCTCGGCCCCGTATCCCGAGAACACAGGGATGAAGATGGCCCCGATCCTGGCCACCGCCAGCAGGGCGACGACCGCCTCCTGGCCCATGGGAAGGTAAACGGCAACGGCGTCGCCGCGGGTGACACCGAGATCGAGGAGGGCTCGCCCGAGACGACCCACCTCGTCGCGGACCTGGGCGAACGTCAGCTCCCGGATCTCACCGGTTTCCTTCTCGCTCTTCAGTGCCACCCTGTCGGGGGTCTCGTCCGCCCATCGGTCCACGCAGGCGCGACTCAGGTTGAAGCTCCCACCCACGAACCAGGTTGCCCACGGGTGGCCGCGGGAGGTGTCCCTCACCGCTCGCCAGGGACGATCGAATGGCAGTCCTAGATAGTCCACCACTGCCTCCCAGAACCACTCCGGGTCTTCGGCAGACCTGGTCCTCAACTCGGCGAGATCGGCGATCCCATGGGCACTCATGAATAGCGCCGTGTTGGTGGATTCCGCTTGTTCCTGGGTGGCACGCCAGGCGATTTCGAACTCAGACATCCCCGGCGAGGCTAACTGCCGTGGCGACCGCCGCATGCTCTAACCTCGCTCGGATGACCAGCGAACAGCAACGTCGGGACAACGCGAGGTTCCGACGTAGGACCGTCGTCGTTGCGGCGGTGCTTCTCGTCACGGCGGCCGTCGTCTGGCTCATCTTCACCCTTTCCAACCTGGTGTTCATGATCTTCGTCTCGGTCTTCGTGGCGGTGGCGTTCGAGCCACCGGTCCACTTTTTGACCAAGAAGGGTTGGAGGAGGGGGGTGGCCACGGGCGTGGTCTTCCTCGTCGTCTTCGTCGTGGTGGTCATCTTCTTCGTTGCCCTGGCGCCATTGTTCGTGGAGCAGATCAATCAGTTGATTGCATCCTTGCCCGAATACATCGCCTCCGTCTCCAAGTTCCTGCATAGCTGGCTTGGCATCAACGTGTCCACCGAGCAACTGCAGCAGGAAGCGTCCGACCTGCCCGGTCTGATCAACGGGGCGGGGGGGACCATCATCGGAGGGGTGGTCACCGTGACCACGGGTGTCGCCAACTTCCTCTTCTTCTGGGCGACGGTGGCCCTGTTCTCGTTCTACATGCTGGCCGAGCTCCCGCTGCTGCAACACACCGTCCTGTCGACGATGCCAGAGAAGCGGCAGCGGGATGCACTGCACATATGGGACGTCGCCGTGGAGAAGATGGGTGGGTACATCTACTCGAGATTGATCCTCGCCGTGCTCAGCGCAACAGCCTCGAGTGCCTTTCTCTCTCTCATGGGGGTCCCCTTCGCGTTGTCACTGGGCATTTGGGTCGGTGTCCTCAGCCAGTTCATACCGGTCGTCGGTACCTATCTGGCGGCGATACTCCCTGCAGTGGTTGCCTTGTCGTCCAAGGGGACGACCACCATGTTGTGGGTCATCCTCTTCTTCGTCGCCTATCAGCAGATCGAGAACTTCCTCTTCTCCCCGCGGATCACGAAACGAACGATGGAGATCCACCCTGCGGTGTCCATAGGAGCGATCATCATCGGCGGCCAGCTACTCGGTCCACTGGGTGTCGTGCTGGCGCTGCCCATGGCCGGGATCATCCAGGCACTCATCTCCGAGACGCGGAATCGTCATGAAGTGATCCTCGACGATCCCGATGGTGCCGCGAAGGACTGACGGATACCCGACGTCGTCGTTTGGTGTTGGGGCGCGACTGCTTTACCTTTTGTCCCTACCGGGATATATTCCCGGGGCTGTTCCCGGAAACCATTCGGGAGCGACCGTGGGCAAAGAGCCCCGCTCCTTGCCCTGAAGTAAGCCACAAGGGAGGAAACAAATAGTGCGAGCCCTGCGCACATCGCGGGTCGCCCGATGGGCGTCCCTCCTCGCCGTCCTAGCCATGGTTGCCGCCGCTTGCGGTTCCGGCACCACCACGGAGACGACGGTCGCGGAGGAAACGACCACCACGGCACCCGCCGAAACCACAACCTCGACTGCTCCACCGGAGACCACAGTCGGGGAGTGCCCCGATGTCTTTTGTGTGACGTATCACATACGTCCTGAGGCAGCGTGGGCCGATGGGACCCCGGTGACCGCGAATGACTTCGCGTTCACGCAGGACACCATCATGAATGACCAACTGGATCTGACCACCCGTGAGGGCAACAACAAGATCTCGGGCTACGAGATCGTCGACGACAAGACGATCACGTTCGCCTTCAGTGAGATATATGCCCCCTGGCAGACGCTGTTCGGCACCGTCCTTCCCGAGCACGAGCTGGCTGGAAAGCCGTTCAACTCGTACTGGGACGATGCGATCACGCTCGGCTCGGGCCCCTTCCAGTTCGTGGAGTGGGTCAAGGATGACCACATCCTCCTCGAGAGGAACCCGAACTACTGGGCCGCAAACGATCCGGCCTCTGGCGCCGCCTTGGGCGACGTCCAGAAGGTGAACATCGTCTTCCTCGAAGACTCCCAGACGCAAGTCCAGGCCCTCAAGGGTCAGGAAATCGACATGTTCTACCCGCAGCCTCAGGTCTCGCTGGTGGAAGAGGTCGATGCGATCGACGGTGTCGATTGGGAAGCAGGTCTAGGCCCGGTGTGGGAGCACTTCGACTTCAACCAGGATGTCCCGCTGCTGACCAACGAGTACATCCGTCAGGCCATTGCCCAGGGGATCAACCGTGACGCCATTGTGGAAGCAGTGGTTCGTCCGATCGCCCCCGACGCAGAGCCTCTCGGAAACAGCGTTTGGATGAACGGGACGACCTATTACGAGGACCACTTCAATGAGCGGTTCCCGTATGACCCGGTTGCCGCCGAGGCACTTCTCACCGACAACGGTTGCACCAAGGGTGACGACGGGATCTACGTTTGCGATGGCGAGCGTCTCTCCTTCACCTGGGCGACGACCGCAGGCAACGAAGGCCGTGAGCTCCAGTTCGAGCTCGCCCAGGCCGACCTTGCCGCGATCGGCATCGAAGTCACGGCCAAGTTCGGCCCGGCCTCGACGGTCTTCGCTGACGAGCACTTCTACGGTGGTGCGGATCAGTGGAACATCTTCAACTTCGCATGGGTTGGGTCACCTGACCCCGCCGGTGGTAACACCATCTATTACTGCGAGGGCGATACCCCGTCCGGGTTTGGTGACTCGAACGACATGAGGTACTGCGACGAGCAGGTGGACCAGCTGATTCACTCGACGGATTCGATCGTGGATCCGGCCGAGCGTGCAGCGGTCTACAACCAGGCAGACGATCTGTTCCTGGCACAGGTCCCCATGATCCCGATGTATCAGAAGCCCACGTTCTTTGCGTGGAACTCTGACATCCAGGGTCCCAAGGACAATGCCACCCAGATCGGTCCGTTCTGGAACATCTCCTCGTGGACCGGCAAGGAGTCGATCACGTTCGGCGCCGATCAGCAGCCGGAGTCGCTGCAGATCCTCGAGCCCGATGGCAACCTGTTTGCCGCCGGTCTCATCGCCACGGCGATCCTGGAGGGGGCGTACACCGTTACGCCGGACTTCCAGTACGTGCCGGTGCTCATCGAGAGTGCTGACCCGATCGTCCCAGCGGGTTGATCGACTAGGCACTAGTCAATTGAAGAGGGGGTTGCCTTTCGAAGGCAACCCCCTCTTTGCATCTCACACACCCTGCGTTCTGGCAGGTGCCGGATTGGATGCCCGGTGTAGAGTGTGAGGGCTCTCTAGTTCGGACGGAGGCAAGGCATGGGAACTTTCATCGCGCGGCGTTTGCTCTACAGCATCCCGGTGTTGATAGCGGCTTCCTTGTTGGTCTTCTTCGGGATGTCGCTGGTGACGGATCCACTCTCACAGCTTCGACTGATCCCGAACATGAGTCAGCAGACTTTGCAGAACATCATTGCCCGGAAGCATCTGGACGACCCGATCATCGTCCAATACGGATTCTGGGTGAAGGACATGTTCTTCAACCAGTTCGGGACCACTGCCATAGGTGATCAGGCGATCTGGCCCGACCTCAAGCGCGCCATCGGCAACACGCTCCAGCTGGTGCTCGTGTCCGAGGGCATCGCCGTGATCCTCGCCGTGATCCTGGGTGTCACCTCCGCCAAGAGGCAGTACAGCTTCTTCGACTACGCCACCACCACGATCAGCTTCTTCGGATTCTCGGTCCCGATCTTCTGGTTCGCCTTGGTCCTGCAGGCCCTGGCGACGGCCTTCTTCCTGAAGACGGGTATAAGGCTCGTCTACACGTTTGGGCAGACGAGCCTCGATGCGGCCAACCCGTTCCTGGATCGCATCCAACACATGGTGCTACCCATCACCACCCTGGCCTACGTATCGATCGCGACGTACAGCAGGTATCAACGGGCTTCGATGCTCGACGTCCTCCATTCCGACTACATCAGGACGGCGCGGGCCAAAGGGCTGAAGGAGCGGACCGTCACCATGAGACACGCCCTCCGCAACGCCCTCATCCCAACGGTCACCATTGCCGCCCTGAGCTTTGGGGCCGTTCTCGGCGGAGCCGTCATCACCGAGACCATCTTCGCCTGGCCGGGGATGGGGAAGTTCTTCATCGACGCCCTGGTCCGTGGTGAGATCTACACCTTGATGGCGTGGCTGATGGTCACGGCGGTCGCCGTCATCGTGGCCAACCTCGCCGCCGACATCATCTATGGATGGCTCGACCCGCGGATCCGCTATGACTGATCAGCAAGTCCGGTCGGACCTCGAACTGGAGACCGCGGCGACACAGGCGGCCCTCGACTCTGTTCACCTCGAAGGTCTCGAGGTCGAGTCGCTCACCCAGTGGCAGCTGGCGAGGAGGAAGTTCTTCCAACACAAGCTGGCGATGGTCTCTCTGGTCCTCTTGCTGGTGATCACCCTGGCCGCACTGTTCGCCGAGGTCGTGGCGCCCTACCCCTTCGACGTGCCAAACGTCCCGGATCGCTCGTTGGCGCCGACGTTCGACGGGTTTCACATATTCGGGACCGACAAGATCGGTCGCGATTACTTCTCGCGCACTCTCTATGGCACCAGGACTTCGCTCTACGTGGCGTTCATCGTGGCCAGCGTCTCGACCCTGATCGGCATATTGATAGGAGGTATCGCCGGCTATTACGGCGGCTGGGTGGACAACCTGCTGATGCGGGTGACCGACCTGTTTCTCACCCTGCCGTTCCTGGCGATATTGCTGGTGTTGTCCGCATTCCTCGGTGCGGGTAACCCGGTCCGGGTTGCGTTCATCCTCGCCTTCCTTTTCTGGACGGGTCTGGCTCGAATAGTGAGGGGAGAGTTTCTCTCCCTGCGCGAGAAGGAATTCGTCGAGGCGGCCAAGGTCCTCGGAGCCTCGGACAACCGGATCATCTTCCGGCACATCCTCCCCAACACCATGGGCCCGATCATCGTCAACGCGACCCTGACCGTGGCGTCGGCGATACTCGTCGAAGCGGCTCTCAGCTATCTCGGCTTCGGGATCCAGCCGCCCTTCCCGGCCCTCGGAAAGCTGATCTCGGATGGCCAGGACGCCTTGACCACTCAATGGTGGCTGGCGACTTTCCCCGGACTCACCATCGTTCTCATCGCGCTCTGCATCAACTTCATCGGTGACGGGCTTCGCGACGCCCTAGACCCCAAGCAACGAGTCAAGTGACGGAGCCGGTTCTCGCTATACGCGACCTGGTCGTGGAATTCGACACGCCCGACGGCGTGGTGCATGCCGTCGATGGCGTCAGCTACGAGGTCTACCCCGGTGAGACTCTCGGCGTGGTGGGGGAGTCGGGCTCCGGAAAGAGCGTCACGGTGATGTCGGCCCTGGGGCTGATCCAGATGCCACCCGGGAGGATCGCTCGTGGTGAGGTCCTGTACAAGGGCCGCAACATCATCGGCCTTCCCGTGGATGAGCTGCGGAAGATCCGCAACAAGGAAGTCGCAATGATCTTCCAGGACCCCATGACCTCCCTGAACCCGGTGTTCACGGTGGGTTTTCAGATCGCCGAGGCCCTCCTCGCCCACAACGACGACATGTCGGACGCCTCGGCCCGGGCGGAGACGGTTGGTCTGCTCGAATTGGTCGGTGTGCCCAACCCGGACCGGCGCTTCGATCAGTACCCGCACGAATACTCCGGCGGGATGCGGCAAAGGGCGATGATCGCCATGGCCATGGCCAACAAGCCTTCGGTCTTGATCGCCGACGAGCCGACGACGGCACTGGACGTGACCATCCAGGCTCAGGTCCTCGAGGTCATGAAGGTGGCGGCCGAGGAGACCGGCGCCGCCACGATCATGATCACGCACGACCTCGGCGTGGTGGCGGAGATGGCCGACCGTATCGCCGTCATGTATGGGGGCAAGGTGGTGGAAACCGGAACGGTCGACGAGATCTACCACGCACCGCGTCATCCGTACACGCTGGGGCTGATGATGAGTCTCCCGAGGATCACCGGTGAGATGAAGCGTCTCCTGCCCATCCCCGGGAACCCGCCGTCACTGATCAACCGGCCCCCGGGTTGCGCCTTTCACCCCAGGTGCCGGATGTCGGAGGGCCGCGAGCTATGCCGCACCGTCATCCCGGAGCAGTTCGAGGTCTCACAGGGCCATTTCACCGCCTGTCACTTCCGGGACGAAGTCGCCGACGAAGTGCAGCGCGAGGCGGTCGAGACCGGGATCGCGGTGGAAGGAGGCGAGCTTGTCTGACCAAGCGATCACCTATGCGGAGGAAGCAGACGCTTCCGACGACATCGTCCTCAAGGTCGAGAACCTCAAAGTCCACTTTCCGATCAAGGAGGGTGTGCGCCGGAAGACCGTCGGCTACGTATACGCGGTCGATGGGGTCTCGTTTCAGGTCGGTCATTCGGAGACTCTGGGGCTGGTGGGTGAGTCCGGCTGCGGGAAGTCGACCACCGCCCGGGCGGTGATCCGACTGGTCGACCCGACCGAGGGCTCGGTGATCTTTCAGGGGAGAGACATCACCTCTCTGAGCCGGAAGGAGCTTCGTCCCGTGCGCAGGGACCTCCAGATCGTGTTCCAGGATCCCTATGCCTCGCTGAATCCGAGGATGACGGTCCGGGAGATCATCGGCGAGCCCCTCAAGATCCACGGGCTCTGGGACGATGGTGGCGACGATCGCGTCGCCGAGTTGCTCCGGCTGGTGCAGCTGTCACCCGAGCATGGCAACAGGTTCCCCCACGAGTTCTCCGGCGGCCAGCGTCAGCGAATCGGTGTGGCCCGGGCCCTGGCTCTCAATCCGAGGATGTTGCTCCTGGACGAGCCCGTGTCCGCCCTCGACGTCTCGATCCAGGCCCAGGTGATCAACCTGATGGTGGAGATCCAGGATGACCTCGAGCTCTCCTATCTCTTCATCGCCCACGACCTTTCGGTCGTCCGGCACATCTCTCAACGGGTTGCCGTGATGTATCTCGGGCACATCATGGAGACCGGGACCCGGGAAGAGATCTTCGAGAACCCGACCCATCCCTACACCCAGGCCCTTCTCTCTGCGGTGCCGATCCCGGACCCGCGTGGGAGACAGGATCGGGAGCGGATCGTGCTCCAGGGTGATGTACCCAACCCGGCGGATCCCCCCTCTGGATGTGTCTTTCGCACCCGTTGCTGGAAGGCACAGGACATCTGTGCCGAGGAAACTCCGCCCCTCGTGGAGCAATTCGGGCATCTGGTGGCCTGCCACTTCGCCGCCCCGGTGGAGATCCTCTCCTCCACTCGCGCCTCGGCCTGAGATCGATGACGTCGGTCGTCGGGGTTTGACCCTTCGCTGGGCTCTCTGATGGGGGGACCGCTCGAATCGATCCGCGTGGTCGAGCTAGCCGGCATCGGGCCCGCCCCGTTCTGTGGCATGGTCCTCGCCGATCTCGGCGCCGAGGTGATACGGGTCGACCGTCCCGGTAGTGAGGATGTGGTGATCGACGATCGCTTCGACCTCCACGGGCGCGGCAAATCGTCGGTGGCGATCGACCTCAAGCATCCGGACGGCCCCGACCTGGTGCTGAGACTCGCCGCCATGAGCGACATCTTGGTCGAGGGCTACCGACCCGGTGTCGCCGAACGTCTCGGTGTCGGTCCCGACCAATGCCTTCGCGAGAATCCGGCTCTGGTCTACGGTCGAATGACCGGTTGGGGGCAGACCGGCCCTCTTTCCGCCAGTGCGGGGCACGATGTCGATTACATCGCCGTTTCGGGCGCTCTCCACCCCATTGGCACCGCCGCAGCGCCCACACCACCCCTCAACCTGGTCGGCGATTACGGGGGCGGTGGGATGCTCCTCGCCGTTGGTGTTCTCGCCGCCCTCACCCACGCCCGTGCCACCGGATCGGGTCAGGTGGTCGATGCGTCAATGGTCGACGGGTCGGCCCTGCTGACGACTGCCATCCACGGTCTCCTGGCTTCGGGCATGTGGCGCGACGAGCGCCAATCGAATCTGCTCGACGGCGGTGCTCCGTTCTACACCACCTATCGCACCGCCGACGGTCGTCATCTCGCCGTGGGCGCTCTGGAGCCTGCCTTCTATGCCCGTCTGCTCGAGGGGCTGGACCTCGATCCGTCGGCCCTTCCCTCGCGTGAGAGCCCGGCGAACTGGCCCTCGCTCCGGGAGATCATCCAGGATGTCTTCCTCACACGCACCCGGGATCAGTGGGTCGCAGCGTTCGCCGGCGATGACGCCTGTGTGGCACCGATCCTCTCGCTCAGCGAGGCGCCGATGCACCCGCACAATCGCGAGAGGGGGACTTTCGTGGAGATCGACGGTGTCATCCAGCCGGCGCCGGCCCCGCGCTTCTCTGCGACGCCAACCGACCAACCGAAGACGCCGGTCGGCCGCGGTCGCGACACCGACCGCATCCTGCGTGACCTGGGCCTTAGTGACGCCGACATCGGTAAGCTCCGCCGGGTCGGAGCTGTGACCTGATCCGGAGGGAGAGATGACCCAACAAGCGGTGCTGGTGGAGAGAGCGGCGATCGACGCCGAGGTCGAAGGCAAGACGATCGTCGACTATCTCAACAGGAACGCCGAGATCTACCCGGATCAGCCGGCGATCCACTTCAAGAACGGCGACTGGGACAGCCTCACCTGGCGTCAATACGTCGACGCCATCAACCAGGCAGCGGCCGGTTTGCAGACCCTCGGCGTGGGTCCGGGCGAATTCGTCGCGATCATGGCCGGGAACCGGCCGGAGCACGGGATCGCCGACTACGCCGCCATTCACACGGGTGCGACCGGTGTCACCATCTACTCGACATTGACCGCAGGTCAGATCCAGTACATAGCGGACAACTGCGGGGCGACGGTCGCCATCCTCGAGGACCTCGACTTCATGAAGCGATGGGACGAGATCAGGTCCGAGCTCCCCAATCTGCGCTATGTCGTGCTGCTCTCGGGTGCCGAGAACTATGACACCGCCGACTGGGTTCTCAGCTGGGATGATCTGATGGCACGTGGCATGGCCCACCTTGCCGAGGACCCCGAAACGGTCACCAGGGCAGCCAGGTCGATGTCCCCGGAGACGTTGGCCACCCTCATCTACACGTCGGGGACGACGGGCACACCCAAGGGGGTGATGATCACCCACAGGAACGTGGTCTGGACCGCCGAGTGTCTGCGCAGGGCGGCCCAGATCGACCTCGGCCCGAGGATGGTCTCCTATCTGCCACTGGCCCACATCGCCGAGCGCATGGCCACCCACTATCTGGCCACGTATCTGGCGGGTCAGGTTTGGTTCTGCCCGAATCTCTCCGGAGTCCTCGAATACATACAGCAGGCACGACCCACGGTGTTCTTTGGTGTCCCCAGGGTCTATGAGAAGTTCCACGCCCGGCTGTCGGCCCGGTTCGAGGACACCCACGGCATCAAGAAGTTCCTCCTCGATCGGGCGCTTTCTGCCAATCGCAGCAGAGTCATCGCCGAGGAGGCGGGGAAGTCAGGCCCACTCCTCGCCGGTCTGCTCGATTCCATAGTCCTCTCCCAGGTCAGAGAGGGTCTGGGCCTCGACCAGGTGCAGATCGCCATCACGGCCGCAGCGCCCATCAATCCGGATCTCGTTCTGTTCTTTCAAACCATCGGCGTTCCATTGTTCGAGTTGTACGGGATGTCGGAGACGACCGGCCCGGCCACGACCAACCTCCCTGGCGCCAGCAAGATCGGCTCGGTGGGGAAGGCTCTCCCCGGTGTCGAGGTCGATCTCGGGCCCGACGACGAGTTGCTGATGCGGGGTGGCGTCATAACGCCGGGCTACTACAAGCTTCCCGAAGCGACCGTCGAGACCTACGACTCCGACGGCTGGCTCCACTCCGGTGATCTGGCCCGGATCGACGATGACGGGTTTGTCTGGATAGTCGGCCGCAAGAAGGAGATCATCATCACCGCGGCCGGGAAGAACATCGCACCGGCCAAGCTGGAGACCGCACTGGGCAATCATCCCCTCATCTCAAAGGCGTGCATGATCGGCGACG
This sequence comes from Acidimicrobiia bacterium, assembly GCA_049578105.1. GTDB lineage: Bacteria > Actinomycetota > Acidimicrobiia > Spongiisociales > ZC4RG35 > JARDZU01. The sequence continues at coordinate 7,066 of JBAULI010000200.1, read as the reverse complement.
GCCGGAAGTTCCTCTCGATGGTCATCGCACTCGATCACGAGGAGGCTCCGGCATGGGCCGCCGCCAACGGCCTGGAGTACACCGACCTGGCCACGTTCTCACAGCTCGCCGAAGTCAGAGCCGAAGTGGAGAGAGCGGTGCGCGATGCAAACGAGTCTGTCTCCCAGGTCGAGAAGATCAAGAAGTGGATAGTCGTACCCGACGAATGGACACCGGACACGGGTGAGGTGACACCCTCCCTGAAGTTGAAGCGCCGGGTGGTCCTCGAGAAGTACGCCGACGAGATCGACGGGCTCTACGTGGGAGTCTGACCCGAAGCGAATCCAACCCGATGAGACGTGCCCTGTTCGATCCGGATCACGAGATCTTTCGCGAGTCGGTGCGCCGTTTCGTCGAGGTGGAAGTCACCCCAAATGTGGCCCGGTGGGAGACGGATGGCCGGGTCGACAAGGAGATGTTTCGCCGGGCGGGTGAGGCCGGCCTCCTGGGCATGGCGCTCCCCGAACAGCACGGCGGTGGGGGAGTGCCCGACTTTCGATTCAATGCCGTGATCATCGAAGAGCTGGTGAAAGGTGATGCATTCGCCTCCGGCATGTGTATCACCCTCCACAATGATGTGTGTCTTCCCTATTACATCCGTCTGGCGGATGACGAGCAGCGCACCCGTTGGATGCCGGGTCTGGCCAGTGGCGAGTTGATGTCGGCGATTGCCATGACCGAGCCGGGCGCCGGGTCCGATCTGGCGGGAATCCAGACCACCGCCCTGCGTGACGGCGACACATACGTGGTCAACGGCTCCAAGACCTTCATCACGAATGGCATCAACGCTGACCTGGTGATCACGGTGGTCAAGTCGGATCCTTCGCAGAAGCACGCCGGGATGAGCCTGCTCGTGCTCGAAGACGGGATGGAGGGGTTCACCCGTGGGCGAAATCTGCAGAAGATTGGACTCCATGCCCAGGACACCGCCGAGCTCTTCTTCGACGAGGTTCGTGTCCCGGTTCGAAATCGCCTTGGCGAAGAGGGCGAGGGTTTCGCCTACCTGATGGAGAACCTGCCCCAGGAGCGCCTGGGTCTGTCCACGGGCTCGGTCGCACACGCTCAACAAGCCTTCGACTGGACCCTGGACTACATCAAGGAGAGAAGGGCCTTCGATCAACCGATTGGCTCCTTTCAAACGGTCAAGCACGCCATGGCGGAGATGCGGACCGAGCTGGACGTGGCACAGACCTTCGTCGATTCGCAGATTCTCGCCTTGAACGCGGGCGAGCTGTCGGCCGACGATGCCGCCAAGGCCAAGTGGTGGGTGACCGAGATGGAGAATCGCGTGATCGACCGCTGTCTCCAATTCTTTGGTGGCTGGGGGTACATGGAGGAGTTTCCGATAGCACGGGCATATCGCGATGCTCGGGTGCAGAGGATCTACGGTGGAACGACCGAGATCATGAAAGAGATAATCGGTCGCTCGCTCGGTCTCTGAGAGGGCGGGAGCGACCGGAGGAGTCAGACAACTGTGAGTGAGTCAATTACTTTCGATGGCCGTGTGGCCGTCATCACGGGGGCAGGTGGCGGTCTGGGCAGGGAATATGCCCTCGAGTTGGCGCGTCGTGGCGCCCGCGTGGTCGTCAACGACCTGGGAGGGGCGGTCGACGGCAGTGGCTCGTCCAAGAATTCAGCGGACCTGGTGGTCGATGAGATCGTCGAGGCAGGGGGCGAAGCCGTCGCCAGCTACGACAGCGTTGCGACCAGAGACGGAGGCGAGTCGATAATCGAAACGGCGATCAACGAATTCGGGACCGTCGACATCGTGATCAACAACGCCGGGATCCTCCGCGACAAGTCTTTCGCAAACATGACCATGGACGAGGTCGACGCAGTGATCGACGTTCATCTCAGGGGCGCTTTTCACGTGTCTCATCCCGCATTCCAGGTTATGAAGGAGAAGGGATACGGTCGGTTCGTCCATACGACCTCGGCGTCGGGTCTCTTCGGCAACTTCGGTCAAACCAACTACGGGGCTGCCAAGGCAGGGCTCGTCGGCCTGTCCAACGTCCTCGCCATCGAGGGCGCCAAATACGACATCAAGTCGAATGCGGTGGCGCCGACTGCACGCACCCGGATGACGGAAGACATCCTCGGCCCGTTCGCGGAGATGTTCGACCCCCGACAGGTGATGCCGATCGTCGTCTATCTCTGCTCGGAGGCGAACCAGTTCAGCCACGAGATCTTCACCGCAGGTGGGGGGAGGTACGGACGGGTGTTCATCGGCACCAACACCGGCTGGTTCGCCGGGCAAGGGGTGGTGCCCACCATCGAGGACCTCGCCGATCATCTCGACGAGGTTCGCGATGTCGATGACTACATCATTCCCGGCAACAACAACGACGAGTTGATGATCCTCGCCCAGCTGGCATCAGGCTGAGATGGCGATCGACCTGGAAAGAGTTCTCGGGGTGGAGCTCGCGCCGACGTCGTTCTCATGGGATGAGGAGGATGTGATCCTCTATCACCTCGGCATCGGTGCCGGTGACCCTCCGACCGATCCCGGTGAGCTCAGATATGCATACGAGGGCGATCTGCATGTTCTCCCGACCTACGCGACGATCCCCCAATTCTCGATGATGATGAGTTTGGCGCTCGTGGAGGGCATGGACATCAACCCGGCCATGATCCTGCATGGCGAGCACGAGGTCAGCCTCGATGCCGCCATCCCCACCAGCGGGGAGGTTTCCCAGACCGGCCGGATCACGGACGTCTTCGACAAAGGCAAGGGTGCTCTGGTCGTGATCGAGATCGAGTCTGTGCAAGTGAAGACAGGAGAGCGGCTGTTCACCAATCGTGCCTCGATCTTCGTGCGTGGCGAGGGCGGGTTCGGTGGCGAAAGTGGCCCCTCGTCCTCGTTCACAGAGCCGGGAAGGGAGCCCGACCATGTCGTCGAGTCGCCGACCCTCCCACAGCAGGCGCTCCTCTACCGCATGGCCTCAGGGGACAAGAATCCCCTTCACGCCGACCCGGGTTTTGCCGCATTCGCCGGTTTCGAGAAGCCGATCTTGCATGGGCTCTGCACGTACGGGATAGTGGCCAAGGCGGCCGTCGACCGTGCGCTGGGAGGCTCGCCGGAGGCCGTCAGGTCTTTCGGCGCTCGATTCTCGGGCGCGTTGTACCCGGGGGAGACGATCGTCACCCGGATCTGGGACGAGGGGAATCACCTGATCGTCTCGGCGACGTGCCGGGAGCGGGGTACACCGGTGGTCTCGAACGGTGTGATATCCAGAGTCTGATCAAGGTCGGATCTCGACTGGGGTCCCCAGGGGGACGATCGCGTGGAGGACGGTGATGACGTCGTTCGGCAGTCGCACACAGCCAAGTGAGGCGGCCCGACCGATCGATCCGGGGCGACTGGTGCCGTGGATTCCGATGATCCCGTCCCCTCCGTTGTACTCGGTGATCGTGTCGGATCGCGCCGAGAGCCCGAGGGCAGCCGGGCCCCACGGGCCACTCGGATCGTCCAACGTGACCTTGTCGGTGACGAAGAACGCCCCGGTCGGCGTCGGGTTCCGATCCGTGCCTACCGCCACGGTTGTCTCCAGCAGGACCTGACCCCCTTCGTTGTAGGTCAGCTTCCGATCGGAGAGGTCGATCACCAGCCTCCCGGGCACGACGTAGAAGCTGACATCCTCGGCTTTGACCCAGCCTCTGGACCCGTTCGGCCTTCCCGGGAGCATGACGCGGGCCCAACCGTCCCGGGGCCCGTCGACCACGTCGACGACGGTTTCGGTTCCCAGGATCGTCTCGGGGCCAAGGGTGCGAGACGGGTGGGTCCCCCCGGCGATGGCATATACCTGTAGTGAGCCATTGGCCCTGGCGACCAGAGTCGCACCGTCGGGCAATTCGTCGACGTCGAGGGTCGCCCGGGTGGCTAGTGCCGTCTCCACCTGACGAGGGCTCGGCCCGGCCCCATCGGCGTCAGGAGCCGAAGTGGTGCTGGTGGGGCGGATCCCGAATGTCGTGCTCGTCGTCGCGGGGGAAGGGGGCGGAGCTGATTCCTGGAACGGTTGCAGGCCGCAAGCTGCGAGCGTGAGGAGGGTCCCCACCAGAAGAGCCGTGCGTCGCATCATCGAGATGGTATCGGCGGTGTGCCCGTCGATCTTTTGCGATCCGCCGTCTTCCGATATCCCTCCTTCTGCGTCCGCCAACGCCTGCCGGCCACGGGTGGCAACGCACTAGCCTTGCCGGCCGTGCGGGCCTTCGTCAGCAACCACATCCCCGAAGACATCCTTCGACCGCTGCGCGATGTATGCGAGGTGGTGATGTCAGACATCCGGGGACCGGTCCCTCCAGACCGGCTTGCGACCGAGCTATCCGGCTGCCAGGGCCTGCTCTCGATGCTCGCCGACGTCATCGACGAAGACCTTCTCTCGGCCTCGCCCGACCTGCGTGTCATCTCTCAGATGTCCGTCGGCGTGGACAACATCGACATCGGCGCCTGTCGTCGTCGTGGCATACCGGTGGGTCATACCCCCGATGTCCTCACCGAAACCGTTGCCGACGCAGCGTTCGCTCTCATGGGAGCGGTGATGCGTCGCATCCCGGAGGGAGCAGACCGGGTGCTCGGCGGCGTGTGGGGGCCTTGGAGCCCATGGGACTTTCTCGGGCATGATCTCCATGGGTCTGCCCTCGGAGTGGTGGGCATGGGTCGCATCGGCCAGGCAATCGCGCGGAGGGCTCGCGGCTTCGACATGGAGGTGAGATACACGTCGCCATCTGACAAGCCGGTGCCGGATGCGGTCCGACTGAGTCTCGAAGACCTCCTGACCGAATCCAGCGTCGTCGTTCTCGCTGCGCCCCTGACGGAGCAGACGATGGGCATGATCGGTGCACGTGAGCTGGCTCTGATGGGGCCCGACTCCTTTCTCATCAATGTCGCCCGGGGGCAGTTGGTGGACACGGATGCCCTGGTCGATGCCCTCCAACGGAGAGTGATCGGTGGGGCGGCACTGGATGTCACCGACCCCGAGCCGTTGCCGGCCGAACACCCATTGCTCGGGTTTCGCAACTGTCTGGTGGTGCCCCACATCGGGAGTGCGACCGTCAATGCCCGTCGGGGGATGGCGAGTCTGGCGGTAGCCAACCTGGTCGCCGGGCTAAGCGGGGATCCGATGCCGGCGCAGGTGCCGGGAAGCGGGCCCGAGGCACCCTGAGCAGGACAGTCACCGTCTCTCAGGTGGCGGGTATCACCACGAGAAGGCACCCCGAGGTGACGGTGATCTCTGCGACCGGGGAAGTCATGACGTTGCTCACACCCAGTGTGGTTCCTTCCTCGAGCACCTGGTCCTTTAGCTCCCAACGCAGCCCTTTGGTAGTGACCCCGCGAGCGGGGCCCCCCATGGGGACCAGGCTCACGATTGCGCCAATGTCGGCATGGATGATTCGATGATGATGGACGACGTGGGCCCAGCCCCTCGAGGAGACCCAATCGATCTCGCCTGCCCCTTCCCATCGTTGCGAGCACATCAGACCGGCTGCCGCCAACTCGTGGTCGAGACGCCCACCATCACCGCCAACCACCACGATCCGGGCCGGGTCCTCTCGGATGGCCAGCTCGAAGGCGAGCTCGAGGTCGGTCTGGTCCTTGTCGGGGGAGTGACGTTCCACGACCACCGTTTCGGGTATGTCGGTGGCCACGATCGAGTCCATGTCTCCGACCAGGACGGCAACGGGTTGATCCAGACTGCGAGCCAGGTCATAACCGCCGTCGGCGGCGATGGTCAGATCCGCCGCCGGCAGCTCGTCGGCCAGCTCGGCACCTGGACGCTCCCCACCGGCGAAGATCAGGATCGTGCTCATGAATGACAAAATCGTCTTACGCGCGTTTTGGCAGGTAAGAGGTAACCGTCAAGTAGAGGTTGAGGGTATCGAATCGCCGAATGTATTGCGATTTCGGGGCGAATGCTCATTCGACCATCACTCTCATCGACGACATCGCCTCCCGAAGAGATGCCTCCACGGGGGCCGGCCCCGGGCCTTTGGCGAAGACGAAGCCCAGATACCGGTCCCCGACCGGGGGTGGGGCCACGTGCTCTCCGATCGGGATGGTGATATCGACACCGGTGATCCCTTCCAACCGGCGCACCCTATCGATGCCCTCGACCGAGGCGAGTCGGCCGGTTCGGGTTATCGGGATCATCAGCACGCCACTCGAGGTCGGCTCCCTGTGCAGCTCAGACTTGTCGATACCCAGGGCGTTGCGCAGGATCAGTGTCTCGAGGGACGTTCCCATCAGCCCGAAGTTGAGACTTCTCGAGCACAGACCCCCGATGGAGCGGGCCGCCACCTCGATCACCCGTGCCACCCCGTCATCGACCTTCATCTCGATGTGTACCGGCCCGTGTGTGAGGCCAAGGGCCCGAACAGAGGCTTCGGCCACCCGCCGGCACTCGTCCTGGGCGACCTGCCCGAGACGTGACGGGGTGACGAGGATCGTCTCGGGGAAGGCCGGCCCGGAACCGGCGTCGGGCTTGTCGAAGATGGCGAGCTCGACCAGACGCCCCTGCACGATCAAACCTTCGAGCGCGATCTCTGGGCCGGGCATGTAGGCCTCGATCAGGAGAGGGGCGTCCTGGCCAACGATCGCGCGGGCCCGGGTCACCGCCTCCTGCAGCTCGGCATCGTCGTCGGCTCTCATGACACCCTGGGCCGCCGAGCGATCCAGGGGCTTGACCACCCGGGGGTACGGAATGCCACTCGCCGCCTCGATCGGGTCGTCATCAGGCCCAACGGTGGCGAACGGCGGTTGCGGCACCTCGCCCCTGGCCAGCAAGGTCCGTTGGGCCGACTTGTCACGTGTCGCCCGGGCGGCGTCGGGGTCATTGGCGCGCAGGCCGAGTCTCGAGCCCGCCAGGGCCGCGATCACCACACCTCCGTCGTCGGCTGCGACGATGCCGTCGATCTCGACCCTGTCACCCGCCCTGATGATCTCCTCGGCGGCGATCTCCGGGTCCCGGCAGTCGATCTGGAGGTAGGAGTCGCCCATGTCGAATGGCGGCGGCTGCTCGGAGGCGACGAT
>JBAULI010000199.1:0-13247 GCA_049578105.1 Acidimicrobiia bacterium | reverse complement strand
GGGTAGTAGAAGGCGGCCACCCGGTAAGAGGGGTCCGGCCCGACCACCGGTGGGAGTGTCGGCTCGGTCTGCCCGATGGTGGTCGTCGTCTCGACGGGGACAACGGTCGTCGTTGCTTCCGACGTCGTTGTCGAACCACCTTGGGTGACGGCGCTGCCTTGACAGCCCACGAGCAGGACCATGGCGAACACGAAGAGTTTCGATGGGGACGCGACTCGTCGGGACGAGGAGAGGCTGAGGTGAGTGCTTTGGTCAGGCAGTGTGTGCGGGATTTTGGATGAGCTCGGGTGTTGGCAACTGGCTTGGGAGATCGACAGGTCTCAGATCGACAAAGCTACTCCCCGACATGGTGCGTCGGGGGCCTCAGGCCCCCGAATGTGACCTCAGTTTCTGATTGTGGAGAGGTAGTAGAACAAGCCGAGGAGCAATACACCATCGATGAGCAGCCCGGCGCTCCGCCCGTGGAACACCGCCACCGACAGGGCCGTGGCGAGGGCGTAGACCACAATCGCCGTCACGACTCTTGCCGCCTTGTCGCTCACTGGCGGCGAATCTAATCCTCAGCTATCGGGTTGTCCGCCTCGACGTTGTCACTCTCCGCATACTGTCGCTGCCCTCAGGTCGCATCTCTCATCCGCTGTTACATTTCGCGGTCGTGGCACGTATCGCACGTATTCGGCGACGACTCGTGTCGCACAGCTCGGTTTACGACGGCTCGGTTCTCCCCCCGCCCGATCTCCGATTCTGCGGTCAGGCATTTCGAGACGATGCCACCTTCGTCGAATCAGCCGACGCCGAAGCGCGTCGCCTGGTCGGGTTGGGCATCACGAAGGAGTCGAGGATCCTCGAGATCGGATGCGGCCCGGGGCGGCTGCCGATCGGCATCATCAGGGTTATCGGCGATGTCGACTCTTACGTGGGAATCGATATCAGCCGTAGGTCGATCAGATGGTGCACGCGCCACATTCAAAGGGAGCACCCGTCGTTCGCGTTCCATCGCGTCGACGCCCAGCACGACCGTTACAACCCCGACGGGACAATCATGGATGAGTCGTTCACCCTGCCGGTTCCGGATGACTACTTCGACCTCGTCTACCTGCATTCAGTCGTCGCCAACATGATCGAACGGGACCTCAGGATCTATTCCCATCTGTTCCGTAAGACGATGCGACCAGGGGCTCTGCTCTTCTTCACCGCCTTCGTTGAAGAAGATGTCCCGCCATCCACCATCAACCCCGACGACTACCTGATGAAACCCTCGGGACGCCTCAATTTCGTGCGGTACGAGCGACGACACCTCATCTCGATCTTCGAAGATGCCGGCTTCACCTTGGAGCGTTTCGATCACGGTGCCGAGCTCGACCGCCAGAGTGGCGTGTATCTCAGGGCTCCGGAAGGCTGAAAAAGCCCTCTCTCCGACCGTGGAACACGGCCTCAGCTCGTGGCCAATGGCAGACGGAGCACGAAAACGCTCTCTCCGTCTTGATGCCGGTAGGACAGATCGCCCTCCATGATCTGGGCCAGGCCCCGGGAGACCGTGAGGCCCAGCCCCACCGATCCCGGCTGTGTCGCCTCGGCGTGATAGCGGTAGTACGGCTCGAAGATGGCATCCCACTGATCTTCGGGAAGACCCGGCCCGTTGTCCGACACCTCGACCAGGGCGTGGGTCTGGTTGACCCCGACGTTGACCGAGATGTCGCTCCCTCCGTAGGCGAGTGCATTGGCTATCAGATTTCGCAAGATCTGCCTGACCCTGGCCGGATCGCCGATGGCGCGGGTGTCGTCACCGGTGATCTCGATGCTGGTCACCTCGTCACGATCCCAACCCTCGATCACCTGGGCGATCTGAGCCCTCAGGGCGATGGGGACTCTGGTGACTTCGAGCTTTCCGATCTCGATGCGGGCCGCCACCAGCAGGTCGTCGATGGTGGCCGAGATGTGAAACGCCTGCTGGGCGATGTGACTCACCATCTCCTCACGCTCACCTCGGCCCATCTCGGTGTCGTTGCCCACCCGGAGCATCTCGGCAAACCCGAGTACGGCGGTCAATGGGGTGCGGAGCTGATGGCCGACCGAGGCGATCAACTGGTCTTTGGCCTCCAGTGACTCCTCCAGCTGTTGCTGGGTGGTGCGGAGCTCGGCTTCGACGATCCGGCTGCGCTCCAATTGCCGCCCCATCTCGTCTGACACGTCGCGAAGTCTCCCCACGACGAGACCCATCAGGATGAGAATCAGGATGGGAATGCCCCGGTAGGTCTGGAGCAGGTGGCCGAAGCCGGGCCCGAACCACTCGATCAGAGCCACCGTCCCGACGCCGAGCGCGCCGATGAAGATCGCCACGAAGCGGAGGCCGAAGAGGGCGCCGGCGACCGTGACGGGGACGGCCGACAGGAGAACGATCGCCGGGTTCTCGAGCGGTATGTAGAGGTAGAGCACGACCAAATAGCCGACGGTGGTTGCGACGAGTGTCGCCATGGCGAGACGGCGACGACTCACCTCATGCCTGCGGTTTCGGACGCGCGCAACTGTTCCTCCCGATGAATGCCAGAGCCTGGCCATCCAAGATTTGCCGTTTTCTGGGAACAGTCTCTCTGTGGGGTGTCTCCGAAATGTCTCAGTCGTGCGATTCAGGCGATGGGCTCGGGCTCCGTAGGACTGAGAGCCCGGTCGTCCGGCGGTAACCTCGGCTTCATGTCCACCTCTGTCGTCCTGGCCGAGGATGCGTTCATCGTCCGCGAGGGTGTGCGCATGGTCCTCGAGTCCGCCGGCTACGACCTGCTCTCGGCGGTGGAGAGCTACGACGAGCTGATGGCCGCGGTCGAGGAGCACATCCCGGACGTGGTGATCACCGACATACGCATGCCCCCGACGAGGACCGACGAGGGTGTGCGGGCAGCCCGGGAGATCCGTGAGGCCCATCCCGACATCGGGGTGGTCGTCCTCTCCCAATACGTCGAGCCCGAATACGCCTTGAAGTTGTTCGAGCATGGCGCCGACGGTCTCGCCTACCTGCTGAAAGAGCGTCTGGCCGACCTCGATCAGCTACGACACGCGATCGAAGAGGTCCAGGCCGGCGGGTCGGTGATCGACCCCAAGGTGGTCGACGCCCTCATCGAGGGCAGGACCCGACCCAAGTCTCCGGTGGGGCGGCTCACCGATCGGGAGCTGGAAGTGCTGGGTGAGATCGCAAGTGGCAAGAGCAATGTGGCGATCGCCGACACACTCTTCGTGTCGGAGCGGGCCGTGGAGAAGCACATCAACTCGATTTTCACCAAGCTCGACCTCGTGCCCGAGAAGGAGACCAACCGCCGGGTGCGCGCCGTTCTGCTCTATCTCGCAGACCCGGGTGAGTAGAGGTGTGGTTTTCCCCACCCCGCCGCAGGTGGCTCCCATCTTGAGACGGAGCGGCGGCCGTGACAGCATCGAGATGTGCCAGTGATCACGAAGAGCGTCCGGGTGCTGATCGTCGACGACCAGGAGTCGTTTCGCTCCGCGGCACGACTCGTCATCGAGTCGACCGACGGATTCGAAGTGGCCGGTGAAGCCGCGACCGGTGAGGAAGCGGTGAGGGCGGTTGCCGAGATGTCACCCGACCTGGTGCTGATGGACATGAATCTCCCCGGGATCGACGGCCCCGAGGCGACCAGGCAGATCCTCGGATCGAACCCTGACATCAAGGTGGTCGGGCTCTCCACCTATGAGGAGTACCACGATCGCGCACTGGCCGCTGGGGCGGTGGCCTTCATCGCCAAGTCGGAGTTCGAGCCGGGGCGATTGTCACAGGCCTGGAGCACGGCTGTTTAGTCAGGCCGTCACATCCTGAAGACGGATCTCACCAAACACCTCGGTTGGGCTGCCGGGACGGGACTCGATCCACAGCCTCCCCCCGAGTGCGTCGAGGCGATCTGCCATGCTGCCCAAGCCCGACCCGCCATTGGTCGTGCTCGGGTCGAACCCCGGCCCGGAGTCGCCAACGACGAAACTCAACACCCCGTCGGTTTCGCTGAGGCCGACGATGATCGGTGGCTCGGCATGCTTGACCGCGTTGGTGACCGCCTCCGACACATCGAAATAGACGGCGGCCTCGACGTCCCGGGGATACCGGCCGACGGCGTCGACATCCACCTGCAGATCGACGGGTGAGCCGGCGGCGAGACCATGCAATGCGGCAGCCAGACCATCACTCTCGAGAACGGGTGGATAGATCCCCTTGGCCAGAGCTCGCACCTCGTCCAGTGCCGCCTGTGTCTCGTCGCCCAATGTGTCTAGGAGATCTCTCAACTCCGTGGCCCCGGAGGTGGCCGCCAGCCTCGAAGCGAGCCCGATCTTGACCTTGAGGGCCACGATGAGTTGCTGGGCGCCGTCATGGAGATCCCGTTCCAAGCGGCGTCGCTCCTGATCCTGGGCTCCTACCAGACGGAGACGGGACTCCTCCAACTCGTGCGCCCTTCGAGCCAGGGAATCATTGAGACGCTGATACCCGAGCACCATGCCGGCCGACCCGGCCAGATCCGCCACCAGGGCCTTCTCGGTCGGTGAGAGCGGGCTCTCCCGTGCCTTGACCACCTCGATGGTCCCCACAGCCTCCCCATCGTGGAGAACCGGAAACACGCCGCCAGACCCCGGGGCCAGGACGTTGCCGACGATCTCGCCTTCCGGCCACACGGCAGCGGGGGTCATGGCCACCGGCTCGCCCAGCCATATGGTCACCCGGTCCGCTCCCGTGCCGGCCCCGATCAGGGCGGCCATCCTGTCCAGCAGGCCGGCACCCACCTCGGAGTCGGCGAGTCGCTCGGTGAGGTCGGCCAGCACCTCATAGGGTGTCGCCCGACGGCCATACGCCACTCGATTGGCCCAGCGTTGCGCCCGTTGTCGGATCGGCTCGAAGGCGACCGCCACCACCGCCGTCGCCACCACGGGGAGCCCCCAACCACCCGAGCCACCGATGAGACGGCCCAGCCCGACGGCGATGAGGGCGTAGACCAGTGTGATGAACCCGCCGAGCACGACGACGACGACCGTGCGGCTGATCACGAGGTCGATGTCGTAGAGCCGATATCTGGCGACGGCCACGCCGTAGGAGCCGACCAGCACTGAAATGCCGGCCAGGATCACGAATCGGCGGACCAAGCCCTCGGAGCCGACCGCCGGTGTCACGGGTGTCGCCCCGACCGCCACCACCAAGGCGACGACGAATAGGCCACCGGCCCAACCGATCCATCGATATTGCTGACGGGTGACCCCGCTGCTGGCCCGATAGCGGATCACCAGCGAAACCAGAGACAGCCCGGCGAGGAGCAACAAGATCGGGAATGCGATAGCCATGCTCTGGCCGAATCCGACGAGCTCGGTCGAAGCTGCGTTGTAAGGGACCGACGACCCCGGTGCCCAATGGCTCGCCGCCGCCACGGCGAACCATGTCGTCACGGGAATCGCCGACCATGCGACCCAACGCCATGCCGGACCGGGCAGCTCACCGTCGGGAAACAGGAGCAGCCCGAGGGTGAGGATGAGGAAGTACCCGATCAAGACGAAGCCGATCAGGGGATAGAACGCGGCAACCGAAAAGGGGAGGTCGGCTGGTGCGACACCGCCATAGAGAGATTCGTAGGACATGTCGATACCGCGCATCTGCCCCACCAGGACGCAGGTGGCATACCCGGCCAGCCCCAGCCCGTTGAAGAAGCCCGTCCAGGCGGCTACCCAGACCGAACCGTTGTCGGATTGCCGGGGCAGGGCGAGCCAGGCCAGAAGCCCGAATCCACAGGCGGGGATTGCCATGTGGAGGAGATAGTCCTCGACGAAGTACTCCGTGTTCCCGGTCACGACGAAGACGAGCACGCCGTACACCGCCAGCGTGATCGCAGCACCGGCCAGTACCCGGCCAGAAGCCACCTTGAGCGTGCGGCGTGTCGTGAGAATCGGTGTCGTGTCTGCGGTGGTCACGAGATCCCTGCCATCTCCCTCAGCGGGATCCGCCCCCGGATCGTGGTCCCGTCGCCAGGTCGGGAGATGACCTGGAGCGAGCCATCCAAGGCATCGACACGGTCTGCGAGATTGGCCAGACCCGATCCAGTTCCCGTGGAGTCCGGATCGAATCCGAGCCCGTCGTCCGACACCTCGAAGGAGATCTCCCCACCATCGTCGTCCACCGACACCCGCACCATCTCGGCCCGAGAGTGCTTGAGCGCGTTCTGGACCGCTTCGAGCACACAGAAGTAGACGGTCGCCTCCACCTCGCGGGTGTAACGACCCACCCCGTTCGCTTCCAACGCCACGGGAAGTGGAGCCTTCTCGACCCGGGCGGCAAGAGCAGATGGCAGACCTTCGGCCTCGAGGAGGGGCGGGTAGATGCCGCGGGCGAAATCACGTACCGAGTTGACTGCATCATCTGCCTCCCCACGCAACGAGACCAGCAGGTCGTCGATCTGTTCGAGACCCGCCTTCTCTGCCATCGTGGCCCCGATCCCCAGCTTGATCTTGAGGGCGACCAGTCGCTGTTGGGCTCCGTCATGGAGATCTCGCTCCAGCCGGTGGCGGGTCATGTCCTGCACCGCAACGATCCTTCGTCGGGATTCGCGCAGCTGAGCCACCCGTGTCTTCAGATCTTCGGTGAGCTTCAGGTTTCGCAATGCGAGACCGAGACCTCCCGCAACCTGCTCCAGGAGACGCTGGTCCACCGGCGAGAACGCCTGACCCGGTTCCAGGAGGAGCATCACGAGACCCAACTCCTCCCCGTCGTGAATCACCGGCGCCATCTTCTCGATCAGACCCCCTGTCGCACCCGAGGGCTGATCCGGGAGATCGAAGGTGGCCGGCCAAACGGCAATGGGTTGCACAAGGGCACCTCGCCGCATCCACACCGACGCGGCTCGTGCGGTCGTCCCCTCCTCCAGGGCCTGGGCAATCTGGGTCAGAACGTCCGGATCCACAGCCGCCACCCTCCTGGAGAAGGTGGACAACACCTCGTAGGGAGTGGCCCGTCGCCCGTAGACCATCCGGTTGGCGACCCGCTCCAGACGTCGTCGCAGGGGTTGGAACGCCACCGCCACCAATGTGGTTGCGAGAATCGCCAACCCGTTGTTGGGCTGGTCCCCGAGATCGAGAAGCCTGCCGGCACCCACCACCGCCACCACGTAGACGACCGTGATGAACACGGCGAGGGTGCCATAGACGAAGGTGCGGGAGATGACGACGTCCACGTCGAACAGCCGATATTTCCCCAGAGCGATGCCGTAGGCGACGACGAAGATCGCCCCCGCCAGGGCGAAGAGCACAAGTGAGACGCTCTCATAAGCAGTGCCTTGGGCGGGGAGCAGGAGGATGAGAGACACGACGAGCACCGCGGCACCCCACAGGACCCATTTGAATTGCTGGCGCGTCTCGCCGGAGCTTCGACGGAACCGCCCGGTCAAGGCGGCCAGGGAGGCCAATGCGGCAGCGACGAGGAGAATGCTCGCTATGTAGTTGAGGAGACCGTCGGGAGACGCCGCCCCGCGACTCGTCGGTATGAAACCCTGAGCGGTGCTGATCACGACGGTGGCGACAGCCAGTGAGGACAGGGCTGCGGCCCATCGCCATTTCGGAGATGGAAGCCTCCCGTCGGGGAACAACAGAAAGCCGAAGCTGGTCATGGTGATCACCGCTCCCGTACCGAGTGGCACCGCGAAAAACATGAGCCAGGCAGCCGGACGAGGGATGTCGACCGGTGCAAAGTCGGCGTGCGCCAGTACCAACTCGGGACCGCCCATGGATGCCGCCACCAACCACGAGAGGTCGTACAACCCACAGGCAAGCGCCGTCACGGTGAGGATCCAGACCAAGGGATTCCTCGGCTGACGCGGGATGACGAACCAGACAACCAATCCGAAGAACATGGCGAACAGCGCCAAGGGGGCGCCCTCGGAGACCACGTTGCCCGTGAACAGGTCGGTGCCGGCGGTCATAACCGTCAACGTGATGAATGCGCCGATGCCGGTGGCGGCGCCAACCAGCGACATCGATCTGGCCAACCGGATCAGGGTTCGGTCACTCACGCTTTGCCCTCGGTGGATAGCGGTAGGCCTGTACCGGGTGCACCCGCCCCTTGACCATCTCCGGCTCCAGGACGTCGGCGTCCGGTGGGTCGGAGAGTGAGTTCCAGGTGGGCTCGCTGAGCACGATCTCGCCGGGCTCGGCCCACTGCTGGATCCGCTGTGCCAGATTCACCGTGTCACCCACCAGCGTGTACTCGACCCGCTCTTCCGACCCGAGCATGGCGGCGGCCACCTCGCCGGTGGACAGTCCGATCCCGAGTCGGAACGGCTCCAGACCCTCGCTCTCCCACTCCTCGTTGAGTCGATCCTGAAGACGATGCATGTCGATGGCGGTCTTCAGTGAGCACTGGGCGTGATCGGCCATCGTCTCGGGGGCACCGAAGACGGCCATCACCGCGTCACCGACGAACTGCATCACCGTCCCGCCGTGGTCGAGGATGGCGTGGTTCATCTCTATGCGATGCCGGTTGAGCTGACCGGCGAGGGCCGAAGGGTCGGTCCGCTCGGCGATGGTCGAATATCCCCGAATGTCCGACATGAGCACGGTCACCACCAGCTTCTCGGTCTCCCCGATGCGCCGACCGTCTCGACGGAGCTTCTCGGCGACGCCGCCGGGTAGGAACCTGGACAGCTCCTCACCTTGCTCCTCGCGCACTGCGATTGCCTGCTGCAGCGTCTTGAGACGGTCGATAGCTCCCTGGCGGCCGGCAGACACACCCTCGGCCAGCTTCAGCCACAGCTTCTCGATTCGATTGTCCACGTCGGCGGGGGTGGTCCTCATCGCCACCGCGATCGCCTTGATCGGGG
Organism: Acidimicrobiia bacterium; assembly: GCA_049578105.1. Classification (GTDB taxonomy): domain Bacteria; phylum Actinomycetota; class Acidimicrobiia; order Spongiisociales; family ZC4RG35; genus JARDZU01. The sequence continues at coordinate 4,404 of JBAULI010000199.1, read as the reverse complement.
TCCCCTCTGCGATACGGGACACCAAAGCCTCCTGATCGGGATCGAGGAGACCATCGGTAGAGACCGGTCGGGCCAGGGCGTCGACGATCCGCGGGTCCAGCATCGAGCCGCCACCGGCCACCTCTCTGATCGCCCGCACCAGCTGGTCGCCCTCCGCCACCCGATCCTTGAGGAGGTAGGCATACCCGGCGGCCCCCTCGGAGAGCAACGAAACCGCATATTCGGGGTCGTCGTACTGCGAAAGCACCACGATCCCCACCCCGGGGTGGATCTTCCGCACCACCTTGGCTGCCTCGATCCCCTCCCTCTGGAACGACGGTGGCATCCGGATGTCGGTGACCACCACCTGTGGCGCCGATTGGTCGGCGGCCCGAAGCAACTCGTCGTAGTCGGAGGCGACTCCGACCACCTCGACGTCGTCACTCAGGTCAATCAATGCCTTGACACCTTCCCGGACCAGGAGGTTGTCATCGGCGAGGACGACGCTTATCGGCATCTCAAACTCCCCCCACCCCGACCGATTCACGCTGTTGGGCAGGCCCGTCGGAACCCGGGACCTCCCCGGCCGGCGGAATCGGGATGACTCCCAGGACCCGTGTTCCCCGGTCAGCGCCAGCCTCGATGACGAGATGTCCATCGAGAGCCTCGAGACGGTCCCGCATGTTGATCAATCCCGATCCCGACCCGGCAACGCTCGGATCGAACCCATCACCCGAGTCGATGACTTCGAGTCTGATCCCGTCGTCGTCGCGGGAGACCTCGAGCCTGATTGGCGGGGCGCCGTGCTTCACCGCATTGGTCACCGCTTCCGAGGCGGCGAACCAGACGGCCGACTCGATCTCGGGAGCCAACCGGCCGATGTCGGCGACGTCGACTCCGACGCCGGGGAACTGCTCGCCGATGGTGTCCAGGGCGGCAAGGCCCTTGGATTCGAGCTGCGGTGGATAGATGCCTTTGCCCAACGACCGGATCTGATCGATCGCCTCTCTAGCGTGCCCGGCCATCTGGCGAAGGAGCTCAGGGACTTTGCCGGTGTTCTCGTCACGGGCCACTCGTTGCGCCACACCGACGTTTGCCTCGAGGGATGCCACCGTCTTCTCGACCCCATCGTGCATGGCGCGCTCCAGCCGGCGACGCTCGACGTCCTGGGCGTCGACCAAGCGACGTCGTGATTCCCGCAGCTCGGACGCCCTGGTTGCCAGATCGGTGTTCAACCTGGCATTCCGCAACACCATCCCGGCAGAGCCGGCCAGGTCGCGGGCAAGGCGCTCTTCGGTGGGCGAAAGCGAATCGCCACGCTTCTTCTCGATGCTGAAGGCCCCGAGAACCTCGTCGGCGTCCGCTATCTGGAACACCCGCCCCGGCAGCTCCTCGATCCCTCTCACCGGTGGCGGGGGATCCGCTGAGGCGGCGCCCACGGTGAGCCCACCCCCGTCGACCAGCCAAACCGTGGCGCGATCGGCGCCGGTCCCGTCGGCGAGACGCTCGGCCATCCGCCCCAACAACCCGTCGAGGGATTCGGTCGCCGCCAGCGTCGAGGTGAGGTATGACAGCACCTCGTAGGGCGAAGCCCGGTTTCCGTAGACCAACCGGTTGGCCCACCGCTGCGCCCGGAGGCGAACCGGCTCGAAGACCAAGGCGACCAGGGCGGTAGCCACAACGGAGAGCACCAGGCTGGAATCGGATCCGAAGATCGGGAGCCATCCGATCCCCACGACAACCACCATGTAGACCAGGGTGATGAACCCGGCCAGAACCGCGAACACCACGGTTCGGTTGATGACCAGATCGGCGTCGTAGAGCCGGTATTTGGCGATCGCCACGCCGTATGCGGCGAGAAAGAGCATGAACCCGACGAGCGCCAGCGCCGGAACGATGGTTCCGCTCAACGGATCGAGAGCGACCGCGACGAAGGAGAGAACGGCAAGCAGGGTGGTGGCGAACCCGACCCATTTGAACTGCTGACGAGCCTGACCTTCGCTATGGCGATATCTGGTGATGAATGCGGCCATCGAGATGACGGCGGCGGCGAGGAGGAGGCCGAGGCCGGTCAGCAGGACAGGATTGGGATTCGCCGAGACCTCGGCGTAGGTCCTGGTGCCGCCGGGGCGCATGTCCCAGACGTCCCCTGACATCGCCAGGACGAGGCCCAGGCCGGCGAGAACCGCCCCTATCCGCCATCGCGGGGAGGCGAGACGCCCGTCGGGGAAGAGGAGCAGTCCGAAGGTGGACATCGAGAGGAGCCCGAGTATCCAGAAGGGATCACAGAAGGCGGTGATGGTGGCGAGACCACGCGGTATCGAGACAGGGGTGGTGGACTTGGGATCCAGCTTGAAGTCGTAGAGCAGGGAGCCGAGCCAGATCGGTGTGCTGATGCCGGAGGCATAGATCCCGCAAGCGACTGCCGCCACGGTCAGGACCCAGATCACTCGATTCTCCGGCTGCCGCGGGGCGACCAGCCACACGATCACACCGAGCACCACGGCGGCCAGGGCATTGTGGAGGACAAAGAGCTGGAACATGATGTCGGCCCCACCGATGCTGAGCAGAGCCACAACAGGCCATATCCCGAGCACCATCGCCACCACCGCCGCGGTGCGCATCACCCGGACCGGCAGGGATCTCATCCGGCCACCCTCTCCATGACCGGGATGCGCCCCCGCACGGTGGTTCCCTGACCGGGCACCGAAACGACGTCGAGCGTCCCCTCGACGGCATCGACACGATCCGCCATGTTCGTCAATCCGGTGCCTCGCCCGGTTTGGGCGTAGTCGAAGCCGACCCCATCGTCGGAGACTTCGAACGACAACGCGCCGTCTTCTTCTCGCACCCGGATGCCGGCTCGGGTGGCACGGGCGTGCAGAGCCACGTTCTGCAACGCCTCGAGGGCGCAGAAGTAGACGGTGGCCTCCACATCACGCGGATAGCGGCCAATCCCCTCCGCATCGATCCTCACCGGGATCGGCAGCTTGCGGGCGTGGGCGGTCAGTGCCGAAGTGAGCCCTTCCGCCCCTAACAAAGGTGGGTAGACGCCCCGGGCGAAGTCACGCATCGCCTCGATCGCCGTGTCCGACTCGACGGACAGGCCGTCGAGAAGAGCCGAAGTGCGGGGGGCGATGTCACCGGTGGCGAGACTGCGGGCCAGACCCAGCTTCACCTTCAAGGCAACGAGCTGTTGCTGGGCCCCGTCGTGCAGGTCCCTCTCCAGGCGGCGTCGGGTCTCGTCCTGCACGGCGACGATCCGTCGACGCGAGGCGCGCAACTCGGCCACCCTCGCCCGCAGGTCTTCGGTCAGCTCCAGGTTGCGCAGGGCCAGCCCCATGCCGGCTGCGACCTCGGACAAGAGACGCTCATCATTGGGGTCGAGTCTCTGACCCACCGGGGCGGAGAGGGTCAACGCCCCGAGACGCTCACCGTCGTGTGAGACTGGTGCGGTGGCCGTGGCCGTCTCCAGGTCGACACTCGCCCCCTCCGGCCATGCAGCGGCCAGTCGGATCCCCGTGCCTGAAGCCACCCAGACCCCCGCCGACTCGGCACTGGTGCCCTCCACCAGGGACCGGGCCACTTCGACCAGGAGGTTCTCGTCCAAGGCTCCTACCCGTCGAGCCAGGTCTGAGAGGACTTCGTAGGGCGTGGCCCGCTTCCCGTAGATCAGCCGGTTGGCGACACGTTGCAGCCAACGGCGCAATGGCTGGAAGACGATGGCCACCAGCGCCGTGGTGAGCAGTGACAGGACAGCGTTGTCCGGCCCGCCGATCGCCGGTCCCAGCCCGACGACGATGCCCACATAGCCGGCGGTGATGAACACACCAAGGGTCCCGTAGACGAATGCCCGGGAGATCACCAGGTCGATGTCGTACAGCCGGTAGCGGACGATGGCCGCCCCGTATGCGATGGCGAAGACGACCCCAGCGACGAACACGACTGCCAGGGTCCACACCTGTGAAGCCGAGAGGACGAAGGCGAGGAGGAAGGTGAGGGCGAGGAAGACACTCGCCGCCCCCACCCACTTCAACTGCTGTCGGACGGGCCCCTCGCTGTGACGCCAACGAACCACGAAGGAGACGGCGGAGAGCAGGGTGGCGCCGATCATGAGGAGGAGACCGAGACGGGAGATGAACAGCTGGCCGCCCTCCCCGATTGAGAACAGATTCTGCTTGATCTCCTGATAGGAGATGGTGACGGTGGGCCAGAAGGCCAGGGCGAAGCTCCATGTCGAGATCGCCATGCCGGTTAGAGCCATCCAGCCGACATACCGCCAACGGGGGGAGGGCGGGCGCCCGTCGGGGAAGAGAAGGAGGATCCCGAAGGTCACCATGACGAAGAGCCCGACGATCGATGCGGGGATGGTCAGAGCCTTGGCCATGGCAATCCCGGTGGGAAGGTCCGCCGGGGCCAGGTCGG
>JBAULI010000198.1:0-3381 GCA_049578105.1 Acidimicrobiia bacterium | reverse complement strand
AACCAAGAGTGTCAGCTGATGAATGATTTGGGCGCCTTCTTCAATCGCATGCCCGTCGCCTTCTATCGAACGTCTCCGGACGGATCGTTGATCGCGGCGAACCCTGCCTTGGCCGAGATACTCGGATATGACACGGTCGAGACCCTGACCATGGCCGTGCGGACCGTCGAAACCGTCTACATGGATCCATCTCTGAGACGGCAATGGCTGGATCGGATGTCGGCTCAGGGTGTGGTTCACGACTTCGATGTCGAATTGACCAGGCCGGACGGCTCGACGATCTGGGTGCGGGACTCGGCCCGTGCGATCAGAGGCGAGGATGGCGCGATCAACTACTACGAGGGAAGCCTGATCGACGTCACAGACAAGATCCAGGCGCAACGAGACAAAGACGAGTTCGTCGCCACGGTGTCCCACGAGTTGCGGAATCCCCTTGCCGCCATACTCGGCTTGGGTCGCGAGTTGGCCGACAACTACGACTCTTTCACGGACGAAGATCGTCGTGAGGTGGCAGAGGTGATAGCAAGACAGGCCGATGACGCCTCCTGGCTGATCGAGGACCTGTTGGTGGCTTACCGTCACGATCTGCGGCAGGTTTCGATCGTCGTCGAGGAGTTCGACGCGACCAAAGAGGTCGAACGCGTCTTGGAGACGGTTGCCGAGCCGATCGCCCTCCAGGTGGTGGAGACATCGACCATGGCGCTCGCCGACCCCCGAAGATCGCGTCAGATCCTGAGAAACCTGGTTTCCAACGCCCTGCGCTACGGGACGGATCCCTATCAGATCTCTCTCGTGAAGGTAGGCGACCGCATCGAGGTCAGGGTTCAGGACGCCGGCCAGCCCATTGCAGATGGTGAGGTCGAGAGGATCTTCAGATCGTTCGAGCGTGGCGTGGAACCGCACCATCCGAAGTCGGTTGGCCTCGGTCTCAGCGTTGCCCGCCAGTTGGCTCGGCTCATGGATGGCGACCTGACCTATCGCCACCACGACGGCTGGTCCTCATTCGTCTTGTCCCTGCCGTCGGCTTGAGGCCGGGCACCTCTAGCATCCGGTCATGAGAGTTCTCGTCACGGGTGGCGCCGGGTTCATCGGTAGTCATACCGCCGTTGCCCTCATCGAAGCAGGTCACGAACCGGTCATCGTCGACAATCTGTCCAACGCCCAACGTTCCGTGATAGATCGCATCGAGAAGATCACCGACGTCCGCCCCCCCTTCTTCGAAGCCGATGTCCGCGATGCCGACGTGATGGAGAAGATCATGTCGGACGGCTTCGACGCCTGCATGCACTTCGCCGCCCTCAAAGCGGTGGGGGAGTCGGTGATGAAGCCAACCCTCTACTACGACAACAACGTCGGTGGCACGATCGCACTTCTCGAGAGCCTGTCGGCCGCCGGCATCGATCGTTTCGTCTTCAGCTCGTCGGCCACTGTTTACGGCGACCCCGACGTCTTGCCCCTGACCGAGACGATGCCGGTCGGGACGGCAACCAATCCCTACGGGTGGACGAAGATCATGATGGAGCAGGTGCTCCGTGACGTTCACGTGGCCGAGCCGGCATGGTCGATCGCCCTGCTTCGGTATTTCAACCCGGTGGGTGCGCATCCCAGCGGTCTCTTGGGCGAGGATCCGTCGGGTGTGCCCAACAACCTGATGCCCTACGTCGCCAAGGTGGCTGCGGGGGAGCTGAGCAAGGTCCAGATATACGGGGGGGATTACGACACGCCAGACGGAACCGGCGTCCGCGACTTCGTTCATGTCGTGGACGTTGCCGAGGGGCACGTCAGGGCACTCGAGCGACATGTCGACGAGCCCGGGGTCTTCACCTACAACCTCGGAACCGGCCGGGGGCACAGCGTTCTGGAAGTGATTCGTGAGTACGAGATCCAGTCGGGCAGGCCGGTCCCATACGACATCGTTAGGAGGAGAGCCGGCGATGTGGCGGCCAATTGGGCTGATGTCAGCAGGGCACGAAGTGTGCTCGAGTGGGCTGCGACACGAGATCTCGCCGACATGTGCGCCGACTCCTGGCGGTGGCAGCAGCATCGCAACTGACATGTACTGCTCGGACTGACGTGACTGACTTGCTCGACTCGGCCCGCCACTGGATAGCGGGTGATCCGGATCCGGAGACCAGAGCCGAGTTGGAGCGACAGGTCGAAAACGGTGATCTGACCGCACTGGCACGGTCGATGGGTGCCCCGCTCGCGTTTGGGACGGCGGGCATTCGCGGCGAAGTGGGCCCCGGGTCGGGTCGAATGAATCGCGCCACGGTCATCCGCGTGACCGCGGGGTTGGCCGACTACCTGGATGAGTCACAAAGAGGGTCGCGCCCCGAACCGGTTGTCATAGGTTTCGATGCCCGCCCCGACAGCCGGACCTTTGCCCAGGATGCCGCTGGAGTGCTGGCCGCGGCCGGGTTCCGCGTCCTCTTCTTCCCCGAGGTGACACCGACGCCGCTCGTTGCATTTGCGGCCAAGATCTTGAATTCACCGGCTGGGATAGTCGTGACGGCGAGTCACAACCCGCCGGCCGACAACGGATACAAGGTCTACGGTGCCAATGCCGCCCAGATAATCCCGCCGGTGGACACCTTGATTTCTGAAGCGATCCAACGCATCGGTCATGCCATCGAGGTACCCAGGGTCGAGGATGTCTTCGAGGGGGCCTCACCGTTGGTCACGGAGATAGGGCCGGACATCCTGGATCGATATCGCGCCGAGGTCGACGAGGCGCGTCCCAATCCACAGGGGTCTGATCTGAAGATCGTCTACACGCCGATCCATGGTGTCGGCGGCCATGTGCTCGATGAGGTGTTTCGACACGCCCATCACACCGGGCTGATCCCGGTGGAACAGCAATGGCACCCTGACGGGTCGTTCCCCACGGTTGCCTTTCCGAACCCCGAAGAGCCCGGAGCCCTGGACCTGGCGCTAGCCCTGGCGCGAGATCGGGATGCCGATCTGGTTCTGGCAAATGATCCAGACGCAGATCGTCTCGCCGCAGCGGTGCCTTCTCGACATGGGTGGCGGATGCTGAGTGGCAACGAGCTCGGTGTCCTGCTCGGGGACTACGTCCTCCGCTATTGGGATCGCGACGAGACCGCGATCGTGGTGAATTCGGTGGTTTCGAGCCCGATGCTGGCCCGACTTGCCAGCGATCACGGGGCCCAACACGAGGTGAGCCTCACCGGGTTCAAATGGATCATCAATGCCGCTCTGGCCCTGGAAGCCCAAGGCGCCGGTCGGTTTGCCTTTGGCTACGAAGAGGCCCTCGGCTACTCCATCGGGCGAACGGTCAGGGACAAGGATGGGATATCGGCGGCATTGGTCATGTCCGACCTGACAGCAGAGGTCGACGGGATCGGTCTCGGAGTGTTGGGG
>JBAULI010000197.1:0-27495 GCA_049578105.1 Acidimicrobiia bacterium | reverse complement strand
CTCAAAGAGGGGATCCAGAGGGTTCCCATCGACGTCAAGTACGTCGGCTTTCCCATCGGGCCTGAGTTCGTCGTCGGCTATGGGCTCGACTACGCCGGGAAGTATCGGAACCTTCCGTATGTTGGAGTGATGAGTGCCGATGCATGAACCGGTTCGGTTATTCGGGGTCATCCCGTAGCATTGACTCTCTCATAGATTTTTCCCACCCCGAACTGAGGTACTCGTGAACCGAACGCTTCGCACGCTGATCGTCTACGGATTGTCCATCATCATGCTGGCGATCCTGGCGCAGTGGTGGTTCGATCAGGTCCAGGGCCCCGAAAACGTCGAACTCTCCCAGTTCATCGACAACGTCGACAGTGGCAAATACTCCGACGTCCAGATGCTGGCTCGCTCCAATGAGTTGCAGGGGCGATTCGCCGACTCCACCGCGCCGACCGACACCTGGGATCAGGTGTCCAGCTATCCGGAAGGGGCGGAGGGCAATCTCGAGGAGCTGCTGCGCACCTCCGGCGTGAAATTCAGCTCGGACCCGCAGCCGCCCGGATTCTGGGAAGTGCTGGTTGGGTTCCTCCCCTGGCTGTTCCTGCTCGGTTTCATGGTGTTCATCTTCATGCAGATGCAGGGCGGTGGTAATCGCGTCATGCAATTTGGCAAGTCGAGGGCGAAGCTCGTTGGGAAGGAGCAGCCCAAGGTCACCTTCGACGACGTCGCCGGTCTGATCGAGGCCAAGGAGGAACTGGAGGAGATAAAGGACTTCCTGCAGAACCCGGATCGCTATCGCCAGATGGGGGCGAAGATCCCCCGTGGCGTGCTCCTGTTCGGCCCTCCCGGCACCGGCAAGACACTGCTGGCCAAGGCGGTCGCCGGCGAGGCGGGTGTCCCGTTCCTGTCGATCTCGGGCTCGGACTTCGTCGAGATGTTCGTCGGGGTCGGGGCATCGCGTGTCCGCGATCTGTTCGAGCAGGCGAAGCAGAGCGCCCCGGCCATCGTCTTCATCGACGAGATCGACGCCGTCGGGCGTCATCGCGGCGCCGGCCTCGGCGGTGGTCATGACGAGCGTGAGCAGACCCTCAACCAGCTCCTGGTCGAGCTCGACGGTTTCGAGGGGAACCAGGGTGTCATCGTGATGGCGGCGACCAACCGTCCCGACATCCTCGACCCGGCCCTCCTCCGCCCCGGTCGCTTCGACCGTCAGATCGTGGTCGACGCTCCCGACATCGAGGGTCGGAAGGCGATTCTCGAGGTTCACTCGAAGGGAAAGCCGTTGAGCCCGGAGATCGATCTGGGTGTTCTCGCCCGTCGCACACCGGGATTCACGGGAGCTGACCTGGCCAACCTCATCAACGAGGCCGCCCTGCTCGCCACACGTCGTCGTCGCAAGGACATCGGCATGCTCGAGCTCGAGGAGGCCATCGATCGGGTGATCGCCGGGCCCGAGCGCAAGACCAAGGTCATGACGGACGAGGAGAAGCGTCTCATCGCCTATCACGAGACGGGTCACGCCCTGGTCGGCTACGCACTGCCCAACTCTGATCCGGTCCACAAGGTGACGATCGTGGCCAGAGGCCGCTCGCTGGGTCACACGCTCGCTCTGCCCACCCATGACAAGTATCTGGTGCGACGTTCCGAGTTGGTCGACCAGCTGGCCATGCTGCTAGGTGGGCGCACCGCCGAGGAGATCATCTTCGCCGACCCGACCACCGGCGCCGCCAATGACATCGAGAAGGCCACCGCCATAGCCCGGAAGATGGTCATGGAATACGGCATGAGCGACATCCTCGGGCCGATGCAGTATGGCAAGGCGAATGGTGAGGTCTTCCTCGGTCGCGATTATTCGCGCCAGCAGGACTACTCCGATGAGGTGGCTGCCAACATCGACAACGAGGTGCGTTCGATGATCAACGCAGCCCACGACGAGGCGCGGCTGATCCTGGAGAAGCACAAGAACGCCATGGAGCGGATGGTCGAGGCCCTGCTCGAGAAGGAGACGGTCGATCGGCATGAGGTTGCCGAGGTGTTCAACGACGTTCCCAAGTGGGAGCACACCTCCGAGGGGGCGCTTCGCATCAAGTACCCGGATAACCCCGTCATGCCCCAGCCGGTCGAGGACGATCAGATCGCCGCCGCCGAGCAGGCGGAAGAGGAAGAGGAGCCGGTGACCGAGTCACTGACCCTCAATCGCAAGCTTCGCCGGTCGAGCCGCCCGGCGGACGCCGGAGCCTGATCGACTCGGCGAGCTCGGCGCTTCTCAGTCGATCCGGTCGATTCGAATGTTGCCGGAGACCGTCCGGATTCGAACCGTCACCTCTCTCTCGGGAGGTTGAGGCTGCTCTGATGGAGTTGGGAGCCTGATCTTTCCCGAGAGGCTGTTTGCCTCGAGATCGACACGAGTGCGCGCCGGTATCCCGATCCTGGTATTACCTGACATCGATTTGCTCTCGAATGTGGGACCGGTCATCAGATCGATACGCATGTCACCCGAGACGGTTGCGCAGGTGAGGTTCCCGCCGGCCTCGTCGACGACGACATCGCCCGATGCCGTGGACAGACTGGCCCGGTCTGGGAGCCGTGCGATGCGGATGTCACCCGACGCAGTGACACAGCGCCCCTCGGTGGTGACCGTGTCACCCCTCACGGAACCGCTTGCACTCTTGGCAACGAGCGTGGCGGCCTTTTCGAAGTAGACGTCACCGCTGGCGGTCGAGACCTCGAACTTCCCCAGGTCGACCCGAGCATGGACGTCACCGCTCGCCGTCGACACCTCGAGGTCCGTCCCAGGCGGGACGACAACGGTCACGGAGACGCGCTCTCCACGAGGCGCCCGCGCCACCACTCTCCCGCCCAGCTGCTCGAGTATGAAGTCCCTGCTGTTGGTGTCGGCGACCACGCGGACCCTGCCCGGCCCGCCACGGTCGACCTGGACCCCACCCGATCTGATCGTCACCTGTACCGCGGGGGTGTCACCCACTTCGAATTCCCGTTCGATCACAGGTCGATCGTCCTTTTCACCGAATGGTTGGATGTTCGCTCGTAGGTCTTGGAGCGGAGGGTGTCGACGACGAACGAGTTGAGTGAGTCGCCGGCCCCTTCGGCGGCGTCGGCCAGCAGGTCCTTGAGATAGCCGGGAAGTCGGAGGGTGATGCGTGCCTCGGCATCGACGTCTTCCCCAGGAGGTGGTGGCGGGGGAGGGGGAATCTTCGAGTCGTCGGCAGTGACCATCAACTCCGGATCGCCGTCGATCAATCGAATGTCGATCCTTTGGCTGGGCAACTGCCCGCCTATCTCTTGCACTGCCATCTCGACGACATCCATCAGCACTTGCTTGATTGCCGGCCTCATTACCTCGAGAAGATCGGTGGCGAGACCGGAGAGCACGGGGTCGCCCAGACGTAGCTGGCTCTCGACCGCCGTCTCCATGCGTAGTGCGGCCTGACTCAGCTGCATCGCCGGGTGCCCCGCAATCGCCGCACTCTTTCGCTGAGCTCGGCCTCGAGACCGTCTCTGGTGTGGATGAACATCATCTCTATCTCCTCGCTCGGACATCACTGTGATGTCGTAGTGATGTCACTATAGTGTCATGGCGATGTCATGTCAATACCATGGTGAAATCCAGGAATAGACCGCCTATACGGTCCTCTTTTCCTGTTGAATGTCACAGATCGACGAAGCACGCATTGAGAAGGCCGTAAGAGAGATCATCGAGGCGCTCGGTGAGGACCCTGAGCGGGAGGGGCTGGCGCAGACACCGCAGAGGGTGGCCAAGTTCTATGCCGAGGTGTTCGACGGGCTGTATCAGGACCCGGGGGACGTGGTGGACGCCTTCTTCGGGGAGGAGCACTATCAGGAGATCGTGATGATCCGCGAGATCCCCTTCTACTCGATGTGCGAGCACCACTTCGTCCCGTTCCATGGACAGGCCCACGTCGCCTACATGCCCGACGGGCGGGTCACCGGTCTTTCCAAGCTGGCCCGTCTGGTCGATGGCTTCGCTCGCCGGCCGCAGATGCAGGAGAGGCTCACGGCCCAGGTCGCCGACGCCCTGTGGGATCGATTGGAGCCACTCGGAGTGATGGTCGTGATCGAGGCCGAGCACCTGTGCATGTCGATGCGCGGGGTCAAGAAGCCGGGCGCCAAGACCGTCACCTCGGCGGTTCGAGGCGTGATGGAGTCGAGCGCGGCCACGCGGGCCGAGGCCATGGCACTTCTGTTCGGCACCAACCGCTGACCGATGAGCCCCCATTCCTGGAGGATCCGCCGGGGGCCTCTTCAGTTGTCCCTGGGAGTGATCATGGGCGTGCTCAATGTGACACCCGACTCCTTCTCCGACGGCGGTCTTCACTTCGAGGAGGGCGACGCAATGGCGGCGGCCCACACCATGGTCGCCCAGGGAGCCGATCTGATCGATGTAGGTGGTGAGTCGACTCGGCCCGGAGCCCAACCGGTGGATGCCGCGGAGGAGATTCGACGCGTTGTCCCCGTGATCGCCCGGCTTGCCGACGAAGGAGTGGTCGTGTCCGTCGACACCTCCAAGACTTCGGTGGCCAGGGAGGCGATCGCCGCCGGGGCGAATGTGATCAACGACGTGACCGGGGCCGGCTCGCCGGGGATGGTCGAGTTGATGGCCGACTCCGGCGCAGGTGTGGTCCTCATGCACATGCAGGGAACACCGAGGGACATGCAGGTCGACCCGAGCTACGACGATGTCGTCGTGGAGGTCGCCGACTGGTTGTCGGAGAGGGCACAGACGCTCATCGATGGAGGCGTATCCCGCGAATCCATAGCCGTCGACCCGGGCATCGGCTTTGGAAAGACCCTCACGCACAACCTCGAGCTGCTGTCGAGACTCCCAGAGATCGCCGATCTGGGCTTCCCCGTCGTGCTGGGCACTTCTCGCAAGTCTTTTCTCGGGAAGCTGACCGGGATCGAGGATCCTGCCAGACGCGATGAGGCGACGGCGATCACCACCGCCCTGGGTTTCGAGCGGGGCGCTCGCATCTTTCGCGTTCACGACGTGGCGCGCTCCCGGGCCGCTCTGGGTGTGGCCGCCGCTATCGTGACCACTCAGCAATGGGAAGAATGGTCGCAGGGCTAAAGCCCCGGGGTTTCACCTGGGTAATCACGGACCGGCTGGCAGTTTCCGAGCGTGTGGGTGGCTCAGGGTTCCAACATCGCCGGGTTCGCCGAGAGGAAGAGATCACCTGGCTCGTCGAGGAGGCGGGTATCAACACAGTCGTCTCGATGCTCCCGGGAAATCAGAACCTCCTCGCCTATCGGGAGGCCGGGATGGCGACGTATTCGGTCCAGGTGGGGGCGGAGCTCGATCAGACGCAGGCTGCAGAGTTCTTCAAGACACTGTCCAAGGCGACTTCGAGAGAAGAAGCCAAGGTGCTCGTGCACCGGGAGGTGATCGACGACACCGTCGGCGGTTTGCTCGGTGGATTCCTGGTCACGTCGGGATTGGTGAACGATCCCATTCTCGCCTTGGCCGTGATACAGCAGATACTCGGGCGCGCCCTCGGCCCTGAAGGTCGATCGTTGATCCCCGCCTCCGCGGCTTCGTGACCGACCGGATCGATATCACCGGAATCGAGGTCGTCGCCCGTCACGGGGTGTTGGAGTCAGAGAAGACCGAGCCGCAGCCGTTTCTGATCGACGTCACCCTTTTCACCGACCATCGCCCGGCCGCCGAATCCGACGATCTGGCGAATACCATCGACTACGGCTCGATCGCCGTCGCCGTCCACGATCTCGTGACTGAACAGAGCCACGATCTCATCGAGAGGCTGGCTGCGGACCTGGTCTCGATGTTGCTCCTGGATGCCCGGGTGAGTCGGGCCGTCGTCACGGTGCACAAGCCGCAGGCGCCGATCCCGTTGACCTTTCGAGACGTGTCGGTGACCGTCGACCGAAGCCGATGACCCGATTCGCCATCGGCCTCGGGTCCAACATGGGTGATCGGCTGGAATACCTGCGCAATGCGGTCACCGAGATGGAGGAGATCGGGACCGTCGTCGCCGTCTCCGGTCTCTACGAGTCCGAGCCTGTGGGCGGTCCGGAACAGGATCCCTATCTGAATGCGATCCTGGTACTCGAGACCGATCTCGACGCCGAGTCGCTGTTGGGGCGGCTGCAACAGGTGGAATCCGCATCGGGTCGGGAGCGGACGGTGAGATGGGGCCCCAGGACTCTCGATCTGGACCTGATCACGGGGGATGGGGTCACGGTCGACTCACCCACACTGACCTTGCCGCACCCGCGTTCGGCCGATCGTCGATTTGTCCTGGAGCCGTTGGCAGAGGTGTGGCCCCAGGCGATCGTCTCCGGATCTGTCGTGGCGGAGGAGGCTCTGACCACGGTTGGTGATCAGCGCGTCGATCTCCTGGCACGCAGATGGGGCAGGGGCCTCAGAGAGCAAGGACCGTATTGGGTCCTGGGCCAATTCTTGTTGGTCGCGCTCATTGCGGGGGCCATGGCCTTCGACGGCTCGCTGCCTGAGTCGCCCCCAGGGCCTTTTCGGGTATTGGGAGGTGTGATCATCGTGATCGGGGTGATCCTGGCCTTTGCCTCGACGCGGAGGCTGGGCAAGGCCCTCACCGCCCTTCCCGAGCCCGTTGCCAACGCCCAACTCGTGGAGAAGGGAACGTACGCTCATGCCCGTCATCCGATCTACGGCGGGGTGACTCTCGTGATGCTCGGGACATCGCTGCTGTTGGACAGCATCTGGGCGCTCGTGCTCACTCTCGGACTGCTCCTCTTCTTCTGGTCGAAGTCGAGTTATGAGGAGCGACGGCTGAGGATCGCATATCCCGGGTACGGCGCCTACCGGGACCGTGTGCCGCGGAGGCTGATCCCCTTCGTGTTGTGACGAAAGACCCTGGCGCTCTGTCCGCGCTCCGTGCTAGCTTCCCAACATGGGAAGTGGCCGCGGCCCACCTTCATGCCCAGGACGACACCGACTCACGCGTCCAGGACAGGAGGGAATAGATGGCCAAGAGGTCGCGAGAACACCGACAAGAGATACCCGGCTACAGCGAGGAACGCCCTTCTAGGGAAGACCGCAAACTGCAGCACCGGGCAGTGAGGCATCACACCCATCAAATGCTTCACGTCGCTGATGACCCCGATGAGATCGTGGTTCCAGAGGTCAGGGGGACCGGCGCCACTCATCCAGCTGGTGAGACACCAGAGCCCACCAAGCGCCGTTTCAAGGTTTGGAAGACGAAATTCTGGAAGCGTCGTGACGACTATCGGGACATGAAGTCCGAGTTGGACTCGAACTGGCCGGTCATCACCCCCAATCAATTGGGCGAGGAGCGAAGCTGACCCGACTATTGGGGTAGTCGACACACCACTACCCTCGCCCCAATGTGGGCAGGGGTCGCATCTTGAAGATCGTCGTCATCGGTCCCGGACGCGCCGGAGGCTCGCTGGCATTGTCGGCGCGTCGCTCCAACCATGAGATCGTCGGTGTCCTGTCGCGGGGAGCCGACGGGAAATTCGGCCCCGAATTGGCGTGGGACCGCCCGCTCCCCGAGTGCGACCTGCTCCTGATCGCGGTGCGGGACGACGCCATCGCCGGGGTGGTGGAGCGAGTCGCCCCACTCTGTGGAAATGTCGGCGTGGCGGCCCATGTGTCTGGATTCACCCCGGTCACCGCACTAGAGCCATTGCTGCGGCACGGAGTCGCCATCGGCGGGTTTCACCCGCTCCAGACCCTGCCCGATCCGACCCGAGGTGCCGAGGCGCTTCCCGGATCGTATGTTGGGGTTGGAGGAGACGAGCCGGCCACCGCCTTCCTCAGCGAGTTCGCCGGGACTCTGGGCATGAAGCCCTTCTCGCTGCCCGATGAGGCTCGACCGGCCTACCACGCCGCGGCGGCCGCCGCCTCGAATTTCGTCATCACCTCCCTCGCCCTGTCCGGTGATCTGTTCGAATCTGCCGGGATCGACCCTTCGGTGGCGAGGCCGCTCGTCGAGCGCGCCGTGGCCAACTTCTTCGAGTCGTGGCCGGAGGTACCGCTGACCGGACCGGTCGCGCGCGGGGACATCGAGACGGTCCGCGGGCATCTCGAGTCTGCCAACGCCGTCTCCCCGGGGGTCGGCCGCTCCTTTCGACTGCTGTCGGAGGCCACGGCGGTCCTGGCCGGGAGAGATGCAGAGGTCGCCGAGTGGAGTTGACGAGAACCTTCGAGGAGACCCGAGATCTCTACCGGAAAAAAGTCGGTTTGCTCCCGACGCTCGGCTTCCTGCATGAGGGCCATCTCGCGCTCATGGATCTCCTCCGCGGGCAATGCGACACCCTCGTGGTGTCCGTGTTCGTCAACCCGACTCAATTCGACGATGCAAGCGACTTCGACGCATACCCCCGGGACACCGAGCGTGATGCCGCGCTATGCGAGGAGCACGGTGTGGATCTCATGTTCGTGCCCGAGA
Organism: Acidimicrobiia bacterium; assembly: GCA_049578105.1. Classification (GTDB taxonomy): domain Bacteria; phylum Actinomycetota; class Acidimicrobiia; order Spongiisociales; family ZC4RG35; genus JARDZU01. Next base: position 19,060 of record JBAULI010000197.1, on the reverse strand, counting down.
TGGACGAGGTCTATCCAGAAGGTGAGACGACCATCGTCGAAGTCGGTGGCGTGTCACAGGAGATGGAAGGGCGTTACCGAGCCGGTCACTTCACCGGGGTAGCAACGGTGGTCGCCAAGCTCTTTGCCGGGCTCCAGCCCGACGTGGCCATGTTCGGTCGGAAGGACGCACAGCAGGTCGCAGTTTTGAAGGCGATGGTCCGCGACCTCCGTTTCCCGGTGGAGATCGTCGAGGCCCCCCTCGTGCGCGAGCCCGACGGTTTGGCCCTCTCCAGCCGGAACGTCCGTCTGGGCAGGGAAGATAGGGAGCGAGCCCTGGCGATCAGCCGTGGCCTCTTCCAGGCCGCGGAGCAGGTCGATGCCGGCGAGAGGCGGGGGGAGCGGCTCGAGGCGACGGTCAGACGCTCCATGAAGGGCCTCGATGTCGACTACGCCATGCTGGCGTCCCAGGCGGACATGGTTCCGATGCCGACCCTCGATCGCCCCTCGGTCCTGGCGGTCGCCGCACACGTCGGCCCGGTGCGGCTGATCGACAACATCACATTCGATTGGGCTGGTGACAGGCCGATTCCGGACCGGGGACTGATCCTCAGCGAAAAGAGTCGTCTCAGTACCCTGAGCTAGCCCGATCCATCATGAACGACACTGCCAACACGCCCACGGATCCTCTGCTCGCCGGACGGCTCGAGCACCATCGAGAGATCTTGGAGAGGGGTGGGTACCCGGCGAGCTACACCCGCACTCATCTGGCTGCCGAGCTCCACGACCAATTCGGCCGGCTCGGCCCCGGGGAGGAGACGGATACGACCGTGTCGGTCGCCGGACGGGTGATGTTGTATCGATCGTTCGGGAAGCTTCAGTTCGCCACCCTCCAGGACGTTTCGGGGACGATCCAGCTGTTCGTCGACAGCTCCACGGTCGGTGAGGAGGAGGCCGCCGAGTTCGCCCGGCTTGATCTCGGTGACTGGGTCGGGGCCGCCGGCACGGTGATGACCACTCGCAAGGGCGAGCTAAGTGTCCGAGTTCACCGATTCGAGCTGCTGCAGAAGAGCCTTCAATCGCTCCCGGACAAGTATCACGGCCTACAGGACGTCGAGCTTCGCTCACGTCGGCGCTATCTCGACCTCATGGTCAATGAGGAGTCCCGTCAGGTCGCCCTCACTCGAGCGGCGATCGTCTCGGAGTTGCGCAGACAGTTCGAGAGCCGCGGTTTCGTGGAGGTGGAGACGCCCGTGCTTCTCACACAGGCTACCGGTGCGACGGCCAGGCCCTTCGAGACCGACCACCACGCACTCGACTTGCACATGTATCTCCGTATAGCGACCGAGCTCTATCTGAAGCGTCTGGTCGTCGGAGGTCTGGAGAGAGTCTTCGAAATCGGTCGGATCTTCAGGAACGAGGGGATCGACTCCACACACAACCCCGAGTTCACGATGCTGGAGGCATATCTGGCCCTTGCCGATCACACGGACGTCATGAGCCTGGTCGAGGAGGTGCTGGCTGCCGTCGCCGGAAAGGTGGCGGGGGGAACCACCATCAGCTATCAGGGCCGGGACCTCGACATGTCGGTCCCCTATCGCCGGGCGACGATGGCCGAGCTCGTCTCCGCTCACGTCGGTGAGGAGGTCTCCATCGACACCCCGGCTCGACATCTCATCGAATTGGCGCGGTCCTCAGGTATGGAGGTCGAGGACGATTGGTCGCCGGGTCGGCTCATCGCCGCCATATACGAGGAGAAGGTCGAGGACCAGATTTGGGACCCGACCTTCGTGACGGAGTTTCCCGTCGAGGTCTCCCCGCTGGCGCGTCGCAACGCCTCCGACCCACGTCTCGTCGACCGCTTCGAGCTCGTTATCGCAGGCTCGGAGTACGTCAATGCTTTCAGCGAGCTGAACGACCCGGAGGACCAGCGAAGAAGATTCGAAGATCAGGCCACCGCCCGGGACGCCGGTGACCTGGAGGCCCATCCCATCGACGAGGACTACCTGCTCGCACTGGAATACGGCTTGCCCCCGACCGGTGGCCTCGGCATCGGCGTCGATCGCCTGGTCATGCTGCTCACCGATCAATCCCACATCCGCGAGGTGATCCTCTTCCCAACCCTCCGCCCCCAGCCCGACTGAACACGGTTCTGGCCAGAAGAGTCTGCTTGGACGCCGTCCAACCTGCCACGCGGCGGGAGCCCCTACAAGCGACTTGCCACGCGGCGGTAGCCCCTACAACCGACTTGCCACGCGGCGGTAGCCCCGGCCGACCGGCGTCTGTTTGGACAGGGCATCAGTCCGGCAGTCGACGAAATCTCGATGTAGTCCCCCGGACGGGGAGGGGGTCCTGACGCGTGGAGCCAGGCGTCCAAAGTCGGCCGGCAATCAAAGGCTGCGGACCGGCGTCTGTTTGACCGAGGTCGAAACCAGAACACCGAGGATTGAGGTAAGTCCCCAGTTCGCGGCCACCACCTGCCGCCACTGGAGCCAAACGGTCAAAGTCCGCCAGCAAAAGAAGAGCGTCCAAAGTCGGCCGGCAAACTAATCGCGTGCGGCGTCCACTCTCTCCAGGAGGTAGGCACCCAGGTCACCGAGGATCGACTTGGGCTCACCATCGGGGAGGACGCTCAATGCGTCGGTGGCGATCTCGAGTCTTCGATCCGCCTCGCGAAGGGCGGAATCCACGTAACCACCGGCGCGCACCAGGTCGATCACCTCGGCGACCGTTTCAGGTGGGTATGGCGCAGGTCTGTCCAGCAGGGATCGAATCCGGCTGCCATCCGGCCCGGCGAGTGCTTCGAGAACCGGCATGGTGAACTTTCCCTCGATGATGTCGGAGCCGGCGGGTTTGCCTATCGCCTCCTCGGATGCGACGAGGTCGAGGGCGTCGTCGGCGATCTGAAACACCATGCCCACCTCCCAGGCCCACTTGGATAGGCCGTCGACCACGGATGGGGTGGCGTCGCCTGCCATCGCTCCGAGCCGGGCCGAAGTCCGGATCAACGATGCGGTCTTCCCGGCTATCACCTGCTCGTACTCACCGACTCCATGCTCGAGGTCGAAGTCGAGTTGAAGTTCCCGGGTCTGCCCCTCGACCAGGTCGGCATAGGTCGCGGCCAGCAGGCGGACCGACTCCTGGCTGAGATGGGTGGCCGCCACCTCGGACGCACGGGCCATCAGGAAATCGCCGGCGAGGATCGCCACGGTGTTGGTCCAGTTGGCGTTGACCGATGCTCCGCCCCGCCTGACGTCGGCCTCGTCGATGACGTCGTCGTGATAGAGAGAGCCGACGTGGATCAGCTCGACGGACACACCTGCCTCAACCGGTCGATGATCTCGCGCGGTTCCCAACTCTGCGGCGAGGAGTGCCAGTAGTGGACGGAATCTCTTGCCACCGGCGAGTAGCAAGTGTTGGGCGATCTTGGTCAAATAGGGGTCGTCGGCAGAGGCGGCCTCGAGCAGACGCTCTTCCACACGGGTGAGCGAGTCCCAGATACCGGGAATACGAATGAGGCTTTGGAGGTCTTCCATTGGTGACGATGGTATTACAGACGCATACGTCGCTAAGCGAGCCCGAGGGGCAATAATGGCCCCGATGGTAAACTTGCGTATGCCAGGCCCAGGAGAGTCAGTTGTTTGAGCGGTTCACGGATCGTGCCCGTCGGGTCGTTGTTCTGGCCCAGGAAGAGGCGCGTCTCCTAAATCACAACTACATCGGAACCGAGCACATCCTGCTGGGTCTGCTCAACGAGGGTGAGGGCATTGCAGCGCAGGCTCTCGAGAGCCTGGACATCGACCTCGCCTCGGTCCGTGAGGAAGTGGTCAAGATCATCGGGCAGGGCCAGCAGTCGCCTTCCGGTCACATCCCATTCACTCCTCGGGCGAAGAAGGTCCTCGAGCTGAGTTTGCGCGAAGCGCTCCAGCTGGGTCACAACTACATCGGAACCGAGCACATCCTGTTGGGTTTGATTCGCGAGGGCGAGGGCGTGGCTGCGCAGGTGCTGCAACAGCTCGGCGCCGAGCTCCAAAAGGTTCGCCAAACCGTCATCCAGCTCCTCTCCGGCCCTGGAAGCGGTGAGCAGCACGCCGCCGAGCCGGCCGGCACTGGCGGGCGGGAGTCGAGCTCCAGCGGATCCACCGTGCTCGATCAGTTCGGTCGCAACTACACCCAGCTGGCGAGAGAGCGCAAGCTCGACCCGGTCATCGGGCGCACGCGTGAGATCGAGCGTGTCATGCAGATCTTGTCGAGGCGGACCAAGAACAACCCGGTCCTCATCGGCGAGCCGGGGGTGGGCAAGACCGCGATCGTCGAGGGGCTCGCCCAGCGCATCGTCGCCAAGGAGGTGCCCGAGAACCTCCAGGGCAAGAACCTCTACTCACTCGACCTGGGGGCCCTCGTTGCGGGCTCCCGCTACCGCGGCGACTTCGAGGAGCGTCTCAAGAAGGTCCTCAAGGAGATCAAGAGCCGCGGTGACATCATCCTCTTCATCGATGAGATCCACACCCTTGTCGGTGCCGGCGCCGCCGAGGGCGCCATCGATGCTGCCTCGATCCTCAAGCCGATGCTGGCCAGAGGAGAGTTGCAGACCGTCGGAGCCACCACTCTCGAGGAGTATCGCAAGTACCTGGAGAAGGACTCGGCGCTCGAGCGTCGCTTCCAGCCGATCCAGGTCGACGAGCCCTCTGTGACCGAGACGATCCAGATCCTGATGGGTCTCAAGGACCGCTACGAAGCCCACCACTCGGTGAGGTTCACCGATCAGGCCATCGTCAGCGCGGCGAACCTGGCCGATCGCTACCTGAGTGACCGATTCCTGCCCGACAAGGCGATCGACCTCATCGATGAGGCCGGCAGCCGAACGAGGATTCATCGCACCTCCGACGTTCCCGAGATCACGGCAATCGACGAGAAGCTCTCCGCGGTCCGGAGTGACAAGCAGGACGCAGTGTCGCGCGAGAACTACGAGCGGGCCATCGGGCTCCGCGACGAGGAGCGGAGCCTGCTCGTCGACCGTGCCGCCAAAGAGGCCGCCGAGGCCGACGCCGGCTGGGTCATCGATGAGGAGAAGATCGCCGAGGTGCTGGCCCAGTGGACAGGGATCCCTGTGCACCGTCTCACCGAGGAGGAGACCGCTCGTCTGGTCAAGATGGAAGATGAGCTCCACAAGAGGATCATCGGCCAGCACGATGCCATCACAGCCGTCTCCAAGGCCATACGCCGGACACGGGCCGGCCTGAAAGACCCGCGCCGCCCGTCGGGATCATTCATCTTCCTCGGGCCTTCTGGTGTCGGCAAGACCGAGACGGCCAAGGCCCTCGCGCAGTTCCTGTTCGGTCAAGAGGACGCGTTGATCCAGCTCGATATGTCCGAGTACATGGAGAAGCACACCGTCAGTCGTCTCGTCGGGTCCCCGCCCGGCTATGTCGGCTACGACGAGGGGGGCCAGCTCACCGAGGCCGTTCGGCGCAAGCCGTTCTCGGTGGTCTTGTTCGACGAGATCGAGAAGGCCCATCCTGACGTCTTCAACACTCTGCTCCAGATACTGGAGGAGGGCCGTCTCACCGACGCCCAGGGGAGGACCGTGGACTTCAAGAACACGGTGATCATCATGACGTCCAACCTGGGGACCCGCGATCTCCACAAGAAGTCGGTGGGCTTCCATGTCGGTGACGAAGAGGTCTCATACGAGTTCATGAAGGACAAGGTCACCGAGGAGCTCAAGAAGCACTTCCGGCCGGAGTTCATCAACCGGCTCGATGAGATCATCGTGTTCCACGAGCTGAGCATGGAAGAGCTGAAGCAAATCGTCGATCTGATGCTGGAGCGGGTCCGCACCCAGCTCGAGTCCCAACAGCTCGACCTCGTTCTCACGGACGATGCCAAGGAGCACCTCGGCAACAAGGGTTACGACCCCGAGTTGGGTGCGCGCCCGTTGAGAAGGGCCATCCAACGCCTGCTGGAGGATCCCCTGTCGGAGCGTGTCCTCCTCGGCGAGTTCAAGGCCGGCGAGACCGTGCTGGTCGGGCTCGACGAGGAGAACGACGAGCTCACCTTCGAGTCGTGGGCCACACCCAACACGCCACCCGTGGAGATGGCCGCCGGCCAGGAGTGAAGGGCTAAAGCCAGGGGCGTCTCTGGCCGATCTTGATGGGAAAGCATTGCTTTCACCATGCCCAAACTCGTACTCATAATCGCCTTGCTCGCCTCTTTGGCTCCCGGCCAGCAGCCGGAATACACGCCGGCCGGCAAGGAGGCGTACACGCTCGACCTCGAATTGGACGGCTACGTCAACGGCGCCATGCCCTCAGAGCGGTTGCTGACGCTTCAGGGATGCACCCTCGAGCGCGACGCCGCCTACACCTACGCCTTGCTGACCGAGGCTGCCCGGCGTGACGGGATCCGGCTTGGCTGGGAAGACTGCTACCGCTCCTACAACGTCCAAGCCGCCTCCTACAACAAGCGTTGTCCTTACACCGAGGTGCCGACCTACACGATCGACCCGCTGACCGGTGAGAAATGGCAATCGGGGACCAAGGAAGTCCGCGAGTGCTCCGGACCGCCGACGGCCCGACCCGGCTTCTCCAATCACGGATGGGGCCGTGCAGTCGACTTCACCAACGGCCGCAGCGTCCTCGGGTGCAGGGACAAGGCCTATATCTGGCTCCAGGGGAATGCGTACCGGTTCGGTTGGGTGCATCCGGACTGGGCCGAATGTGGGCGACCCACCCAGGAGCCATGGCACTGGGAGTATGCAGGTGTCACCGATCCGACCCTGGTCGGATATACGAATCTCAATCCGGACCTGCTCGCTCAGGTTCGCTAACCGGCGCTGCGACCAAGAACGTCGCCCGCTGGCCGGACACCTAGCTAGCCGACCCCAACAGGTCTCCGCGGCAGCCGGGACACGCCTCCGAGAATCACCCCGGCGATGGGGAGAGTGAGGACGAGGCCGTTGAGCCCATCCTGGTCGGCTATGCCGATCGCGGCGAGGAGGCCCAGACCGGCACATATCCCCACCACTGCGAGGAGGGGCCGCCAGGAGGCGGGGGCAGGCCTGGGATCCTCGATGGGTGTCTCGAACCGGCCGAACGTGGCGATGAGCGCCACCGTCATCAGCCCGAGCACGGCAAACCAAATGGGTCGAACCAACCACCATGTGCCCGTAAGGGGCTCGATCCGGAGCCCGAAACCGCCGGCGAGGAGCGACAGACCGATCACGATCACCATCGCGGTCAGGTGCCACAGGTAGAGAGTCATGATTCGGGCGTTGATCCCCACCACGATCGTCCAGGCGCGCAATCGGCTCATCCATCTCTGGAGAAGCGGCTCGAGGGCGAGTGCCAGCCCGGATTGGAACATGCCGAGAAATGCGAGCGTGACTCGCGGCGGGTAGGAGTTCGTGACCTCGGTCGTGTCCAAACCGACCATGGCGACCGGGTACGGGCCTAGCACCACCAGGAGCACTGTTGCGGCCAGTCCGATGCCGGCCATCAGCAGCCTGATCGGAGTCCCTTCGATGGTGCCGTCGAGCCATGCATACCCGATCTGGTGGACCGTGCCCCACACGAACACATAGTTGAGGAAGCCGACCGGGACGATCCCGGCCGATATCGAGAGGTAGTCGCAGAGCCCGGCCAGCGCCAGCCCGGCAAAGATCGTCCACCAGCCCCATCGGTCCCATAGCCAGAGACCGGCGGGTGCAATCGTCACGATCACCACGTATGCGGCAAGGAACCATGTCGGGACCAGAGCGACCTGTGAAGCCAATTGCAGCGTCTCCCAGTCGAGCCCGAGTCTCAGGGCGAGCCAGCCCCCGGCCGTCCAAAAGAGCAGCAGCGGCACGACGGGAAGGGCGAGTCGGCGAAGACGAGCCCTCAACCAGCCACCGTACGCATCCCCTCGGCGGCGGGCCGACCGCCAGGAGAGGCCATTGGCGTAGCCGCCCACCAGGAAGAAGACCGGCATGACTTGGAAGACCCAGGTGAGCGGGTGGGTCCAGTCGGCGAGAATGAGGAGATGCCCGGGGATCAGATTTCCGTCTTCTACGGTGATCGCCGCCATCAGCCAATGACCGAAGACCACCACCAAGATCGAGCACGCCCGCAGGAGATCCACCACCCGGTTCCGATCGGGTGGCGTCGCCTCGGCCATAAGCCGGATGGAATCGACGAAACTCATCTCGTCATTGTGACCCACCCATCGACTGTTGCGTTACGGGGGCCGGCATGAACCGGGCGATCAGGTCATTGCTCATCGTCTCGTCCGCCTACATCGCGGCTCAGATCCTTGCCGACGTGGGCAGTCTCCGGATCATCTCTTTCTGGGGCTACGCCGTGGACGCCGGGACCCTGATCTATCCGTTCACATTCACGCTCAGAGACCTCATACACAAGATCGCCGGCAAGGAGGCTGCCCGGACCGTCATCTTCATGGCGGCCGGCATCAATGTCTTCATGGCCGGGTTCTTCTGGCTGGTGTCGTGGTGGCCCGCCGATCAGATCACCGGGCCTCAGCTCGAGTTCGGGCGAGTCTTGTCCCCTGTATGGGGGATCGTCGTGGCCTCGATCCTGGCCGAGGTCGTATCCGAGTTGCTGGACACCGAGGTCTATCAGAGGTGGGTCCTCCGCTTCGGGTCACACCTGCAATGGGGCCGGGTCCTCGTCTCCAATGGGCTTTCGATCCCGGTCGACTCGGCGGTGTTCGTCGGGATGGCCACCGTGTTCGGTGTCTTCTCGCCCGAAGTCGCCTGGTCGATCTTCTGGGTCAATGTCGTGTTCAAGGGGTTGGTCACATTGGTGTCGATTCCCTGGATCTACTGGGTGAAGCCCGAGCCCCTGATCGTCTCGACCTAATTCGCCGCATGTAACTATCGTGACCACCCGACGGGCCGGTCCGGCCCAGATCGATCTATACACACGGAGGAAGAACAGCGTGAAACGCTACGCAAGGTATGTTGCCTTGTTCGCCGTCCTCGCCTTGCTGGTAGTGGCATGCGGGGGCAGCTCAACAGGTGACACCACCACCACGGCGGCGGCGGAGACGACCACCACCGCGATGGCCGAGACGACCACCACCGCCATGGAAGAGACCACCACCACCGAGGCAATGGCGGACTTCACCCCGGTGAAGGTCTGCTTCGTCACGGACGACGCCGGCGTCGACGATCGAAGCTTCAATGCTTCCGGTTGGGCCGGGGTCAACGACGCAGTCGACAGTGGTGCTGCCCAGCCCGATCCGATTCTGCTCGAGTCGGCCAGTGCTGAGGATTACCAGCCCCATGTCGAGACCTGCCTCGCCCAGGGAGCCGAGCACATCGTGACTTCGGGCTTCAAGCTCGCCGATACCACGGCACAGTTCGCGGCCGAAAACCCGGATGTTCAGTTCACGATCATCGACCAGTCGTCCTCGGGACCAAATGTGACCGGTCTCGAGTATCAGACCGATGAGGGTGCATTTGCGGCCGGCTATCTGGCCGCCGGTATGACCCAGACCGGTGTGGTGGGCACGTATGGTGGGGTGAATATCCCGACCGTGTCCATCTTCATGGATGGCTTCGCACGTGGTGTCGCCCATTACAACGATGTGAAGGGCACCAGTGTGAGAGTCCTCGGCTGGGATCCTGAGAACCCCGACGCCGGGGTGATGACAGGTACCTTCGACCCGGCCGACCCGATCGTCACCGCTACCTGTGAGAGCATGCTCGATGAGGGTGCGGACATCATGTTGCCGGTAGGTGGAGCGATCAACCTCCCGTGTGGCACTGCGATTCAGTCCCGTGGGATCGACGGCGCCCTGATCGGTGTCGACTCCGACGCGGTTGAAGCGATGCCGGCGGAGTTTGCCGACCTGTGGCTCACCACGGTCCTCAAGGGCATCCGGATCCAGGTGCAACGATCCATCGAGGCAGATGCTTCCGGTGCACCGACCGGCGGCACGAGCCTTGTCGGGAATCTGGAGAATGGTGCCATCGGTCTCGCTCCGTACCACTCCTGGGAGGATCGAGTGTCGCCCGAGTTGGCGGCCGAGGTCCAGCAGGTGCTCGAGGACGTCAAGAACGGTGTCATCACTTGGGACAAGTTCGTGGTTGGCGGCGGTTGATCCGCTAGCTGATTCAGACAGAGGAGCCTCCGCAGTGCGGGGGCTCCTCTGTATATAGTGCGGCCGCGGTCGGCAGAAAGAGCGTGCGGGTGGCCCTGGAATTGCGGGGGATCACAAAGGAATTTCCCACGGTCCTCGCCAACGACGATGTGAGCCTCTCCGTGGACGCCGGCGAGATTGTCGCGTTGCTCGGTGAGAACGGCGCCGGCAAGACGACGCTGATGAATGTCCTGTTCGGTCTCTACTCGCCCGATTCCGGCGAAGTGGTCATCGATGGGGCAGAGCTGGAGCTGGCCAACCCCAGGGCGTCGATTCAGGCCGGCGTCGGGATGGTGCACCAGCACTTCATGCTGGTCCCGGTGTTCACTGTTGCCGAGAACGTGATCCTGGGCATGGAGCCGCTAAAGGGAGTGGACTGGATAGATCGGAAGGCGGCCGACTCCATGATCCGTGAGGTCTCAGACCGCTACAACCTCTCGGTGAACCCGGAGGCAATGGTCGAAGACATCCCCGTCGGTGTGCAACAGCGCGTCGAGATCATCAAGGTCCTGGTGAGAGATGCTCGCTACATAATCTTCGACGAGCCGACTGCCGTCTTGACCCCCCAGGAAGTCGAAGAGTTCTTTGGCATCGTGCGCGGGCTCAAGGAGGACGGCAAAGGTGTGATCTTCATCAGCCACAAGCTGAATGAGGCCCTCGAGATTGCTGATCGAATCGTGGTGTTGCGAGACGGCAAATTGGTAGGCGAAGCCGACCCGAAGACATCGACCCGAGAACAGCTGGCGGAGATGATGGTCGGGCGCCCGGTCGATCTGCGCGTGCACAAGGAGACCGCCGCCCCGAAGGACGTGGTCTTGTCGATCCACGACCTAGTGGTGCTCGATGATCGTGGGACCAGGACTGTCGACGGTGTGTCCTTCGAAGTCCGCGCCGGCGAGATCGTAGGGATCGCCGGTGTCCAGGGAAACGGCCAAACCGAGTTGGTGGAGAGCGTCATGGGGATGCGCCCATCTTTGGCCGGCCGCGTCTTCCTTGGAGAGGACGATGTTACGGAGTCGAGTCCGAGGGACCTTCATCGTCTTGGCGTCGCCCATGTCCCGGAGGACCGCCAGGAGAGCGGGCTGGTCCTCCAGTTCTCCGTCGCCGAGAACATGGTTCTCGACTCCTATTACGACCGGCCTTACTCACGTGGGATCCAGATGGATTGGGACAAGGCGATCGAGTCTTCGAAGAGACTCGTCGACGAGTACGACGTGAAGACCAGCACGGTCGATGTGCCTGTTTCGAAACTCTCCGGGGGCAACCAGCAGAAGGTGATCGTGGCCAGAGAATTCGATCGTGACGTCAAGCTGGTCGTAGCCTCCCAGCCGACTCGGGGTGTGGACGTCGGCTCGATCGAGTACATACATGCGCGGATCGTGGAGGAAAGAGACCAGGGGGCTGCCGTGTTGATCGTTTCGTCGGAGCTCGATGAAGTCATGGCTCTTTCCGATCGGGTCCTGGTGATGTTCGAGGGCAGAATTGCCGGCGAATTCGACCCGGCGATCGCCTCGACAACGGAGATTGGCCTGGCCATGCTCGGGTCGGGAGATCGGCGTGACTGACGACCAGGCGCAGAGCGCGACCACCGAGCCAACACCACCAACCGAGCCCGACCCGGGTGTGATGAGCCGGATCACGGGCATGGGTGAGAGTCTCAGACGGGCATTGACGCTGCCTGTGTTGGCCCTCGTGCTCACACTTCTGGTGGGAGCGGTCATCATCATGGTGACCGATGTCGACGCCTGGCGACAGATGAGCGAGGACCCGGGTGGAGCAATAGGGGCGATGTTCGAAGGCGTGTGGGTCGCATACCGCGAGCTGTTCCTGGGAGCGTTTGGCTCGGTGAGAGCGATATCCGAGACCCTCTACACCGCCACTCCCCTCACACTGGCCGGGCTGGCAGTGGCCGTCGGTTTTCGAACCGGTCTCTTCAACATTGGAGCCCGAGGCCAGATCTTCATCGGTGGGCTATTCGCCCTCTGGGTTGGTCTGCATGTTGAACTGCCGGCTCTGTTGCATATCCCGTTGGCCGTAGTTGCTGCCATTGTCGGTGGCGGGTTGTGGGGGGGCATCGCCGGTCTTCTCAAGGCCAGAACCGGGGCCCATGAGGTGATCACGACGATCATGCTCAACTTCATCGCCGCCTTCTTCACGCTGTGGGTGCTCAAAACGTCCGTGTTCCAAGAGGAGGGCTCGACGATCCCAAAGTCGGCTCCCATTCTCGAGTCGGCACGCTTGCCCACTCTCTTTGGACAGCAATATCGCGTCAACATCGGTCTCTTGATCGCGATCGCCGCGGTCTTCTTCGTCTATTGGCTGCTGTTCAAGTCGACGATCGGCTTCGAGTTCCGGGCTGCGGGTTACTCGCCCAGCGCCAGTCTGTACGCGGGCATGAATGTCGCCCTCCTCTACACCGCTGTCATGTTCATCTCTGGTGCCTTGGCCGGCTTGGCCGGGGCCACACAAACCCTCGGTCTACCGCCATACACCGTGACCGACAATTTCCCGGGGACGATAGGTTTTGATGCAATCACCCTGGCGCTGCTGGGCCGATCCCATCCGTTTGGTGTCTTGTGGTCCGGTCTGCTGTTTGGCGCGCTGATCGCCGGTGGTCGTGTAATGCAGGCTGCGGCCGGTGTCACCGTCGATCTGGTAGTGGTGATGCAGGCGCTGATCGTGGTCTTCATCGCAGCACCTGAATTGGTACGCGCAGTGTTCAGGGTGAAGCCGACAGAGTCCGGTCCGACCCAGTTGACGCAGGGGTGGGGAGCATGACAACTGTTGCAGAGCCAAAGGTCGTCGAGGTCCGGCAGCGGGCGACGCCTGACGAACGTCGATCGTCGATCGTCGGCGGCGTCCTGATCGCACTGAGTCTGTTCGTCTTCTGGGCGTTCGTCTTCGGAGTCGATGGGACTCTGGATGCCACCTTCAACCTCTCGCTTCAGACAGACCGTTTCCAGAATCTCTCCTGGGTTGTCAACTCCAGGACCCTGTCGGCCGTGATCGCCGTCATCATCCTCGTCTTGGGCATCTGGCGTGTTACCAGGTCGTCGTTGCGGTGGACCAATATCACGCTGGCCATTGGGTTTGGGCTCTTCTCTTTGGCCTTTCTCGCCTGGGCGGCGGCCGGTGGCCAGTTCAGCATGGTGGGAATGCTGCGATCGACCGTTCTGCTATCGGTCGTGGTCGTGTTGGGTGCATTGACTGGGTTGATGTGTGAGCGGGTCGGGATAATCAACATCGGCATCGAGGGCCAGCTACTGGCTTCGGCATTCGCCGCGGTGGTCCTGAGCAGTGCCTTTGGGACCTTGGCCGGTGTCGTCGGCGCCCTACTCACCGGTGGTCTGCTGGGGCTCTTTCTTGCATGGCTGACGATCAAGTTCCACGTCGACCAAATCATCGCTGGAGTCGTGATCAACTTCCTTGCGTTGGGCCTCACCTCACTGATGACGGCGCGAATACTGACCGACGTGCAGACACTCAATGCCCCGGAGCGCATCTCCGCGTGGCGGATACCGCTCTTGGCGGACATACCGGTCATCGGACCGATGTTCTTCGACCACAACTTCTTCGTCTACGGGATGTTCATCTTGCTCTTCGCACTCCACTTCGGCTTGTTCCGCACCCGGTGGGGACTCCGCTCCCGGTCAGTTGGCGAACATCCCGAGGCAGCCGACACTGCGGGGATCAACGTCTACTGGATTCGGTACCGAAACGTTGTCCTGGGGGGAATGATCGCCGGGTTTGGTGGGGCGTTCCTTGGTTTGTCCCAGGTGGCCCGCTTCGAGGAGAACATGACAGGAGGAATCGGGTTCATCGGCCTGGCGGCCATGATTTTCGGCCGCTGGATGCCGTTCGGGGCGTTGGGAGCCGGTCTTGTGTTTGGTTTCTCGCGGGCCCTCCAACAGAAGGTTTCGATTTTGAGTGTTGGGATCCCGTCCGAGTTCTTATTGATGCTTCCCTACATCGTGGTCATCATCGTTGTGGCCGGGGTGGTGGGGAGGACCAGACCACCCGCCGCCGAAGGTCATCCATACATCAAGCAATAGCGAGTCGCTGCCACGCGCCCTTTTGCCTCTGGTCGCTTGACGTCCTTCTGTGAACGGAAATAGACCGTTTGCGTTCAAAAGCGTTCACAGAGGAGGAAGCCGTGCCCTCGCGGTGGGTCAGGGAGCGGTGGTGGTGGTGGTCGCCGGTCGGCCGATGACGGTGATTTCCTGGATGGCGAGCTCTCTGAAGACGTTGTCGTCGACCACCTCGGCCTGGTAGGCACTGGTGATAGTGATCTCCACCCAGTTGGCGTTTATGGCGGCGTAGGCGATCGACTGGAGACCTGGATCGTTGGTCAGCTCGATCGGGGTCTGCTGCAGGGAGTCCTGTGCCTCGATGAGCACACCACGAGCCCGGTAGTTGCGTCGGAACTGCGTGTCGTCGGCGAGGTTGTACCAGTCGATCCTCTGGATCGCCATCGGCTGGTTGAAGGTCAGGCGAATCGTGATCTCCTGAGGATCCAGGTCCTCCCACGTCACCTGATACTCGGCGTCGCTGCCCGAAGTCAGGTTCTCACAGATGAATGAGCCGATCCCGTCGACCGAGCACTGGGTGTCGATGACGTCGATCGGGCCCAGCTCGGCCAGGGATGTGCTGGTCGAGGTTGCGATCGTGGTCGTACTCTCGGTGGCCGTCCCGCCTCCCCCGTTGAATGCGTTGAACAGGAGGGCGATGACCACGACCCCGAAGAGGAGAGCGGATATCGCCAGGGCGGCCCGGACACCGGCCGTGGCTTGAACCGTGGGACGCGGTGCCGTCGGCAACGGTCCCTGGGACAACCTGGCACCGCACTCTTGGCAATGCCGGTTGTTGGGTGGATTGACCGCTCCGCATGATGGGCAGTTGATCGACTTGACCTGTTTGCCCGCCTTCGTCTGTCTCGGCCCGCCTTCGGTCGGCTCCGCAGGTGGCGGAGGCGCGCCGAGCTCGAACTCCTCGTAATTCCCGTCGGAGTTCACCGTGATGATGTTGTCGCGGCCGGCAGTCGCCACAGGGCTCAGTGGGTCGATGAACGATCCGCAATTGGGGCAGAACTGCTCGTCTGCGGGGACTGTCGCGCCGCAGTGGTCGCATTTTTGAGAGGCAGCCACATCCCTCCTTCAGGGTTATTGTGCCACGGGATGTTCGTGTGGGCGATCAGAACTTATGAGCCCTGGACCGTGGCCTCGGCTTTGACTGCAACCGTTGCCTTCTTGGCCTTGGTGGGGGTCTTGATTCTCGCGTCCCGGTGGCGTAATCGATAACTCGAAGATGGTGCTCTAGATGGCGTTTCGTTGTGAGTCCTGTGGGTTCTCCTCGGGCAAGTGGATGGGCTTCTGTCCCCAATGCGGAGTCTCCGACCCTCTGGTCGAGGTCGCCGGTGTCGCCGGCAAGAAGACACGTGCCGCCTCATCGATAGGGCTCAAGGGGGCCAGCGAGCGGAAGCACACGCGTCGGCCCACCGGGTGGCCCGAGATCGATCGTGTCCTCGGTGGCGGCGTGGTCCCGGGGTCGGTGATCCTCCTCGGTGGTGAGCCTGGTGTCGGGAAGTCCACCCTGCTGCTCCAGGTGGCGGGCGCCCTGGCCCGCAGTGGGGCACCTGTCGTGGTGGCAAGCGCCGAGGAGTCGGCCGAGCAGGTTGCCATGCGAGCCCATCGTCTGGGGGTGGTCGACGACACCATCGAACTCATCTCAGACGATGACGTCGACGCCATCATCGCCATGGCAGATGTGGCACGGCCCCTCCTGCTGGTAGTCGACTCGATCCAGACCATGGGCGTGAGCGAGATCTCATCGGCACCGGGTGGTGTCGCCCAGGTCAGGGAGAGCGCCGGGCGCCTGGTCAGATTCGCCAAGACCACCGGTGTCGCCGTCGTGCTGGTCGGGCACGTCACCAAGGAGGGGGGTTTGGCCGGGCCGAAGATGTTGGAGCACATGGTCGATGTGGTCCTCTACCTCGAGGGTGACCCGGATCGCGGATTTCGGGTCCTGCGAAGCAGCAAGAACCGATTTGGCGCCACTCACGTCTCCGGGATGTTCGACATGCGCTCGGAGGGCCTGGCCGAGGTCGATGACCCTTCGAAGGTCTTCTTGGACGGATGGGAGTCGGAAGTGCCCGGCACCGTCATCTACCCGGCCGTGGAGGGCAGAAGGTCGATTCTGGTGGAGGTCCAGGCGCTGGTCTCGCCGACCAGGCAGGCTCAGCCTCGACGCTCGATCCGGGGTCTCGACCCGACCAGGGTCAATCAGGTTCTCGCCGTACTCGATCGACATGCCCGCCTCGGGCTCCACGATCAGGAGGTCTATGTCAACGTGGTGGGCGGATGGAAGATCGAGGAGCCCGGCTCCGACCTCGCAGTTGCACTCGCCGTCGCCTCCTCGGCGCGGGACCGCGCCCTGGGGAAGATGGCAGCGTGGGGAGAGATCGGGCTGGCGGGTGAGGTGCGAACCATCCCTATGGAGACCCGGAGGCTCGAGGAGTTGGACCGGATGGGCCTGGACCGAAGAGTCGCCCCGATCGGGGGCAGCCCGATGAGATTGTGGGACGCGCTCGTCGAAGCCGGTCTGGACTGATTCAGTTAGCCTGTTGCCCGTGGGTGGCCCGACAATATCCGAGACCCTGGAGCGCCTCGCTCCGGGGACACCGATGCGCCGAGGTCTCGAGCGAATCATCCAGCAGGGCAAGGGCGGTCTCGTGGTCCTGGGCAACAGCCAGGAGGTCACCGAGGCCAGCACCGGTGGATTCAGCCTCAACTCGGCCGTGTTCACCCCGGCCCGGCTCGCCGAGTTGTCGAAGATGGATGGCGGCATCGTGCTCGACGACAGCTGGGGCGTGATCCTCGAAGCCGGTGTCCATTTCGTCCCGGAGGGCTCGATCCCGACCGATGAGACCGGGGCCCGTCACCGAACCGCCGAGCGGATGGCCGTGGAGACAGGCAAGCCCGTGGTGGCGGTGAGCGAGGGACGGCGGGTGGCCACCCTCTTCTACTTGGGCCAGAAGCTCGAGCTCGCCTCACCGACCGAGGTGACAGCACATGTCAATCAGGAGCTGCAGAGCCTCGATCGCCTGAGACGACGCCTCGATGACTCCGAGATCAAACTCACCCGTCTCGAGGTTGCGGGTCTCTCCACCTACCGCTCTGCAGTGACCGTCCTGCAACGGGCCGAGCTGGTCAGTCGGCTCGGTGGTCAGGTCGAGGCACGCACCCACACTCTCGGGGAGGACGGGCGGATCATGTATCTGCAGCTCAACGACCTCATCTCGGGTGTCGACTTCACCATGGCTGCCGTGATCCGCGACTACACCAAGCCATTGCGCTCCAACTCGGTTCGAAAGTCGATCGAGGCTCTGTCCGACGTACCCGGGACCGAGCTCGAAGACCCTTCACGCGTGGGCAAGGAGCTCGGGTTCCCCGATCTCGACGACCCGGTCGACCCGAGAGGCTTTCGGATCCTGTCTCAGGTCGGTCGTCTCCCCGACGCGGTGCGTGACGACATCATTCGCTATTTCGGCTCGGTGTCGCGTCTGCTCGACGCATCCGAGGAGGATCTGATCAAGGTAGAGGGGGTCGGCGAGACACGGGCAGGACAGTTGCGCGCATTCTTCGACCGACTTCGTGACACTGCCAGCGAATGGGAGCCCGTCCTCGATTGAGGGACGGGGCCGGTACACTCCGCTTCCCACATGGCTTCAACAGCGACAAAATACTCGGTAGGTGACAAGGTGGTCCATCCCCAACATGGGGCGGCCACCATCCAGAAGAAGGTCAAGCAGGAGTTCGCCGGGAAGAAGCAGGACTACTTCGTCCTCGACGTGGCGACCGAGCAACTGACCGTGATGGTTCCCCTCGACAAGGTCGAAGACCTGATCCGACCGGTCATCTCCAAGACCAGGTCACGCGAGGTCCTCAAGTCTCTCAAGGGCGAGCCCGAAGAGGCCGGTTCGAACTGGAGCCGCTGGTACAAGGTCCTCAACGAGAAGATGACGTCCGGTGACATATTTCAGGTTGCCGAGGTCGTCCGTGACCTCTCTTACGCCCAGCAGACCAAGGGGATCAGCCCCGCCTTGAAGAGGATGCTCTCCAAAGCCCGGTTGACTCTCAGCTCCGAGCTCGCCTTCAGCCTCGAGATCGACGAGGAGGAAGCGATCAAGAAGCTGGATCGGGCGTTGCCCAAGATCGAGCCCGAAGAGGAATGAGCCAGGGGGTGCCGGTACCCGGCACCAGGGTCGGTTGGGGGTTCGACGCGCACCCATTGGACGGTGACCCGCCATTGATCCTCGGAGGTGTGACCGTCTCGGAGAACATTGGCGTCACTGCCACCTCCGACGGCGACGTGCTTGCTCACGCCGTGACGGATGCATTGCTCGGAGCGGCGGTGATGGGCGACATCGGCGAGGTGTTCCCATCGGACGACCCGATGATGAAGGATGCCAATTCGTTGTTCCTCCTGCGTCAGGCGGCGACGATGGTGACTGCTGCCGGTTTGGCGGTTTGGCATGTCGACGCCACGGTCGTGATCCAGCAGATTCGGGTTTCCCCCTTCCGGGAGCCCATTCGATCAGGGCTGGCCGAGGCGTTGGGCATCTCGACCGAGCTGGTCTCGGTCAAGGCGACGACCACGGACGGGCTCGGGTTCATTGGCCGGGGTGAGGGCCTGGCCGCCGTTGCGGTCATCACATTGGGCCCCCTTGCTTAACATTCCCTGATGCTCCGCCTCAATGACACGCTGCAGCGCGGCGTCGTCCCCTTCGAACCGCGGGACGAAGGCAAGGTCGCGATGTATGTCTGTGGGCCGACGGTGCAGTCCGAGCCCCATGTCGGTCATGGCCGCTCGGCGGTGGCGTTCGACGCCATCCGTCGCTATTTGGCCTGGCGTGGGTACGAGGTGACATTCGTGCGCAACGT
>JBAULI010000196.1:0-5406 GCA_049578105.1 Acidimicrobiia bacterium | reverse complement strand
CGCTATGGACGCGCGATGGGGACCTCGCGGAGTAGGTTGGCGGGAAGTCCAGACAAGCGAAAATCCCTTGCGGTGCAAGGGATTCTCGGTAGTAGCGGGGGCGGGATTTGAACCCGCGACCTTCGGGTTATGAGCCCGACGAGCTACCAGACTGCTCCACCCCGCGTCGCTTGTAGGCCGAATTGTAAGGACGCCCGAGCGCTGTGCCAACCGGCTAGTTACCCGATGTGGTCTTTGGACACCCGGAATTGGGACCGGGTGCCCTATCCGTCGTCACTCGATGCGCTGACACTCGATAGGTGTGGCCGCGAGAAAGGAATCACGCATGGCCAAATACAACTACGAGGGCAAGATCGCCATCGTCACCGGTGGCGGTTCGGGCATCGGGGAGGCCTGCGCCCACAGCTTTGCCGACTGCGGGGCGACCGTGGTCGTCGCCGACTACGACGAGCCGGCCGGGAACAAGATCGCCGATGCCATCAATGGCGAAGGCGGACGAGCTTCCTTCTTCAAAGTCGACGTCTCCGATCCCGAGCAGGTCAAGGCCCTCGTCGACTACACCGTCAAGGAGTACGGCGGACTTCATGTTGCAGTGAACAACGCCGGCATCGGCGGAGCACAGGCCCCGGTGGGCGAGTATCCGCTGGACTCCTGGCACCAAGTGATCGGTGTCAACCTCAATGGCGTGTTCTACGGGATGCGCTATGAGATCCCGGCCATGCTGGCCAGTGGCGGAGGAGCCATCCTCAACATGGCCTCGATCCTGGGCAGCGTCGGTTTCGCCAATGCTCCCGCCTATGTCGCCGCCAAGCACGGCGTCGTGGGCATGAGCAAGGTGGCAGCCATCGAGTACTCAGCTCAGGGGATCCGGGTCAACTCGGTTGGCCCCGGGTTCATTCGGACACCGCTCCTCGACGCCAACCTGGACGAGGACACCCTGAAGATGATCGCAGGGATGCATCCAATCCAGCGTCTGGGCACGGCTGAGGAAGTGGCCGCCCTGGTCACATTCCTCTGCTCGGACGAGGCGTCCTTCTGCACCGGCGGCTACTACCTGGTCGACGGCGCATACACCGCCCAGTAGGGCCCACATCGAGAAGCTGAGCTGGCCGTCCCCCTCGCCTGGTTCGGCGGCCAGCGGCTTCTCGACTCCATGACGGACACACGGCTCATCGTCTATGACCGTGACCCTCCGACACCCCCTGGTTCGGCCCCCCGGTCAGAGTTTGAATTCTGCACCACAGGGGTAACTGAGTGTCTCAACATCGGCTCGACAGTCTGCCACTGGTCGGGCCGTTCTCTACGAGTCATGGAGGCAGACATGAGACAGAACAAGACCAGGAAGACGAGATCAATCGTGGCTCTCGCGCTCGTCATCGGAATGGCCGTGAGTGCGTGCTCTTCGAATGACAACAACAACAACGACACCACCACGACGACGCTCCCCGGAGTGACAACCACGACCGCACCGGCGGTTGACATGACGACCACAACGGTCGGTGGATGACGATCCCAATGCCCGCCGGCTGACGCCACCGGCGAGACAGCAGGCCGGAGGGTGCTTCTCCCCCCACCCTCCGGCCGATCAACTCAGTCCTGGGTCACCCAGCCGGTTATCGAAGCCACATTCCCGTCGGGATCACGGAAATGAGCGGCCAGTAGTGAACGCTCCCCATCGGAGGTGACCGGACGCAGTTCCACCTCGAAGGGGATCCCGCGGTCACGCATCTCGGCGAAAGTCTGGCGCACATCGTCGACTTCGAAGACGATCTCGGTGTCCGCATCGATCGGACGGAATTTCTCGGGGACATTGAGCATCAGCGAGAGGTCCCCGACTTGGAAGAAGGCGAACTCGTCTCCGGCAAAACTCAGATCGAGCCCAACACCGTCCCGCCAGAAGGCGAGGGCGTTTTCCATATCGGACACCCGAAGGACGATGTTGCTGATTCTCATCGTGAGCTTCCTTGCGTGGATCCGGGCGTCTCGTCCCGTGGACCGAGCCTAGACGTGAAGATCAGAAGAAGATCAGAACATGTCGTCGTGGAGATTGGAGAGGATGGCGAAGCCACCGGTGAGGAGCATCAGCAGGGCGGCGACCACCGTGGCGAGATCGAATATGAGTTCCATGCCCTCATCATGAGTGACGGGTGGGACAATTTTCCGTTGGATAGTCCCGGTTCAGCGATAACGCCAGACGATTCGACCCCGGGTCGGGTCGTAGGTGGAGACTTCGACGTCGACGGTGTCGCCGGGAAGCACCCGAATACCCCTACCCCTGCGCATCCGTCCGGACGGCTTGGCCAGCAACTCGAACCCGCTGTCCAGCTTCACCTCGAACGTGGAGTCCGGGAGCATCTTCACCACGGTGCCGCGCATGCGTATGTATTCGTCTTCGTCTTTTGCCATGTTTTCCTAGGAAAGAGTGCCCCACTCTAGGGGGCGGGCCGACAAGTGAGGAATGATCCGAATCAGCTGGGCGAGTATGCGGTGGCCTCGACCGTTCCCTCGAGGATGTCCTGGGCATTCTTGATCAGACGTCGCGCCTCTTCGATCCAACGCTGGTATCCAGCCAGATCACCACTGCTCAACGCTTCGTCGGCCGACTGGAATGCGGCCGCAGCCTGACTGAGGAGATCGTCCACGGTTGAACCGTCCGGTCCCGGAGGTGGCTGATCGGTCCCGGTGCCGCCGCCGAAGACCTTCGCCAGCGCACCCTCGAGCGTCTCGGCCCACTCGACCTGGTCTGCATAGACCACGATCACGCGTCTGAACTCGGGGAAGCCGCCGCCTTCCGCCTCGAGGTAGATCGGTTGGACATAGAGGATCGAGTCCTCGATCGGAACCACGAGGAGGTCACCCTTGATGACCATCGAGCCCAGCGAGTCCCAGAGGGTGAACTGCTGTGATATCTCGGCGTCCTGCTCGATACGCTGGCCGACCTGGCCCGTCCCATCCACCAGCTCGCCTTGTGGCATGCGAAAGTCGATCAGACGGCCGTAGCGGCCCGGGGTGGAGTCGGCCACGAGGAATGAGGACATGTTCTTCTTGTCTTTTGGTGTGAATGGCTGGAGCAGCAGATACGACAGGTCCGACTCACCGGGAAGCTTGGTCAGCAGGTAGTAGGGAAGGATCTCGGCCCGATAGCGAAGCGCCCCGCTGGTATCCCGTCCGTCACTCTTCAGGTATTCCTGGCCGACCGAGGTGCCGCGGGTGATGGTGGACGGATCGTCTGGCAGCGACCAGGCATCGTTCCCGGTGAAGAGCTGATTCGGGTCGGTGACGTGATACTCCAGATAGAGCTGACTCTGCAGACGGAAGAGATCTTGGGGATAACGGAGATGATCCTGCAGCCCGTCGGGCATGTCCGAGGCCGGCTTGAACAGGCCCGGAAATGCCTTGCTCCACGCCTCGGCGATGGGATCGGACGGGTCGTTGAGGTAGAAGGTGACATCCCCGTTGTTGGCATCTACCACCGCCTTCACCGAGTTACGGAGGTAGTTGACTCCCCTGGAGATCTCCGAGGACAGGGCGAGACGTCCCACCGCATCAGGGGTGAGCGGCTGTGAATACGGGTACGAGTGGGTCGAGGTGTAGAGATCCAGGACCCAGAGGATCTCACCATTGAGGATCACCGGATAGGGGTCGGTGTCCACCTCGAGGAAAGGTGCGACGTCTTCGACGATCCGACGGACATTGCGCTCCACCAACACCCTGCTGTCGCTTCGGATCTCCGGCGAGATCAGAAGGTTGAGATCGCGGTATCTGAAGGCGAAGGCGACCCTCCTCCAGAAGCTGCCTATCTCGACACCGGCATCACCGTCGTACTCGTTGTATTCGGTGCCCTCGTCGGGCAGCGGTGCGTCGACCTCCTGTGGGGTGTCACCGGTCTTGACGATCACCGGCCGTCCCGGCTGGTAGGTCTCGCCGAAGTAGACCCTGGGCTCCTTCAGCTCGAGTGCCGGCACCTCGGCCACGGGTGGCACGTCTTTGAGCAGGAACTTGGGCTGGCCGCCGGCATCGACGAGGTTGGCCTCGTTGACCACGGCACCGAAACCGTGGGTATAGAAGAGACGCTGGTTCTGCCAGTCCTCGCGTGGCAGGTTCACCTCTTCCAACTCACGTACCGCCAGCATGACCTGTTTCGGGACCCCGTCGCTGATGTAACGGTCGGTGTCGACGACAGCCAATGAGTAATAGGTCCTCAACTCCTGGAAGTTCTGATAGGTGCGAGGGAGAACCGAAGGGTCCCAGATCCTCAGATTGTCGACGGTGAGCGCATTGGCCTCGATCGCATCGGCGTCGAGCGTGTCAGCGGCGGCGAACGGCTGCACCTCGACGTTGTCCAAACCCCAGGCGGCTCTCGTGAACTCCAGGTTGTTGACGATGTACGGCCGCTCGCGTCCGACCTGGTCGGGGAGCACCTGGATTCGCTGGATGATCGCCGGATATATGGCGAGTGCGGCGATCGCCACCACGATCCAGGACCCGACCGCGACGAGGGCGAGGATCCAGCCTGGCCGGAAGATGTTGACGATGAAGAGGACCGCCGCCAACAGTGCCACCAGCATGAGGAGGCGATAGGCGGGTAGCCGGGCCATCACGTCGGTGTAGCCCGGTCCGAAGAAGTTGGCCGACGGTCGGTCGGCCAGCATCAGATTGAACATGTCGAGCCGATAGATGACCGCCCGCACGAGGGCGATCAGGGCGAGCATCACCGAGATATGGATCTTGGCGGGCCGGGTGGAAGAGAATCGCCTCCCGTTGAACCGTATCCCCCCGTTGAAGTAGTGGGCCACCGCCACCAGCACCGTGGCCAGCACCAGCAGGTTGAACACCCAGTCGGTGATCGTCTCGAGGAGGGGGAGACGAAAGACGTAGAACCCGACGTCCATGTTGAAGATGGGATCCGCCGTACCGAAGTCCTGGGAATTCAGGAACAGAAATACCTGGTCCCTCCAAGCCGCAACGGCGAGACCGAGGATCAAGGCCAATGAGGCCGTTACCCAGAACCTGACCTGACGGACACGCGGCTCGACCCATTCGCGGAACCGTTCGATCAGCTCTTCCTCTTCGCTGAGATCGAATGGCTGCCAACGCGGCGACATCCTGTCGACCACCCGGAGGCTGACCCAGAGGACGAGGAAGGCGAGGGCGACACCCGCCGCTCCCAGCACTATCGAAAGACCCCAACGTCGCTGCCACACGAAGTTGTACCCGATGGAATCGAACCAGAGATAGTCCGTCCACAAAGTGCCCAGCGCGGTCAGGACCAGGTAGACCGCGGCGATCCCAACCAAGATCAGCGTCAGGGGTCGACGTCTGTCGGAGCGATATCCGGAAGGAACCCTGGTGAACATCGACGATGAGGGTAACTGCTATCCGAGCTTCGGTTTCTGTGAGATCAAC
>JBAULI010000195.1:0-4850 GCA_049578105.1 Acidimicrobiia bacterium | reverse complement strand
GGCCCCGAACGACCCCAGCCGCTGCTCATCGGACGATCCGTCTTGGGTCTCTTCGGTGGCGGGGGCCATGGTTCGAAACTTGACCAGTGTGAAAGGCCGTCCTCCGAGACCTGGCCGTTCCTGGGTGAAGAGGATCGGGCGGCCGAGCTTCCACCGGACCAGGATTGCCACGACCACCAGCACCGGAGACAGCACGAGCAGGGCGATCAGAGACAGGGTCACGTCGAGGGCGCGTTTCATGCCCAAGTGACGGAGTCGGCCCTCCTGGCCGCGTCCTTCGCCTCCCGAGCGGCTCTCGCCGCTCTTGCCTTCTTCGTCTCACTCCAGCCGAGACCGATCACCAGCGCCATGAAGAAGCCGAGAACCTGACCCCTTTGCCTTGCGATGATCCCGAGATTCCTGACCACGCTGAAGACGACCGCGAAGGCCAAGGTGTAGAGCGTGCAGAAGACCAGGTATGCGTTGGTGCGCCATCGCCCCCAGTTGCGGAGGATGACCGGGAGCTTCCATATGAACAACAGCAGGATGAGGGTCGTCTCCCCGGCGGCGAGGAGGTGTTGCAACTCGGTGCCTTCGAAGATGTAGGGACGGAACAACACCAGCGCCACGGCACCGGGCACGTCGAGGACCGACGTGACCGGGCCGCCGGAGGCCACGGTTCCGCTCTCCGACGTTCGCCGGGTGATCTCGTTGGCGAACGGGGTCACGTCACCGAGGTCGTTGAGCTCGAGCCCCACCACCTGGGGAATGAGCTGCACCGCGATCACAACGGCGAGAGCCGCACCGGCAAAAGTGACGAGTTTTCGACTTCGTGTCATGAACGTCGCCCCGACCCTCACCTTGGAGACGATGAGGGCGCCGACGAGCCCGAAGGCGACCAGGGCGGCGATGTGGATCCGGATCAGGCCGAGGCCGACCATCGAGAGGGCGACCGGGGCGATCCAGCGGAGCTCGAAGCCCTCGAGAAGCCGGGCGATCGAATAGGCGCAGAACCCAAGGAACATGATGATCAAGGCGTCCTTGCCGATGCTGGACGGCCAGAAGGCATAGGTGGGGAAGAAGAAGATGACGAATGCATAGGGCTTCAGCTGATGGGGCTCGGCCCACCGGCGAAATGCCGCATACAGCCCGAGCTGGCCCAGGAACGAGTACATGCTGAAGATGACGAATCCCCCAAGCAGGTCGGGAGTGAAGATGGCGAATAGGCCGCCGGTCACGGCCTCGACGACCTGGGTCCCGAACGAGCCCGACCCGGTCAGAGCGGGGATGTGCCCCTGGCGCCAGATTGCGGCCAGGTCGATTCCAACGTTGTAGTACCGCAGCGAGTCGCCGATGCCGCCATAGATCACCTGAACCATGAAATAGCGGGCAAATGCCCCCGCCACCTTGGCCATGAAGCCCAGCACCACCCAGGATTGCAGCCAACCCTCGTCGACCGGTCGCTTCATCCATGACCCCACCGCCCCCATCATCAGGGTCCCGAGGGCGGCCAAGATCAGGACGGCGGCACCGGTCAGGCCGGAAGCCACCACGGCCGCCAAACCGATCACGGCGACACCCACCGCCAGCCAGTATCCGCCCTCGCCTTTCACAACAGCTCCAGATCGCTGACCGCAATATCCCATGAGTCGAGGTCGAAGACGTCGAAGTCCAGCTCGGTGAGAGGACGGGCGACCAGACGAAGGGTGTGGAGTCGCGGAACGGGGAGGAGCCCGGCGCGGATCGCGGCGCCTCGCTCCGGGGATCCTTTGGAGAAGAACCCTCCTACGTAAGCCGCTCGGCTATGACGAGCGACCTCGCGGATCACACGGCTGTTCGGGTCCCCGAGCAAGTCGGCCAGGACCAATTCGGTCCTGCCGCCTCTCACCCCGGCCCTCACCACTGCTGTCGTCTCGTGCTCACCCACCGTGCCATAGCGTACGCGAGGATGGCCGCTGAACCTCCAGGTTTGGTATTCGATGGTGCGAAGGGTGCGAAGACCGCGCGCCGGGCGATTCTCATGGTCGACCGGCTCGAACGGCCGGGCCGTCGGTAGCACGGACTCGAGGGCCGGAGGAGTCTCACCGTCGGGTCTCACCGATCTGCCCATGCGCGGGCGTATCTGGGCGCCGATCCATCCCACTTCGGTCCAACCCATGGTCAGATAGCCGGCCGCCGACTTTGGGTTCGGGGTGTTGAACACCAGGTGGACGTCTTCGTCGCGCGCGATCTCGATTGCCTCCTCGGTCAGTCGCCGGAAGATCCCCCTGCGCATGAATTCAGGGTGAGTGGCGGTATCCACGGCTCTCACGCAGCGAACGAGCTCGCCGTCCCTCGTGTGCAATTCCCATCGCATCATCGCCCGAACACCTGCCAGCCGGTCACCGGACCAGGCGAGCAGGACGATCGACGGGCCGAAGGGATTGGCGGTGTGTTTCCAAGCCCAGAGCTCGGGTTTCCTCTTCAGGAGCGGGCTCTCGCCGAGGGATGCCTTCAACAGCTCCAAAATGGCGGAAGTGTCGCCCGGGGTCGCCGGGCGCGTGTCTAGCTCAGCCACCGATCAGTCCCTGGTATGTCTCCTCATAGGAGCGAACCATTCGATCGGTCCCGTGCTCTCTCAACACCAGCTCGCGGCCTGTCTCTCCCCACTTGCGGGCTTGTGGCGTGTCCAGCGCCTCGACCATCGCTCCGGCGAGTGCCGCCGGATCGCGGGGCGGGACCAGCCTTCCGGTCACGCCATCGATGACCACCGACGGCACTCCACCCACGTCGGTGGCCACCACCGGGCGCCCCAGGGCCAGAGCCTCGAGGATCACCACCGGAAGTCCCTCGACATCGGCCGGGTTGACGAAGACGTCGGCGGCGGCGATGAAGGCCAGGGCATCGGGGCGTCGGCCCATGAACTCGAGGTTCGTCCCGATACCCGCCGCTTCGGCCTCGGCGCGAACGCGCTCCAGGTCCCCGGGAAACTTCTCTCCACCAACCGACACGACGCGCACGTCCGGTCTCTCCGCGATCATCTTGGCGGTGGCGGCGATCAGGTTGGAATGGCCCTTGTGGGGCCTTATGTTCCCGACGTGCACGACGAGGGGCTCCGATGGCCCGAGACCGAGCTCGTTCCTTATCTCGGCCACGTCCGAGTCGTCGACGTTGACCGAGACCCCGTTGGGCACGACGATCGGCTTTGGCCCGGGAAATCCACGGAGGCTCTCCGCAACCGCATCTGACACGGCGAGCACCGAGGCATTGCGGCCATAAGTCACCCTGTTGAGCCATCTCGTCGGTTGTCGATAGGAGTCGGCGATGTTGTGCTCGGTGTAGACGACCGGGCCTCGGAAAAAGAGACGGGCCAGGATGCCGGCCGAGGGAAGGTGCGCGTGAACCAGATCGGGTTTCCACTCCTCGAACAATGCCCGCATCCTTCGAATCGCTCCGAGGGTCAGCCGCTGCTCGTTCGCACCCAAGGATGTGACACCGATGCCCTGTTCCTCCAACTCGGCGACCAGCTGGTCCTTGTGGGGGAGCATGAAGGCGACCCGGTAGTCGAAGCGCGTTCTGTCCCAGAAGGAGGCGGCGTCGGCGATCAGGCGCTCGGCGCCACCGATGCCCAGGCCTTTGATGAGGACCAGGATCCGAGCTCGGTCAGACCTCTCCGGTGACACTCGCTACCAATTCGTCGAGCCCGCGATCGAACGGCATCTGCGCCGTCCATCCCAGTGTCTCCCGGGCGCGCTCGGCCGAGACCGTTGCGGGTGGGACCTCGCCAGGTCGCGGCTCACCAAACGTCAACTCGGTGGGAAAGCGCTTCACCACTGCCTCGGCGAGGTCCTTGATGGACGTCATCTCCGGGGCAACGACATTGACGGCCTTCCCGCTCACGTCGGAACGCGCCGCCATCTCGAAGGCTCGGGCGATGTCGCTGGCGTGTGTGAACTGGCGCCCTTGCGATCCATCTCCCTGGATGGTGATCGGCTCCCCGCGCCGGGCCCGGTCGATGAAGATGCGGAAGACCGAGTTCGGACGTAGCCCGGAGCCGTATGCGGTCCCCAGTCGCAGCGCCATGGCGGGCACTCCTCGGAGGTGTGCCGCCGAGAGGACCAGTGACTCGCCTGCCAACTTGGTGATGCTGTACGGATGGTCGGGCATGGTTGGATGGCCCTCGTCGATCGGCTGACGTACGGGCTCTCCGTAGACCTCCCACGTCGATGCATAGACCACCCTGGCGTGGTGGCGTATCGCGGCCTCGAGCACGTTGGCAGTCCCGACCACGTTGACGTCTGCGGCGAGGGCCGGCTGCTCACCGGCCAGGTAGACGTCACCGATCGCTCCGATGTGGACTATCACATCGGCACCGTCCGCCGCCTGATCGATCGAGTTCCCTTCCGTGAAATCGCCCTGAAACGAATCGATGCCATGCTCGTCGAACATGGACACGTCGAAGCCAGTGACGTCCCAGTCACTGTTTGCGAAGTGCCTCGCTACATGTCTCCCCAGGAACCCGGCCGCACCTGTCACCAGGACTCTCATTCCCAACCCTCTCTGATCGCGGTCGAAGGCGCGATGGTATCCACCGGCCAAGGTTGTCATTCCCGTCGCTACCCCCCACCCCTGTCAATAGGTCTTGCAACCTATCCCCACTGTGAGTGCTCAAGATGCACTTTCAGTGTCGACCAACTCCTGATAGTGTGTCCCCTTGGAATCGGGAGCGTGGGAGGCTTCTGTGTCGGGTGGTGGCCCTAATGGGGAAGCGGGCGCCTCGAGACATTCCGTCTCGATCTTGGCGTCTCGAATCAGAGCTGATATAGCGTTTGCTGCATTGGACGTGATGATCGTCGTCGCGTCCTATTCGGTGGGCATGGCCTTCAGGATGT
>JBAULI010000194.1:0-10576 GCA_049578105.1 Acidimicrobiia bacterium | reverse complement strand
ACCGAACCTGTGGGACGACCGCCACGCCACGTTGCGGCTCGTAGCCGAGGTCGTGCATCCAGAGCCATGCGGCGACGATCACCGCCACCAGGAGAATCGAACGGGCGGCATAGGGAAGACCGAGGTTCACCTGGCCGAGAAATCCCCCGCCGATGGTGCCGACGAGGGTGGCCGCACCCATGACCGTCTGGCCTTTCCCGAACACGTTCTCGATCGGGCCCTCGAAACCCGTCGCCGCCAGGGCGTCCACCAACCATGCCTCCGTGGCCCCCGAGAAGAAGGTGAACCCGAGACCGATCAACGCCGACACCAATATCCACCACCAGATCCCGGCCTCCACGTACCACAGGCCGAGATAGGCCGCCGTCGTGACCAGCAGAGTCGCCGCCCCCAGGATGAAGGAAACCCGGCGGCCAAAGGTGTCGGCGACGACACCGGTCGGGACCTCGAACAGAACCATCCCGGCGGTGAATGCGGCATTGGCCACGAATGCCTCGGTGAGACTGAGCCCGGCATCCAGCAGGAACAGGGTGTTGATTCCCCAGATGAGCGAGGCGGCGAGTGTCTGAAGCGACATCAGCACGAGATAGGTGCGCTGTATGCGCTGTGACGTCATGGATGATCCTCGTAGAGCGGGTCGGTTAGCGTAACGAGCCGATGTTCACGCCCTACGAACAACGGAAAGGCGAGATTCCTTTCGCCTCATCCGAATACATCTCTTTCGCCTCGCGAGATTCGTTCCTCGGGGTGCCCGCGGTGAAGATCGACGATCTCGGGGATGGCGACGTCGTCATCGTCGGGGCGCCCTTCGATTGGGGGACGACCTACCGACCCGGAGCCCGCTTCGGGCCTCAGGCGATCCGCAGCGCCGACTACGGGGCGATGGACGGATACCGCCCCCATCTGCCGACCGGCATCGACCCTCTGGGTCTCCTCGGTGTGGTCGACGTCGGGGATGTCTACGTGCGACCCGGTGAGCTCGAGCTCTCCATTGAGCGCATCGCCGACACCGTCGAGCACCTGGCCGCCGCAGGAAAGGTCCCGATCATCCTCGGTGGTGACCACACCATCACCTGGCCCGATGCCATGGGCGTGGCGCGGGTCCACGGCTTCGGGGAAGTCGCCCTGATCCACTTCGATGCCCACGCCGATACCGGCTTCACGCAGAACGGCTCGCTCCTAGGCCACGGGACTCCCATGCGTCGCCTGATCGAGTCGGGGGCCGTCCCGGGGCACCGCTTCGTCCAGATCGGGTTGCGGGGCTATTGGCCCGAGCCAGAGGTCATTCAATGGATGAGTGAGCAGAAGATGCGCTCGTACCGTATGGACCAAATCGTGGAGCGGGGTCTCGCCGCCGTGGTCGATGAGGCGGTCGACTACTCACTCGATGGCGGCGCCAAGGGTGTGTTCATCAGCGTCGACATAGATGTCGTCGATCCCGGTCTTGCCCCTGGGACCGGCACACCGGAGCCGGGCGGCCTCGGCTCCCGCGATCTGCTCGACACGGTGAGAAGACTCGGAGCAGAGCTCAATGTCCTCGGCGCCGACATCGTCGAGGTCTCGCCACCGTACGACGGGCCCGGGGAGCAGACCGCCTACCTCGCCAATCGTGTCGTCCTCGAGATACTCAACGGGATGGCCGAGCGCAAGGCGGGCCTCAAGCCTTGATGAGACTCAAGCTCAGCGGGTAGTGATAGAGGCGCCCTTTCGAAGCGTCGAGAGTCGCCAGGAGAGCGAAGACCATCTCGAGGACGACCAGCACCGCCAGGCCCACCACGATCAACACCGTCACCACCAACCCCACGATGGTCAGCGCAGCCAAGACGGCGAGCACCATGCCGACCAGAAAGTAGATCAGGAGCGAGATCTGGAAGTTCAGGGCTGCCCTGGCATGTGGCTCCACCACCGGATCGTCACGACGCATGAGCCAGACGAGGAGCGGGCCTATCACCGATGGGATGCCCACGAGTTGGACGAATGCCGAGGCGTGGGCGATGACACACCAACTCTGTTGATCCGGAGTTGTCTGGCCCGACGTCATCCCGTCGACTCCATGGGTCGGTACTCCGGATTCTCCCAAACGATGAGCGCGGCCCAGCCGTCGTCGGCCTCGTCCTCGATGTAGTTCTCCAAGAGCCCTCTCACCTCGAAGCCATTCGCCATCTGGAAGGTGAGCGTCGGGTCGTCGAGCTCTCCGGCAACGACAGCCTCGACATATCGATGGATGGTCATGTTCCCCTTGTGCTCGTAGTAACCCGGTAACGAGCCTCCGGCGATGATCCCGCGCTTGTTCGCCCGGGAAACCAGAGCCTTGCGCTCGGCATAGAGCATCCTCCCGATGCCCTGCCCCCGGTAGTCCGGCAGAACGGTGATGTCGGTGCCGTAGTACCACTCGCCGGTCGGGTCGTGGTTCCCACATTGATGCTCGCCTGTGATACCGGCGATGGTGTGCTGCGGTTGGTCGAAATCGAAGTCGAGATAGATCCCCGCTCCCATCCCCACTGGCCTTCCGTCGACCATCGCAACGAAGTAACCCTCGGGGAAGACCGCGGCATAGGCCTCGATGTCCTCCTTCGAGAGCAGGTCGGCGGGGTTTGCCATGGGAAAGCAGGCCAGCTCGATCTGCTCCAATGCCGGCGCCATCTGGCGTTCCAGATTGACGATCGTCACCTCGCTCAAAGACGGAAGGTCTCCCACTCCCGGTCGCCTGGAACACCCCACACCGAGTCGAGACGTCTCTCCCCGGGCCAGATCTTGACCGCCCCGCAGGTGGCGACGTCGTGCGGGTCATCGGCACGACGGGCGATGGCCGGGTCGGCGAAGAACGCCTCGAGATCGTCCGACAGCTTGGCTCCCTTGTCGAGACGCTCCTGACTCCCGGAAACGTGCTCGGCCGTGCGCTCTCCCTCCTCGACCCTGGTCATCTCGTCGAGACAATGATTGGTGTGCACGAATGCATGATCTTCGACCCTCGTCACTTTCACCGAGCCGGGCATTGCCTCGATGTTCACACCCGAGCAATCCGGTCCCATGAGGAGATAGTTGTGACCGCCGGCGAGATCAGCATCCAGGACAGCCGAGACCGCCGCATCGAGAGAGGTCTGCTGGAGTGTCTTCCGCACCACAAAGGGCCAGGTGACACCGGCCTTGCCACGAGATGTCAGGTTGTTGATGCCGATGGCGATGCCGGCCTCGTTCATCCCGATCTGCCCGAGACACCCGGCCGTGGTTTGCACCATCGCGGCGGGACCGCCGATCGGGTCTAGCTTCAACATCACCACGTACTCGCCGGCAGATGCATGCATGTCCCAGGTCTGGGCGAGGACCCCGGCCCCTGGATCGATCACCGCAGTGCAGTCGTCTTCGACCGGGGCGGCGACCCCTCGGGATCGAACCACATCCACCAGGTCGGTGAACCCGCCGACGACCACTGCCTCCTGAGGAGTGATTTCTGCCGCGTCGGCGAGCGCAAGCATCTCCTCATACAGGCTGGGCGAATACTCGGCGTGATGGGTCAAGGTCTGGAAGGCGAGGTCGAGGACCATCTCCGTCGGCGCCGACCGCCCTGCCCAGGTGGAATCGCCGGACAGCCCGAGCCTGTCAGCCAGATACGAGCGAATGAGAGGGCCGCACTCGGTCCCATGGGCCTTTCCGAAATCGGCTGGGGACCCGTAGATCTCCAGCACTCTCAGCGCTTCCGAGCTCATGACGACACGGTACCCCGGGGAACCGTTCTGAGCACAGCTCTCGTCCAAGTGCTAAGCCCAACGGGCCGTCTGCGAGAGGAGACGCAATGAGAAGACTGATACCGATCCTGTTGCTGGGGGTGATGCTGGCCGCTTGTGGCGGACAGGCCACCAGCTCTTTCTCGGAGATCGGGTCCGGTCTGTCGGCCGGGGAGACTTCCGCCCCGTTCGGAGGGGACACCAGGGCAGAGGTAACGAGTGCCTCGGGAGAGCTCGATGTCGCCATCGATGTCAACCAGGATCGCAAGGTGATCCGCCAGGCCCATCTCGATCTGCAGGCGGACGACACGCGGGATGCATATGACCGGATCGTGAAGATCGCCGAGAGGGCGGGCGGCTTCGTCGCCAACGCAAACGTCTATCCGGCGGATGGTGAAGACGGTCAGCCGCAGGTGACGATCGTCCTCCGCATACCGTCCGATCGTCTCAGCGCGACGATCGACGAGGTCAAGGGTGTCGTCGAAGAGGTCGTCTCGGAGTCAATGGACGCTCAGGACGTCACCGAGCAATACATCGACCTCCAGGCCCGCTTGAAGAACCTCACCGCCCTGGAAGTGGAGTTGCGCGCCCTCCTCGAGGAGGTTCGCAAGCAGCCGGACGCCGATCCCGACAAGCTGCTCCGGGTCTTCACCGAGATCTCCAACACCCGGGGTCAGATCGAGCAGATACAAGGGCAGATCAACTATCTCGACAATGTCGTCGATCTCGCATCGATCGACATCTCATTGGCCCCCACCCCCGCTGTTGTCCCGATCGTCGAGGACACATGGCGACCCGTGGAGGTAGCACGTGACTCGCTCCGGAGCTTGATCCGAGGTTTGCAGAATGTTGCGGAGTGGGGAATCGGGTTCGCCCTCTACGCCCTGCCGATGCTGCTCCTCGTCGTTGGGATACCACTGCTGGCATTGTTCCTGACATACCGGTGGTGGCGGCGCCGTCGTCCGCCGACGACACCGGCCATCCCCGCCGAGACGGCATAGTTCGGCACCTGATGAGATTGGCCCCCGTGCAATGCACGGGGGCCAATCGACCGCTTGGGGCGCTTCGAATCAGCTCTTGGCCTGCGCCAGGTAATCGGTGAAGTTGATTTCGTAGTCCCCGGTGTCCTCGATCACTTCCAGCTTCTCCGCCGTGTCGACATTGGCGTAGAAGTCGATGACCTCCTGGTCGACGTACTGGAGGGCTGCCTCATTGGGGCTCCCGTAATAGTTCCAGTTGGTCAGGGCTGCACCGTTCTCCGCATCGAGCAGGTAGTTCATGAAGGTGAACGCAGTGCACGGATGCTCGGCGTTGGCCGGGACAGCCATGTTGTCGACCCAGAGCGTTGCCCCCTCCTTGGGGAGGATGTAGGTGAAGTCGTCGGGGTTGTCGGCGTCGCCAATCGACACGATCATGTTGCCCGAGTAGCCGTGGGCCACGGCGACCTCACCGCTGACCAGCGCTTCGTCGTACTGATCTGAGTCGAAGGTGGCGATGCCCGGCTTCGCCTCTCTGATCACATCTGCCGCCTCCTGGAGGTGACCCAGATCGGTGTCGTTGAGCGAGTACCCGAGATACTCCAGGGCGGCACCCATCGTCTCACGAGGGTCATTCAGAACCGACACGCCACCGGGGTAGTTGGCAGTCAACTCGGGATCGAAGATGAGAGCCCAGCTGGGATCGAAGTCCTCACCAACGATCGAGATATTCACACCAAGGCCCGTGGTCCCGTATTGATAGGGTGTCGAATACTGGTTCCCCGGGTCATAGGGCAGCTCGGTGAATCTCTGGGCGATATTGACCACATTGGGCACTGCGTCGGTGTTGATCGGGGCCAGCAGCCCGTTCTGGATCATGATGCCGACCATGTAGTCCGAGGGAACGATCAGGTCGTATACGGCCCCCGCCTGCATCTGGGCGAGAAGCGCCTCATTCGACTCGTAGAAGTCCTCGACGACGTCGACGCCGTACTGCTCCTCGAACGCCGTGATCAACTCCGGGTCGATGTACTCAGACCAGTTGTAGAAGTTGAGATCGCCGTCCGTCTGGTCGAGGGCACAACTCGCTCCCGTCGCCCCGTTTGGGCTCTCGCCTCCGTCGGAGGCACCGCCGGTCGTAGCCGTGGTGTCGCCGCCACCGCAAGCCGCTATCACTATCGCAATGGCTGCGAGCAGCGCAACGAACGTGGTCGTTCTTCGCATCTCTCCAGTCCTCCCAGAAAATCGAGTCCTTCGCGACCGATGTCGCGCCGACACACCTTATCCCTTGGCACCGAGTCGGGGAAAGTGGCCCCGCCGTCGATGTCTATTCGGCGGTGAGCTCCTCGCGCAGCGCTTCGGGGTCGGAGAGCCTCTGGCCACGGGCCTCAGCGCCTCTTTGGAAAACGAGCGAGACACCCACCAGGACCATCGACGCCACCAGCATGACCGTGCTGACGGCGTTGATCAGGGGTGTGACGCCACGACGCACCAGCCCGAATACGTATACCGGCAGAGTGGTGGCGCCGGAGCCCGATACGAACTGTGTGACGACCACGTCATCCAGCGAGAGGGTCAGGGCGAGCAGGGCGCCGCCGGCAACACCGGGTGCGATCTGAGGAAGGGTGACCTTCTGGAAGGTCTTCCATCGGGTGGCATAGAGGTCTGCCGCGGCCTCCTCCAACGAATTGTCCATCTGGGCGAGTCTGGCTCGCACCACCACGGCGACGAAGGAGATGCTGAAGGCGATGTGGGCAAGGGTGATGGTCCCCAGACCCGTCGTCATGTGAATCCCGAAGAGATCATTGAGCAGGCCGAACGCCTGGAAGAAGAAGATCAGGAGCATGACCGCCATCGTCACGTCGGGGATGATTATGGGCAGATAGGCGATCCCGTCGAGGGCCCCGCGACCTTTGAAACGGTAACGCTCGAGTGCGATGGCGAGCATCGTCCCCACGACGGTGGAGATGATGGTGGAGAAGAAGGCCACGATCAGAGAGTTGCGCAGAGTGCCCATGACACGGTCGTCCTGGAACATCTGCCCATACCAGCGAAAGGACGGCTCCGTCCAGATCCCCACGTTGTTGTTGTCGTTGAACGAGAAGACGATCAACAACACGATCGGGGCATAGAAGAAGAGGTAGACCAACCAGGCGTTTGCGGCCAGGAGGCGGTCTATCGGCCCCTTGGGTGCCGTCCCGTCGTTCACAGTGTCCTCGCCCCCGCCCGGAAGTAGTAGAGGGTCGCCAGGAGCATCACGAAGATCACGGCGAAGGAGAGGGCGGAGCCAAAGGGCCAGTTCCTCGCGGCCAGGAACTGGCTCTGGATGTAGTCGCCAAGCAAGACGGTCCTCGCCCCCCCGAGCAAGGCCGGTGTCACGTATGCCCCGAGGCTGGGGATGAACACCAGGATCGAGCCGGCCACGACACCGGGCATCGAGAGAGGGAACGTCACCTTGCGAAATGCAGTCCAACCATCCGCATACAGGTCCCGAGCCGCCTCGACCAACCGCCAGTCCATCCTCTCCAGGGCGGCGTACAACGGGAGCACCATGAAGGGCATGTAGCCATAGACCAAGCCGATCAGGACCGCCGTGTTCGTGAAGAGAAGCCGTATCGGCTCTCCGCCGAAGGCCTGGCTCAACTGGGAGACGGGACCTTCCGAGCCGAGTATGACCCTCCACGCATAGGTCCTGACCAGGAAGTTGGACCAGAACGGGATCATGACGAAGACCAGCAGGATATTGCGGGTCCTCGGTGCGCGAGTGGCGATGAAGTATGCGAACGGATATGAGAAGGCGAGACAGATGGCCGTTGTCGACACGGCCAGGATCAGCGACCTCAGGAATATCTGGAGCACCTCTGTCGAGAAGAGGCGCTTGTAACTTTCGAGGTTCCAGTCACGCAGAACGGTCAGACCGGTCGAGTCACGCGTGGCGAACGAATACACGAACACCAGGATCAGCGGCAGAACGAAGAAGATGATCAGATAGGCGAATGAGGGGAGGGAGATGAGAAAGCCGCGTCGAGACTCGGCTCGCTTGGCCGCCTTCTCCAGCTCGGGTGACGCCTGAAGTGCGTCGTCCAGCTCTGGAGCCGTAGGAGACGCCGCCATCAGGCCGTCACCAGGTTCGCCGCCTTGGGGTTCCAAACCAGATAGGCCTCCTCACCTACCTCATAGAGGGCCACCCCAGGACGGTTCTCCTCCTTGACCTCGATCTCGGTGCCGATCCCGGCATCGACGTCGTAGAAGTAGACGTCGCCGTAATACATCCTCCGAGTGATCCTGACCCTGACCCGATTGTGCCCGGACGGGACCTCCTCGTTCAGGTCGTATAGGGACATGCGCTCCGGTCTCAGGGCAACGGTCACCTTCTCACCGGATCCCGAGCCCGAGTCTGCGATGCCGATCTCGGCGCCGCTGCTCAAGCGTGCCGTGGTCGGCCCGGTCAGGGTGACGTCGAGCAAATTGATGTCACCGATGAAGTCTGCAACGAAGCGCGAGGTGGGTCTCTCGTAGATGTCCTCCGACTTCCCGACCTGGAGCAAATGGCCGTCGCTCATCACACCGATGCGATCCGACATCGTGAGCGCCTCCTCCTGGTCATGTGTCACATAGATGAATGTGATCCCGACTCTCCCCTGGAGGTCCTTGAGCTCGACTTGCATCGCCTGCCTGAGCTTCAGGTCGAGCGCGCCCAGTGGCTCGTCGAGGAGGAGGACCTCGGGCTCGTTTACCAAGGCTCGAGCCAGGGCGACCCGTTGCTGCATCCCACCCGAGAGCTGACTGGGACGGGCGTCGGCCCGGGAGGACAGTTGCACCTGGTCGAGGACCCGGGCCACCCTCTGTTGCACCTCGGACTGCTCCACCTTCCTCATCGTCAGGCCGAAGGCGACGTTCTCGGCGACGCTCATGTGAGGGAACAAGGCATAAGACTGGAATACGGTGTTGATGGGGCGCTGGTTCGGTGGCTTCAGCCCCATCTCGGCACCGTGGACCCTGACACTCCCCTCCGTGGGGAACTCGAACCCGGCGATCATCCTCAGTGTTGTCGTCTTGCCGCACCCCGAGGGTCCGAGCAGTGAGAAGAACTCGCCGTCGTTGACCGTCAACT
Organism: Acidimicrobiia bacterium; assembly: GCA_049578105.1. Classification (GTDB taxonomy): domain Bacteria; phylum Actinomycetota; class Acidimicrobiia; order Spongiisociales; family ZC4RG35; genus JARDZU01. The sequence continues at coordinate 1,760 of JBAULI010000194.1, read as the reverse complement.
CGAGGTTCTCCACCGCTACGACATCGTCACCGAATCTCTTGGTCACACCTGCGAGCTCGACCGCCGGCCTGTCCATTCACGCCTCCTCGAAGACCACCCGTCCATCCACCACGGTCATCGCCACCGCGGCATCCCGGATGGGCCCGTTGCCCAATGGGTCCCGATCCAGGACCACCAGGTCGGCGAGCATACCTACGGCAAGTGTCCCGGTGACCTCCTCACGATGGTTTACGTAGGCCGAGCCGGCGGTGAACGCCGTCAAGGCGTCGAGGAAGGAGATCCGCTCGGAGGCGTTGAGCGGTGGTAGATCGGGCTGGTAGGGGTTCTCACGCGTGACCGCGATGTCGATCTGGGCCATGACGTCAGCCGTGGACACGCCCCAATCGGACCCCATGGCCAGAGTGGCACCGGCGCGAAGGAGGCTGGCAAACGGATACTGCCACCCCGACCGCTCCGACCCGAGGAACGGGACCGTGAGCTCCTGTTGGTCCAGACCGTCCTGTGCCCAAAGTGCCTGGGCATTGGCCGTCACCCCCAGCTGTCTGAATCGCGGCACATCGTCGGGGTGTACCACCTGAATGTGACAGATGTGATGCCGATTTCTCGTCCACCCGTTCTCGAGGCGGGCCGCCTCGATGGCGTCGAGGCCATTGCGAACGGCGGCGTCGCCGATGGCGTGGAAGTGGCATGAGAAGCCGCGTCGGTCCAACTCGATCACGATCTCCTTGAGCTCTCCAGGATCGATGAAGTCGATACCGTGATTCTCTGTCGGACGGCCGGACCGATCGAGGTACGGCTCGAGCATCGCGGCGGTGTTGGTCTCGACGACGCCGTCGAGCATGAGCTTGACGGAGACCGGCCGGTATCTCCCGAGTGGCTCGGATCTCATCACCTCGAGTCCCTCGATCTGGTCCAGCCCGGCGGTCCGATCCCACCAGAGTGCCCCTCGGGGGCTGCCGATCAGATCGCCGGCCTCGGCAAGGGCGCGATAGGCATCGTGCTCGAGACGATCGACGTGTGCGTCCTGCCAGGTGGTTATGCCCTTGGACAACAGGTACTGCTGACCGCGAATGATCCCCCGGCGCACATCTTCGACGGTGAGCTCGGGCATCACGGCCGCGACGAGGGTGGCGGCGCCCTCGTGAAGTGTGCCCTGGAGGGCGCCGTCGGGAGTCCGCTCGATCCTGCCGTCGTCAGGGTCGGCCGTCGCGGCGTCTATTCCCGCAAGCTCGAAGGCCGCCGAGTTGGCCCAGGCCCCATGACCGTCGGCATTCCAGACCAGCACCGGCCGGTCCGGCAGCACGGAATCCAGGAGCTCCTTGGGAGGGCAACCGTCCCTGAACCAGACCTGTTGCCACCCGGCGCCTCTTATCCAATCGAGATCGGGATGACTACGGGCGTATTCGGCAACGTAGGCAATCGCATCGCTTGCGTTCGAGCAGCCTTCGAAAGAGCACTCGAGGAGATCGAGACCACTGCTCGACGGATGCACATGGGCGTCTTGAAACCCCGGGGTCAGGAGACGCCCTGCGAGATCGACCACCCTGGTGTCGGCCCCGATGGCGGGAGACACGTCGAGCTCCCCGCCCAGAGCAGAGATGCGGTCACCGGTGACAGCCAGGGCCCTGACGAAGTGTCGAGCTGGGGAGGCGGTGAAGATCGGGCCGTTGAGAAACACGAGGTCCGCTGGCATCGGGGCAGCGTAACGGGCAGAGACACCCCCGGCTGCGTCCTCTCGGGGTCAGACGAGCCGCCTGATC
>JBAULI010000193.1:0-2183 GCA_049578105.1 Acidimicrobiia bacterium | reverse complement strand
GTACACATCCAGGCCTACTTCCTCGGCGAGTTCGATCTCGGCAAGCACGTTGCGCAGCCGCTCACCGTGGCTGATCGCCACGCCCGTTGCGGGGTCGCGGTGAGTCTCCGCAAAGCTAGTAAGCCCGAATTCCATCGCGCTGAACCTAGCCCGCACTCTCCATTCGTGCGTAGACGATGCCGACATCCCGGCACCATCTACGCCAGAAGCCGGTAAGGGGGAAACGAGTTCGGGGCCCTTTCGGGCCCCGAACTCATCGGTACGGTATCGGCGACGAAGCCGCCGAAGCTGTGTTACATCATGCCTTCCATGCCACCACCGTGGCTGTGGGCGGCGGCAGACTCGTCTTCCTTCTCCTCGGCGACGAGCGCCTCGGTGGTGATGAGAAGAGCTGCGATGGACGCTGCATTCTGCAGAGTGGCACGGGTGACCTTGGCCGGATCGATGATCCCGGCAGCCATCAGGTCCTGGTACTCACCGGTCGCGGCGTTGAAGCCGAAGTTGCCCTCGCTGGCACGGACGTGCTCGACGACAACACCACCCTCGTGGCCGGCATTGACCGCGATCTGACGCAGCGGAGCCTCCAGCGCCCGAACGACCAGCGCCCGACCCGCCTTGACATCGTCGGTGCCGCCGCGATTCTTGATCGACGAACCGGCACGGAGCAACGTGACGCCGCCACCGGCGACAATGCCCTCCTCGACCGCGGCGCGGGTTGCCTGAATGGCATCCTCGATGCGGTGCTTCTTCTCCTTGAGCTCGACCTCAGTAGCCGCACCAACCTTGATCACGGCAACGCCGCCGGCCAGCTTGGCGAGACGCTCCTGGAGCTTCTCCCGATCCCAGTCGGAGTCCGAATTCTCGATCTCCTGCCGAATCTGCTTCACCCTGGCCTCGACCTCGGCGTGGCTGCCTGAGCCTTCGACGACGGTCGTGTTGTCCTTGGTGACGACGATCTTGCGGGCGCGGCCCATCATGTCGATGACGGCGTTCTCGAGCTTGAGACCGACTTCTTCGCTGATGACGGTGGCGCCGGTCAGGATCGCGATGTCCTGGAGCATGGCCTTGCGTCGCTCACCAAACCCGGGAGCCTTGACGGCGACCGAGCTGAACGTGCCACGGAGACGGTTGACGATGAGCGTGGCCAGAGCCTCACCCTCGACATCCTCAGCGAGCACGAGAATCGGCTTGCCGGTCTGCATGACCTTTTCCAGCACCGGGAGCAGGTCCTGCACCGAGGTGATCTTCTGGTTGGCGATCAGGATGTACGGATCCTCGAGGATCGCCTCCTGGCGGTCAGGATCTGTTATGAAGTAGGGCGAGATGTAGCCCTTGTCGAACTGCATACCCTCGGTGAAATCGAGATCTACGCCGAATGTCTGGCTGTCCTCGACGGTGATGACACCCTCGTTGCCGACCTTCTTCATCGCCTCGGCAATTCGCTCGCCGATGTTGCGGTCCGCCGCCGAGTTGGCAGCGACGTATGCGATCTGATCCTTCGAGTTGGAATCGACCGGGGTCGCCACATCGGCGATCGCCTCGACGACGTTGGCGACAGCCTCCTCGATACCGAGCTTCAGCTCCATCGGGTTGGCGCCGGCGGCCACGAGACGGAGACCGTCCTGGACCATCGCCTGGGCGAGCACGGTTGCCGTCGTGGTGCCGTCACCGGCTACGTCATTGGTCTTGTTGGCGACCTCTTTGGCGAGCTGGGCGCCCATATTCTCATAGGGGTCGTCGAGTTCGATCTCCTTGGCGATCGTCACGCCGTCATTGGTGATCGTGGGGGCGCCCCACTTCTTCTCGAGCACGACGTTGCGACCCTTGGGGCCGAGCGTCACCTTCACGGTGTTGGCGAGCTTGTCTACACCCGCCTGGAGGGCACGACGTGCCTCCTCATTGAACTTCAGTTCTTTAGCAGCCATCTGGTGGGAGCCTCCTAAGCGAGAACGGCGAGTACGTCACGGGCCGAGAGAATCAAGTAGTCCTCGCCCTCGACCTTGACCTCGGTGCCGCCGTATTTCGAATAAAACACGACGTCGCCTTCTTTGACATCGAGCGGGATCCGCTCTCCGTCTTTATACTCACCCGGTCCTACGGCAAGTACTTTGCCCAACTGGGGCTTCTCTTTTGCGGTGTCGGGGATGACGAGACCACTTGCGGTACGCGACTCGCCCTCGTCC
>JBAULI010000192.1:0-12220 GCA_049578105.1 Acidimicrobiia bacterium | reverse complement strand
GAGAGGCAGAGGGTGGCCGGATAGGTCCCGTGGTAATTGAGAAACGACGATTGGCACCGGCGCTCCTCGAGAAGCCGCGCCGAGATCTCCTCCAATGCCAGCAATGACACACCCGGGGCCGCCGCTTCCCTCACTGCGGCGTGGATGGCAGCCACTGCGGCGCCGGCCTTCTGCATCTTCTCGAACTCGCGTCGGGATTTGATGGTGATCATTGCCGGGCCCCCGAAGGGTCCTGCGAACTGCTGTCGGTGAGGGCGGTGACGATCCTTTCCGTGATCTCGTCCATATCGCCGATGCCATCGACGCGGACCAGGAGACCCCGGTCCCCGTACGTCCTCAAGAGCGGGGCGGTTTGGTCCTGATAGATCTTGAACCTGGTGCGGATGGTCTCCTCGGTGTCATCTGCCCTCCCCCGGGCGAGAAGACGGTCGGCGAGAGCACCCTCATCCACGTCGAACACCACCACCGCATCGAGGGCGTCCTCACCGATCAGGTCGTCGAGGGCGTCCACTTGCGCTTCGGTGCGAGGGAACCCGTCGAGGATGAACCCTGGCTCGGCATCTGGCTCGGCCATCCGCTCGGCCAGCATGGCCACCGTCACTTCGTCGGGGACATAGTCACCGGCCTTCATGATGGCGTCGACCCTCTGCCCCAAGTCGGTGCCGGTGGACACGTGATGACGAAACATGTCGCCCGTGGAGATGTGAGGTATCCCCAATCGCTCTGCCACCCGGGCGGCCTGGGTCCCCTTCCCCGCTCCCGGTGGCCCAATGAAAAGCAGTTTCATTTCGATTGCCGGCCGACTTTGCCCGACTCGGTTTGGCCCCAGCCGAAAGGAGCCAAACGAGCAGAGACGGTTGGGATGAGAGCGGTAGCCCCGGCCGACCGGCGTCTGTTTGACCGTCGTGAAGGCGTCGTACGCGACGTACGAGGGAAGTCCCCTTCCCCGGTCGATCCCGAGTCTGGAGGAGCCAAACGGTCAAAGTCGGCCGGCATAGTTAGGTGAGGATGCCTTCGTAGTTGCGCATGGTCAGTTGGGACTCGATCTGTTTCATGGTCTCGAGGGCGACTCCGACCACGATCAAGATGGAGACGCCGGAGAATGCGATGGAGATGTTCCACACCGCACCGGCAATCGCAGGGAGGATCGCTATGACGGCGAGGAAGATGGAACCAGGCAGAGTGATCCGGTTGAGGATGTAAGCCAGGTGCCTCGAAGTCTGGCGACCGGGTCTGACGCCAGGGACGAACCCGCCCTGTCGCTGGATCATCTCGGCCTGCTTCTCGGGATCGAACTGAATCGCCGTGTAGAAATAGGTGAAGAAGATGATCAGGGCGAAGAGAATTGCGATGTACCACCAGCTCACACTTCCCCTGCCACCCAGGTTCTGGTCTATCCATCGATAGACCGACTGCACCCAAGCTGCATCGGACGGTATGGCTGTGATTATCAATGAAGGTATGAGCAAGACCGATGTGGCGAAGATGACGGGGATCACGCCGGCCGTGTTCACCTTGAGGGGGATGTAGGTCGACTGCCCGCCCATCACGCGGCGCCCGCGGACCCGCTTGGCAAACTGGATCGGGATACGACGCTGCGCCTGGTCGACATAGATGATGGCCACGATCATGGCCAGGAAGACCAGGATGACGACTGCGAAGCGGATGTACTGGCCACCGGGGATCGTCTGCGTCCAGATCTGGGAGAAGATGAACGGGAACTGGCTGAGGATGGAGATGAAGATGATCAGTGACATCCCGTTTCCGACACCTCGCTGGGTGATCAGCTCACCGAGCCACATCACCATGGCCGTGCCGGCCGTCATGGTCAGCACGATCAGGACGACACGTCCCGGGGTGTAGTTGGGTATCAGGTCGATGCCGTTGGTGAATCGGCCAACATGGAACAGGTAGGTGAACCCGGTCGACTGGATCAGTGCCAGGACCACCGTCAAGTACCTGGTCCACTGGGTGATCACCTTCTGCCCGGACTCGCCCTCGTCCTGAAGGGTCTGAAGACGCGGGATCACCACCGTGAGCAGCTGCATGATGATCGAAGCCGTTATGTAGGGGATGATCCCCAGGGCGAAGAGGGAGAATTGCTCGAGCGCCCCACCCGAGAACAGGTTCAACAGACCGTATATCCCACCAGCCTGCTGTTGTGATTGGAAGAGCTTGACGGAGTTGAGGTCGATCCCGGGAACCGGGATGGTGGCGCCGAGCCGGTATACCCCGAACATGGCCAGGGTGAAGAGGATCTTCGCCCTGAGATCGGGGATCTTGAACATGTTGCGGTAAATGTTGAGCATTGGCGTCCTGATTCTGTCCTCGGCTGGTTCTCGGGCGAGTGCGTTGCCGCGCCTCCCTGCTCCTGGAGCAGGGCACAGTCTCTCTAACTCAGGAAATGACCTCCACGGTTCCTCCGGCTGCCTCGATCTTGGCCCGGGCCGATCCACTGAACGCATGGGCCTTGACCGTCAACGCCCTGCTCAGGTCGCCCTCGGCAAGCACCTTTACGCGACCCCGATGCCGGATCAGCCCTCGACTTCGCAAGGTTTCCGGTGTCACCTCGGCTCCTGCCTCGAAATCGGCGAGGGCGGTGAGGTTGACGATGGCGAATTCTTCCTTGTTCGGGTTCTTGAACCCGGGAAGCTTGGGGAGACGCATCGACAGTGGCGTCTGGCCACCTTCGAACCCGGGTCGCAAGGTGTTCCTGGCCTTCAGGCCTTTCGTGCCGCGTCCGGCGGTCTTGCCACGCCGACCACCTTCACCACGTCCGACCCGTATCTTGGTCTTCTTCGAACCGGGCGCAGGCTGCAGGTGGTGCAGCTTCAGTTGTTTCTTCTCTTCGGTCATCTCAACTCTCCTCGACCTCGACCAGATGGCGCACCTTGTGCAGCATCCCGCGAAGGCTCGGGCTGTCCACATGCTCTCTGGTCTGGTTGAGCTTGCGCAGCCCCAGCGACTCGACGGTGGCCCTCGTCTTGGGCTTCTCACCGATCACCGAACGCCGCAGCGTCACCTTCAACGTCTTGTCAGCCATCCCTCACCTCAATTCGTGTGAGCCCGCATGGACTCGGTGGAGCGATAGGCGGCGAGCAGGCCGGGTGGAACGATGTCTTCCGCTTGCTTCCCACGCAGCTTCGCCACCTCATCGGGGCGACGCTGGCCGGTCAACGCATTCATCGCGGCCTTGGCGACATTGAGGTGGGTGGGCGAGCCGAGCGATTTGGCCAGGGCGTCCTTGATCCCGGCTGCCTCGAGGATCTGCCGGACCGCACCACCTGCGATGACACCGGTCCCGGGTGCGGCCGGCTTGACCAAGACACGTGATGCGCCGTGCTCGCCAGTGGCTTGATGCACGACCGTCTGGCCGGCCATCGGTATCAGCACCATCGAGCGACGAGCCGACTCCATCCCCTTCTGGATGGCCGCCGGGACCTCTTTGGCCTTGCCATACCCGATGCCGACCTTGCCGTTGCCATCGCCAACGACGACGAGCGCCGTGAAGCTGAAACGGCGGCCACCTTTGACCACCTTGGCCACACGGTTGATCTGGATCACCCGCTCGTCGAACTGATTCTGTTGTTCAGCCATGTAAAGCTCCGTTTCGTGTCGGGCGTTCGAATCGGTGCATCAGAACTCCAATCCGGCTTCGCGTGCGGCGTCGGCCAATGCCTTGACCCTTCCGTGAAACTTGTATCCGCCTCGGTCGAAGACGACGGTCGAGATGCCCGCCTCCTTGGCGCGGTCGGCGATGGCCTCGCCCACCTTCGCCGCGGTGCCCACATCGAGCTTCCCCGACTTGAGGCTCGGCTCCTGCGAGCTTGCCGACGCAATGGTCCGGCCATCGACGTCGTCGATCAACTGGGCGTATATGTACTTGTTGCTGCGGTACACGGCCAGACGGGGTCGATCCCCGGTCCCGTTGACGTTCTTACGGACCCGGGAGTGACGTCTGGAGCGTGCGTCCTGTCTAGATCCTCTCATCACTTGCCTGCCTTCCCGGCCTTGCGTCTGACGTATTCACCGGTGTAGCGGATCCCTTTGCCCTTGTATGGCTCGGGCGGGCGAACCTTGCGGATGTCGGCAGCCACCTGCCCCACCTGCTCCTTGTCGATGCCGGAGACGATGATCCGAGTCGGCTCGGGCACCTCGAAAGTGATCCCATCGGGTGCGGCCACTTCGACCGGGTGACTGAATCCGACCAACAGCTCGATGGTGTTCCCCTTGAGGGTGGCTCGATAGCCGACACCCTGGATCTCGAGGGTCTTGCTGAACCCCTCGGAGACACCCTGGACCATGTTGGCGAGAAGGGCGCGACTCAATCCATGTAGGGCCTTGGACTCGCGCGTATCGTCAGGGCGCTTCACGTTGACGGTCCCGTCTTCGACCTCGAAGCTGATTCGCTCGTGGAAGTCGCGCGAAAGCTCGCCTTTGGAGCCCTTGACCACGACACGAGCGCCTTTCACGTCGACGTCGACACCCGACGGGACGGTGACCGGCATCTTCCCAATTCGACTCATCTCACCACACCTCGCACAAGATCTCGCCGCCGAGCCGCCGACGCCGAGCCTCGCGGTCGGGGAGCAGTCCCTGGCTGGTGGAGACGACGGCCACGCCCAGGCCCCCTTGGACCCTGGGTAGCTCGGAGGCACCGCGGTACACACGGTGACCGGGCTTGGAAACACGCTTGATCCCCTCGATCGCCGGCTGGCGACGGTTGCCGTATCTCAACACGAGCTCCAGCTCACTGCCGGCGCCGTTGGCCTTGACGTCGAATCGGTCGATGAAACCCTCGTCCTGGAGGATCCGGGCGATGCCGACCTTCAGCTTGGAAGAGGGCATCATCACATGTTCGTGACCGACGGCCACCGCATTTCGGATGCGGGTCAGCATGTCGGCAATTGGGTCCGTAACCATTACCAGGAAGCCTTTCTGACACCGGGCAGCTCGCCCCGGGAAGCAAGCTCGCGCACACAGATACGGCACATGCCGAAGTCGCGCAGATAGGCGCGGGAGCGACCGCACCTCTTGCATCGGTTGTAACCGCGCACCTTGAATTTAGGTGTTCGCTTTGCCTTGGCGATAAGCGATTTCTTAGCCACTCAAATCCTCCTTCAGACCTCGGTCGTTGCCTTGCGGAACGGGAAGCCGAAGGCCTCGAGCAGTGCCTTGGCCTGCTCGTCGTTGCTCGCACTCGTGCAGATGGTTATGTCCATTCCATGGGTGGCCGTCACCTGGTCGAAGTCGATCTCGGGGAAGATCAACTGCTCGGTGACGCCAAAGCTGTAGTTGCCGCGGCCGTCGAATGACCTCGGGTTGAGGCCCCGGAAGTCACGAACCCGGGGAATCGCCACGGCCAGGAGCCGGTCGAAGAATTCCCACATCCGTGCCCCACGCAGTGTGACCGAGGCGCCAACCGGCATCCCCTCACGCACCTTGAAGCCGGCAACCGACTTCCTGGAGCGATTGAGCCGGGGTCTCTGACCGGTGATCAGCGTCAGCTCATCCATGGCGGACTCGATAGCCTTCTTGTCGTTGACGGCCTCGCCGACGCCCATGTTCACCACGATCTTCTCGAGACGGGGTATCTCCATGACGTTGTCCAGGCCCAGCTGGTCCTTCAGCTTGGGAGCCAACTCCTCTGCATAGAGGGTCTTGAGACGCGGATCGCTCATAGGTCACCTCCACACTTGACGCACACGCGCCGCTTGTGCCCTTTGTCGTCGAACTTGTGACCGATCCGGGTAGGCCCGCACTTCTCACAGACGATCATCACATTGGAGACATCGATCGGCATGTCCTTGTCGATGATCCCTCCCTGCATCGTCTGACCACGCGGCTTCGTGTGCCGCTTGGCGGTATTGACCCCTTCGACCAGGACCTGACCCTTGTCGGGGATGACCCGCTTGATCCGGGACTCCTTCCCGGCGTCCTTCCCACTGATCACCATCACGGTATCCCCCCTCTTAAGCCTGGTAGTCATTGCCAAACCTCCAGTGAGAGCGGCAGCCCCGGCCGACCGGCGTCTGTTCGACCCGAGGTGGCCCCGAACCCGAACCGATGAGCTGCGGACGGCATGGACGTGGCCGAGGTTCGAAGTCGGCCGGCAATAAAAGCAGTCATCACAAGACCTCCGGTGCCAGGGAGACGATTCGCATGAATCGGCGATCACGAAGCTCGCGAGCGACCGGGCCAAAGATGCGGGTCCCACGCGGCTGGCTGTTGTTGTCGATGATGACGCAGGCATTGTCATCGAATCTGATGTAGGTGCCGTCGGTGCGTCGCGACTCCTTCCGGGTGCGCACCACGACCGCCTTCACCACCTCACCCTTCTTGACCGATCCACCCGGGGTGGCGTCCTTGACCGTTCCCACGATCACGTCACCCACACCGGCGTAACGGCGCGACGAGCCGCCGAGCACGCGGATGCAGAGGACCTCGCGGGCGCCGGTGTTGTCCGCCACCTTGAGACGTGACTCCTGCTGGATCATCTGGCGCGCTCCACCACTTCGACGACACGCCACCTCTTCTGCTTCGACAGTGGGCGTGTCTCCATGATCCGGACGGTGTCACCGACCTTGGCGTCGTTGGTCTCGTCATGGGCATGAAACTTGGTGCTCCGCCTGACCACTTTGTCGTAGCGGGGGTGGGCGAATTGCGTGGGGACCTCGACGGTGACCGTCTTGTCGCGCGCGTCCGATATCACCACGCCCACCCGAACCTTGCGGCGGCTTCTCGTGTTTTCTTCAGTCATCAGGCACCTTCCTTGGCGTCCGCGGCAGGAGCTCCAACTTCGTCCGCTGTGGCGGGAGAAGCCATGTCACGCTCACGGAGGGCCGTGAGGATCCTTGCAATGTCCTTCTTGACGTCCTTGATGCGGGCATGGTTGTCGAGCTGATTGGTGGCGAGCTGAAAGCGAAGGTTGAAACGCTCCTCTTTCGCCTCGTCGAGCGCCTCCATCAACTGCTCGCTCGACATGTCTCTGATCTCGGCAGGTGTCATGAGTCCTCCCTGCTGACGAACCGGGTCCTGATGGGCAGCTTGTGGCCGGCCTTTCTCATCGCCTCTCGCGCCAGATCCTCGGAGACACCGGCCAGTTCGAACATGACACGGCCGGGCTTCACCACGGACACCCAGAACTCCGGGTTTCCCTTGCCGGAGCCCATACGGGTCTCGGCGGGCTTCTGAGTCACCGGCTTGTCGGGGAAGATCGTTATCCAGACCTTCCCGCCTCTCTTCACGGCTCGCGTGATGGCGATACGAGCAGACTCGATCTGACGGGCCGAGATCCAGCCCTCCTCGAGTGCCTGCAGCCCGTACTCGCCGAAATTGACCTCGGTTCCACCCTTGGCCACGCCGGATCTGCGCCCCCGATGCACCTTTCGGTGTTTGGTTCTCTTGGGCATCAACATTTCCGGTTACTCCTCTTCACCTTCGGAACCGTCATCAGAGCCATCGTCCCGGACCTGTTCGGCGGACTCGTCGGCCACCGACTCGGTCGAGGCAGTCGTGTCATCGGCCGGTTCCTCGGCAGCCACCTCATCGCCGGCAGCCTCAGCGGAAGCTCCCACAGCCTCTGCCGGCTCGGCGGAGACCTGATCGCCTACAGCCGCATCGGTCGAGCCCTCCGCGGAAGTGGCCTCGGCCTCTCCAACCTCTTCCCCCTTGGCGGAAGAGGGGGCATCGGGATCGATCTCGATGTCCTCGCGAGCCGACTCGTACTGGACTTTCGCCTCGGCGGCAGTCGGCCTGCGCCCACCACCGGCTTCGATGAGACGCTTGCCACCGCCGGCCTCGATGAGACGTGGCTTCTTCTCCGCCCCGGCAGCCTCTTCGGCTCGGGATTTGAGACTCTTCTGTGTGCGCCGCGCCGGTCCGCCTGTGGCCAAATCGGCCTCGGCTGCGATGCGATCGCCGGACACCTGGCCCCTGGATACGACCTCGCCGCGATAGACCCAGACCTTGACTCCTATGGCCCCCACCGTCGTCTTGGCCGTGGCGGTGCCGTAGTCGATGTCGGCCCGGAGGGTGTGGAGGGGCACACGGCCCTCGCGGTACCACTCCCGACGCCCCATGTCTGCCCCACCGAGACGACCCTTGCACTCGACTCGCACACCCTCGGCTCCAGCCTTGAGGGCGGAGGCAATGGCACGCTTCATGGCGCGTCTGAAAGCGATGCGATTCTCGATTTGATCGGCCACGCCGCGAGCGAGCAGGGCGGCATCCAGATCCGGGTCCTTGACCTCGTTGATGTTCAACTTGACCGGACGATCGGCCATCTTCTCCAGGGCGCCGCGGAGACGCTCCGCCTCGGCTCCCTTCCTCCCGATGACGACCCCAGGCCGTGCGGTGTGGATGTCGACGATGAGACGATCGCGAGTCCGCTCGATGTCGACCCTGGACACTGCCCCGCGGATCAGCTCGTTCTTCAGATAGTCACGAATGGTCCAATCCTCATTTACGAAAGCGACGTAGTCCTTCTTCGAGAACCACTTCGACTTCCAGTCGGTGGCAATACCCAGCCTGAACGAGTAGGGATGTACCTTCTGGCCCATCAGTTCACCTCCTCATTCATGTCCGACACCACGATGGTGATGTGGCTCGTGCGCTTACGAATACGTGTGGCGCGCCCTCTGGCTCGCGGGCGGTAACGGTTGAGCGTCGGCCCCTCGTCGGCGAACGCCTCGGCAACGATCAACTCGTCGGCATCGAGAGCGTGATTGTGCTCGGCATTGGCAACGGCAGAGCGCAGCACCTTGCTGACCGGCTCGGTCGCCCCGCGTGAGGTCAGACGGAGGAGATCCTCCGCCTCGCCGACCGGCAGACCCCGAACGAGGTCGAGGACACGGCGGACCTTGTACGGCGACTGGCGCACGTACTTGGCTTGTGCTTTGACTTTCATCGTTTCCTGGCCGCCTTGTCTGCATGACCGCGGAATGTCCTGGTTGGAGCGAACTCGCCCAACTTGTGGCCCACCATCGACTCGGTGATGTAGACCGGGACGTGCTTGCGCCCATCGTGCACGGCAATCGTGTGCCCGATCATCTCCGGGATGATCGTCGAGCGTCGCGACCAGGTCCTGATCACGCGCTTGGCCGATGTCCTGTTGAGCTCATCCACCTTGTTGGCCAGATGCTCATCGACAAAGGGGCCCTTCTTCAGAGATCTACTCACTAGCGACGCCCCTTCTTGGCTCGACGACGGACGATGTATTGATTCGAAGGCTTCTTCTTCGAGCGGGTCCTTCCCTCTGGCTTTCCCCAGGGGCTGACCGGGTGGCGACCTCCGGACGACTTGCCCTCTCCACCACCCAGTGGGTGATCGATCGGGTTCATGGCGACACCACGAGTCTGCGGGCGAACCCCCTTCCAGCGATTTCGGCCCGCCTTGCCCAATTTGATCAGCTCCGACTCCGTGTTGCCGACCTGGCCCACGGTGGCCCGGCAATCGAGCGGCACCTGACGCATCTCCCCCGACGGCAAACGGAGCAGGGCCATGTCGTTCTCTTTCGACATCAGCTGCACCGACGTGCCGGCGGACCGGGCGAGCTTGGCCCCACCACCAGGACGCATCTCGATGGCATGGACATTCGTGCCGGCCGGGATGTTCCGGAGGGGCAGGGCGTTGCCCGGCCTGATCTCCACCCCGGAGCCCGACTCGAGGCGATCGTTCACACGGACTCCGACGGGAGCGAGGATGTAGCGCTTCTCGCCGTCCACGTAGTTGAGGAGTGCGATGCGGGCATTCCTGTTCGGGTCGTACTCGATGGTGGCGACACGGGCGGGAACGCCATCCTTGTTGCGACGGAAGTCGATCACTCGATAGCGCTGCTTGTGACCGCCACCCCGATGTCGCGAGGTGACACGGCCATATGTGTTGCGGCCGCCCGTCTTGCCCTTCTTGGCAACGAGCGACTTCTCCGGCTTGTCGGTTGTGATCTCGGCAAAGTCCGAGACCGTCTGGAACCGGCGGCCGGGCGAAGTTGGCTTGCGTTTCTTGACTGCCATCTCAGACTCCGAAAAGATCGATCGAGTTGCCGGTGGCAAGTGTCACCAGGGCGCGCTTGGTGTCTTTGCGACGACCAATCGAATAACCCTGACGCTTCCGCTTGCCCTTGCGATTGGAGGTGTTCACCCGAAGCACCCGGACACCGAAGATCGTCTCCACGGCGTCCTTGATCTCACCCTTGGTGGTACGCGGGTCGACGATGAACGTATAGGTGTTCTGATGCTCGATGAGGTCGTAGGACTTCTCGGAGACCACCGGGGCCAGGATGACGTCACGCGGATTTTTCATCCGGTGTCACCTCCTCCTTCTCCTCGGCCGTCTCCTTGACGAAGTCGCTCTCGGAGACCTCATATGTGCTGGAGCGTCCGACTGCTCCAACCGTGTGAGATGTGAACACGACCGAGTCGGCCCACAGGACGTCGTAGGGCGTGAGATGGCCCGGTTCGCAGAGGTTCACCTCGGGGAGGTTTCGGAATGACCTTCCGGCGATCCCGTCCAACTGGCTGAGGACGACGAGTGTCTTCCCTCCGGCACCGATGGCCTCGAGCAAGGTCACTGCCTGCTTCGTCTTTGGTGTCGACCAGTCGAGGTCCTTGATGACCATTACCGCGTCCTCGGAGGCGCGTGCCGACAGAGCGCTTCGCAAGGCGAGACGCTTCATCTTCTTCGGGGTCCGCTGTGTGTAGTCGCGTGGCTTGGGCCCATGGGCTACACCGCCGCCGACCCAATGGGGGGCGCGGATGGAACCCTGCCTGGCACGACCGAGACCCTTTTGACGCCACGGCTTGCGGCCACCGCCTCGCACCTCGCCACGAGTCTTGGTGGACGCGGTGCCAGAGCGCTTGGCCGCCAACTGGGCAGTGATCACCTGGTGCAGCACGGCCAGGTTGGGCTCGATGCCAAAGATGTCAGGATCGAGCTTGATGTCACCCTGTGACTTGCCGTCGGCGCTGTACAGAGGGGCTTTGATGTCAGCCACGAGCCTTCACCGCCTCACGCACAAGCACGACGGATCCTTTGGGACCGGGTACGGCGCCACCGAGGAGCAGCAAGTCGTTGTCACCGTCGACACCAACGATCTCGATGTTGAGCGTCGTGACTTTCTCGCCCCCGAGACGGCCGGCCATTCGCATCCCCTTGAAGACCCGCGCCGGTGTGGCGCAAGCTCCGATCGAGCCGGGCGCCCGGTGCTTCTTGTGGTTTCCGTGCGAACCGCCCTGCCCGGAGAAGTTGTGACGCTCCATCACTCCAGCAAAGCCCTTGCCCTTGGAGACCCCGGACACGTCCGCCTTGGTCCCTGCTTGGAAGAGGTCGACGATCCGGATCTCCTGGCCGAGCTTGTAGGCAGACGGATCATCCACCCTTATCTCGACGAGATGACGTGCGGGCGCGACGCCGGCCTTTGCAAAGTGCCCCGACTCGGGCTTGTTGACCCGGCTCGGCTTGATGTCACCGAACGAGATCTGGATCGAGTTGTAACCGTCGGTCTCATCGGTCTTGATCTGGACGACGCGACAAGGCCCGGCCTTGATCACCGTCACCGGAATGGCACGGGCCTCCTCATCGAAGACCTGTGTCATCCCCAGCTTCTGTCCCAAGATGGCGTTCATGAGCCTTTGCCTCTGCCACTCACGAACAGCAGTCCTGAGCCGATGGCTCCCGCGATCGAGCTGAACTCGGGTTTCACAGCTTTATCTCCACTTCCACACCTGCTGGGAGCTCGAGACGCATCAGTGAGTCCACCGTCTTCGGGGTGGGCTCGAGGATGTCGATCAGACGCTTGTGGATCCTCATCTCGAAGTGCTCACGTGAGTCCTTGTCCACATGGGGGCCGCGGATCACGCAATAGCGATGGATCTCGGTAGGAAGCGGCACCGGGCCTTTGATCTTGGCCTGGGTCCGGAGCACAGTCTCGGTGATCTTCTTCGAAGACTCGTCGACCACGTTGTGGTCGTACGCCTTGAGCCGGATCCGGATCTTCTGCTGGTCGCTCATTTGAGGATCTTTGTGACTCGTCCGGCGCCGACGGTCCGTCCACCCTCACGGATAGCAAACCGCAATCCCTCATCCATGGCGATCGGAGCAATCAGCTCCACCGTCATCTCCGTATTATCCCCAGGCATCACCATCTGAGTGCCCTCAGGCAGTTCAATCGCCCCAGTCACATCAGTAGTCCGAAAATAGAATTGAGGCCGATACCCCGGGA
>JBAULI010000191.1:0-19774 GCA_049578105.1 Acidimicrobiia bacterium | reverse complement strand
CCGGCATCCGAGAGATGCTCGACCGATTCGAGGATCGCATTCCGCGATTGCGGGTCTACCCCGACCGTGGGCTCGTCGAGGATCAACAGCTTCGGCTGGTGGAGAAGACCGATGCCGATGTTCAGACGTCGTTGCATCCCGCCCGAATACTCCTTGGTGAGATCGCTCCTGCGATCGACGAGACCGATGACCTCGAGCACCTCGTCGATCCGGGTTGCAAGTGACTGACCGCGCATCCCGTAGAGCCTCCCGAAGAAGGCGAGGTTCTCCTCACCGGTCAGATCGGGGTAAATGGCCAACTCCTGGGGAACGAGCCCGATCGCATCCTTTCCGCTCGTGGAATTCGTGGTGATCGCCTGCCCGGCCACCGTGATGCGGCCGGCATCGCAGCGAAGCAAACCAGCCACCATGGAGATGGACGTCGTCTTCCCCGCGCCGTTGGGCCCGAGCAGCCCGAATGTCTCACCCGGGTCGATTGTGAAGCTGACGCCATCGACGGCTGTCAGCTCGTCGTAATTCTTGACCAGGCCCTCGGCCTGGAGGACGGGTCCCAAGATCGCCCCTATCTCTGGGTGACCGGCACCCTAGCGATCTGAAGCCCGGCCCTCTCGGCCTGTGACGCCGTCGGCTCGGCGCAACAAAACCAACTCTCGGTCAGCCGCGGCGACGGCCGGGCAGCCGGCATGGCGCCGAACGGGGCGCCCGTCAACTCCCCGATGCGAGATCGAATCGCGGCGAGGGTCTCGGTCGCCTCCTGCCCGCAATCGGAGGCGCTGGCCGCCATGTCTTCCAGGACCTCGTGCATCCGGCCGGTCGCCGGGTTCGAGAACCGCCACGACCAGGTCAGCGACTCGGGCACGTACTCGTCGAGCAGGGGGAGTACGGCCGGGTGCTCTTCGAGGAGTGAGCCCTCGGGGATTAGGAGCTTGATGGCCAGTTGCACGGGATCGATGGCACCCCACAAGTCGTTCTCATCGATGAACCGGACGAGGTCGGCCAGATGGTCGGGCTCGGTCCATGGGAGGAAGGGCAGCCATGTGGGCCTGATGTGGATGCCGGCCCCCCTCATCAACGCCACCGCCTCGATCATGTCGGCAACGGTGTGGCCCTTGTCGAGAATCGAGAGGCTTGCCGGATCGACGGTCTCGAAGGCGCTGACCACGAAGAGCAGGCCCAGCCGGGCCATCTCGGGCCAGAGGGAACGATGACCGAGGATGTGCTCCACCTTCACCGTCACGTCGAAAGTCAGGCCGGGATGGGCGGCGTGGGCCTCGCGCAGGATGTCCATTGAATACCGGGGAGCATTCAGGAAGTCGGGGTCGCCGAAACTGACATGGCGAATCCCGGATTCCGCCAACTGATCGATGTCTCGCAGGACTGGTTCCTTTCCCACCACCCGCATACGACCGTCATAGACCGCCGGGATCGGACAATGGCGACATCGATGCCGGCACCCATGGGACGCCTCCACGGCGGCGGCGGGCCTGGCCTCTCCCTCCCACTCGAGCCGGGCATAGCTCTCGTAGGAGGGCAACCCCGTTCGATCCGGCGTCAAAAAAGACGTGTTGGCGAGGCTCGTCGTCTTGACCGGCGCCTGCGTCTCACCGAGATGGAGCGCCCACTCGGTGAGGGGCTTCTCGTACTCACCCGTGAACAGGGCGTCGGCGAGCACTCCCAGGCTCTCGTCCGCCCCCACGGCTGCATACAGCCCGTAGAAGGCGATGGGGAGATCCGGCCGCGTTTCCTTGATGCGTCGGGCGATCGGGACGGCGAGCCTCATCGCCGTGTGCATGGGAACGGAGAAGGCCACACCGTCGACCCGGCCGAGGAGGTCCGGGGACAACTGATCGACGGAAAGGTCAACCGGGACCGTGTCGACCCCGCTCGCCCTCAGCGACGCCTGGGGTGATGCCAGATGAACGGGCTGCCGCCCGAGCTCGTATGTGGATGCGAGGAGAAGCCGCACCGGGCGAGTGTACGGGCCACCCATCGGTAGCCTTCAACCGTGGGTATTTACGCGACGACCCCCCAGGGGCCGATACATGAGGTCGACTTCGGCGGAGCGGGGGCTTCTATCGTCCTGATACACGGTCTCGGCGGCTCAACAGGGAATTGGAGCGCCGTCGCCCCTGCCCTGGCGAGGGAATACCGCGTCAGGGCGATCGACCTTCCCGGCTTTGGCCTCACGCCGCCGCGCAGGGACTACCGCCTGGAGACTCATCGCGACTCCGTCATCGGATATCTGGAGACCCTGGGAGGGACTTCGACCCTGGTGGGCAACTCCACCGGTGGGCTGGTGGCAGAAATGGTGGCGGCACGTCGTCCGGACCTGGTCGACGGGCTCGTCCTGGTGTCTCCGGCAACGCCACCCCGAGTCCCCGACCCCCTGCTCGATTGGCCAACCGTCATCCGATTGACGATCGAAGCCACCCCAGTCATCGGGGAGCTCTATGGCAAGCGCTTCATAGAGGCCAATACTCCTGAAGAGCTGGTTCGGAAGAGTCTCGAGATGATCACCCACAACCCGGGGCGGGTTCCCATGAGCATGATCGAGGCATCCCGGCAGATGGCGCGGGTGAGGAAGGACCTTCCCTGGGCCGGCACTGCGTCAGCTCGAACCGCCTCCTCGATCGCCTGGCACTATGCCCGTCGCGGCCGATTCGTGAGGATGATCGAGTCGATCGACGCCCCCGCCCTGATCATCCAGGGTGTCTCCGATCACATTGTCTCGCCGAGCGCCGTCCGATGGCTCGCCTCGCTGCGTCCGGATTGGGCCCACGTCGAGCTCGACGACACCGGTCACACCCCGCAGATGGATGCCCCGCTACGGGTCGTCGAGGTGGTCTCCCAATGGCTGGGCCGGCATCGTCAGGCGGTGGCGGGAGCTGGAGGCGTCCCGGGCTGAAAACACGGCCCGCTAACTAGGCTTCCCCATATGGCAGGTGATCTCAGTCGGACCATCGGTGAGGAATACGTCAACCAGATGCCCGACGCCGATCCGATCGAGACCCAGGAGTGGATCGACTCGCTGGATGCCGTGGTTGCCGAGCAGGGACCGGACCGTGCCAAATATCTCGTGGCGAAGCTGCTGGAGTGGGCACACGAATCGAGTGTCGGCATCGCCGGCGCAATCACCACCCCTTACATAAACACCATCCCACCCGAGGAGGAACCGGACTTTCCGGGCGACGAGCACATCGAGCGGAGGATCCGCCGGTTCATTCGCTGGAACGCAGCCGTGATGGTGATCAAGGCAAATCACCGATACAAGGGCATCGGTGGGCACCTCTCCACCTTTGCCTCGTCGGCCACCCTCTATGAGATCGGCTTCAACCACTTCTTCCGGGGAAAGGACGCCGAAGGCGGCGGGGACCATGTCTATATGCAGGGCCATGCCGCACCGGGGATATATGCCCGGTCATTCCTGGAGGGCCGTCTGGACGAGGAGCATCTCGACAACTTTCGTTTCGAGATCGGCGGACATGGTCTCTCCTCATACCCCCATCCCCGTCTCATGCCCGAGTACTGGGAGTTCCCCACCGTCTCGATGGGGATCGGCCCGATCAACTCCATATATCACGCCAGATTCAACAAGTACCTCCAGAACCGGGGTCTGGACGACACTTCGAAATCCCGAATCTGGGCGTTCATCGGAGATGGCGAGACCGACGAGCCCGAAACCCTCGGAGCCATCTCCCTCGCCGCCCGCGAGGGGCTCGACAACCTCACGTGGGTGATCAACTGCAACTTGCAGCGTCTCGACGGCCCGGTCCGTGGCAATGGGCAGATAATCACCGAGTTGGAGGCTGTCTTCCGCGGTGCCGGGTGGAACGTAATCAAGGTGATCTGGGGGTCGGGCTGGGACGAACTGCTCGAACGCGACGATGAGGGTGCCCTCATCACGGTGATGAACACCACCGTCGATGGCGAGTACCAGCGCTACAAGGCGGAGAACGGCGCATTCGTCCGGGCGCATTTCTTCGGCAAGGACCCCAGGACCAAGGAGATGGTCGCCGACATGACCGACGATGAGATCTGGGCTCTTCGCCGGGGCGGGCTCGACTTCCGCAAGATCTACGCCGCCTACAAGGTCGCCACCGAACTGGACAATGGCAAGCCCACGGTCATCCTGGCCAAGACGATCAAGGGATGGACCCTCGGGCCCGACGTGGAGGGGAGAAACGCCACCCATCAGATCAAGCAGCTGACCAACAAGCAGCTCATGGACCTGCGCTCGACTCTCCACCTCGAGGAGGAGATCCCCGCCGAGTCCCTCGAGGGTGATGGGCAGCCTCCCTATTTCCGGCCCGGCCCGGGAACGCCCGAGCACGAGTACCTGCACCGTCGTCGCCAGGCCCTTGGCGGCTATCTACCGATGAGAACGCCCAATGCGGCCCCGATCGAGCTTCCGCCGCCGGAGACCTATGAGGAGATCCACGCCGGTTCGGGAAAGGTCGAGGCGTCGACCACCACTGCCTTCACACGGCTGCTGCGCGGTCTCGCCCGGGCGGACGGCTTCGGCCAGCGCGTGGTTCCGATTGTCCCCGACGAGGCCCGGACATTCGGTATGGACTCGCTGTTCCGCGAGTTGAAGATCTATGCGTCGCGAGGACAGCTCTATGAGCCCGTCGATGCAGCCATGCTGCTCTCCTATGCCGAGAGCCAGGATGGCCAGATCCTGGAGGAGGGGATCACCGAGGCAGGCTCCATTGCTTCTTGGATAGCCGCCGCCACCTCGTATGCGACGCGCGGAGTCCCCATGGTCCCGTTCTTCATCTTCTACTCGATGTTCGGCTTCCAGCGCGTGGGAGACCTGATCTGGTCCGCCGCGGACTCGAGGGCACGAGGATTCTTGCTCGGTGCGACTGCAGGTCGGACGACCCTCGCCGGCGAAGGTCTCCAGCATCAGGATGGCCACAGCCACGTGCTGGCCTCGACGGTCCCGGTTTGCGAGGCCTACGACCCGGCTTTTGCCTACGAGGTCGGGACCATCGTGGACCACGGGCTGAGGCGGATGTACGGGCCACATCCCGAGGACGTCTTCTACTACCTGACTCTCTACAACGAGAACTATCCGCAGCCCCCTCGACCGGAAGGCGTCGAGCAAGGGATCATCGACGGCCTCTACCGGTGGGAGCAGGCACCCGATGTGGACGGGCCCAAGGCCGCCATCCTGTTCTCGGGGTCGGCCAATCTCGCCGCCAGGGAAGCGGCACGGGAGCTGGCCGAGAACTATCGGGTGGCCGCAGAGCTGTGGTCGGCGACCTCGTACAAGCACCTTCGCGAGGAAGCACTGTCCGTCGATCGTTGGAACATGTTCCACCCGGGCGAGCCGCGGCGCACCCCACTCGTCTCACAGATCCTCAAAGACGTCACGGGACCGATCATCGCCGTGTCCGACTACATGAAACTGGTCCCAGATCAGATCTCGAGATGGGTGCGTCCCCCCTTCGTCACCCTCGGCACGGACGGTTTCGGGCGATCCGACTCGAGGCCGGCGTTGCGCAGGTTCTTCGAGACCGATGCGGGCAACATCGTCGTGGCCACCCTCTCGGCTTTGGCCAGCGAGGGGATGGTTTCCAAGAGCGCGGTAGACGACGCACTTCATCGCTACCAGATCGATCCCGACGGGCCGGACCCCGCCCAGGCGCACTGATGGCCGGATATCGAGAGCTCGTCGACGAGGCCCGGAAGCGGATCGCAGAGATCACCCCGGAGCAGTTGGCGGAATCCATCGATCGAGTGAGGGTCATCGATGTCCGTGAGGCCGGCGAGCACGCCCAGGGCGCGATACCTGGCGCGCGGCTGGTCCCGCGCGGGGTTCTCGAGCGTGATGTGGCCGGTCTCGTGCCCGATCCCAACACGCCGATCGTGCTCTACTGCGCCGCCGGGCACCGGTCGGCACTGGCCGCCGCCAGCCTCGTGGACATGGGGTTCACCGACGTCTCATCCCTCATAGGGGGATTCGAGAGATGGAAAGCGGAGGGCCGCGACTGGCGGGTCGGGGAAGGGCTCACGGCCGACCAGCGTGACAGATACTCGAGACACATTCTGTTACCCGAGGTCGGCGAGGAAGGACAGACCAAGCTCCTCGATTCGAAGGTGCTCCTGATCGGTGCGGGAGGCCTCGGGTCACCTGCCGCCCTTTACCTCGCTGCCGCCGGCGTCGGGACCATCGGGATAGTCGACTACGACACGGTCGACGCCACCAATCTGCAACGACAGATCCTCCACAACCTCGATCGAGTGGGCATGGCGAAGACCGACTCGGCACGCGAGACGATCGCTGCGCTCAACCCCGATGTGAAGGTGGTGACCCACAACGAGCGGCTCGGTGCCGACAACGTGCTGAAGATCATGAGCGGGTACGACGTGATCGTCGATGGAGGGGACAACTTTCCGACCCGTTACCTGGTCAATGACGCATCGCTTCATCTGCACGTTCCGGTCGTGCATGGGGCGATCTTCAGATTCGAGGGCCAGGCTGCGGTGTTCGACCCATATGTCGGGCCTTGTTATCGATGCCTCTTCCCCGAGCCACCACCACCGGAGATGGCTCCGTCGTGCGCCGAGGCGGGTGTGCTCGGCGTCCTGCCCGGGATCATCGGATCGATCGAGGCGATGGAGGCGATAAAGCTCCTGCTCGGGTTGGGCGAGACGCTGACGGGTCGATTGCTCATATACGACTCGTTGGAGCAGGAGTTCACGAGTGTCCGGGTCAGCCGCGACCCTCGATGTCCAGCCTGCGCCGACGCAGACCGGCCTCCTGTCATCGTGGAGTACGACGACGCATGCCGGCATGCGGGCAATGTCGAGCGTCGCCCTGTACCTGCCTGACCAGGGCCGGCAGGCGATTCTGGCGCACGCCACCGCCAGTGCCCCCGACGAGTGTTGTGGCCTGCTGGCCCTCGACGCCGACGGTCGGATCCGGTTCGTCTACCCATTGACCAATGCGAACCCCTCTCCTGTGACTTTCACCATCGATCCGGCCGAGCACTTCGGAGCGGTGAAGCATGCCGAATCGAACGATTGGGAGATTGGCGGCGTCTTTCACTCCCATCCCCGTGGCCCGGCCCACCCCTCGATGATCGACGTTAGGGAGAGCCCGGGCCCCGAGTGGCTCTACATCGTCACCGACCTCGTCGACGTCCGGGCGTTTCGGATCGTCGAGAACTCGGTCGTCGAGCTTCAGATGGTATGAGTTGAGCTGTCGGTCCTATAGATCGGGCGGAAGCCGAAACGACCCATCGAGCTCGGGCTCGAACGCTCGAACCTCCCGCACCGCTTCGACCGGTATCGCCGAGTAGATGTGGGGGAAGCTCTCCCCTGCGGCATAGAGATCCTCCTCCACGACGGGAAGGCCGGTCGGGTCGATGGCGAGGATGACCATCCCGCGATTCCAGCGCTCCAGGGTCGTGGCGGTTCTCTCCACCTGATCGCGACGAGAGCAATGGATGAATCCCTCCGTCTCCAGGCTGGGAGCCCGGTACCGATCGGTGGCGCCGTCCCAATCCTCTGCAGGGCACCAGTGATAGATCATGTCCGGCATAGATCCTTCACCCGGCCGGTCTCATCAATCCGGTCTCTCGGCGAAACAGGTACTCGTCGGCCAGATAGTTGAGCACTCTGCGAGCCTGCCGAAAGTGCTCCGCCATGTCACCGAGGAATTCCCAGCGGGCACCGGCGAACCGGTCCGCCGCCGCTTCTGATCGCCGATACCACCCGGACCCGGCCAATTCGAGAAACGTCAACGGATCGTCGATGAGCGCACTCCCGGGTGGGATCGATGCCGATCGCGCCAATCGGTCCCGCTCCATGGGGCGATAGGGATGACGGGACGTGTGGTCGGGGAAGACACCGGAGAGAAACAGGGCCACGTCGCCGAGTCTCCGATAAGCGGCAGCCCTCTGCGCGTCGGGGAGCTGTTCGACAACTCCCAGCATCTGCACCGGGTTCAACTCGCTGAATCGCCTCCGTCGATAGCCCCTGTCGGTCTTGACCCAGAAGCTTCCGCTCGCGACCTTGGTGAAGGAGGCGAGCACCTCGACCAGGAAGAAGCGACGAAAGCCCGGTTCGAGGAAGGCGCCCAGGTTCGATGCGTCGAACACCGGGACCCTCCTCCCCGGACCGGACCACTCGGAGATCTGGACCATGCTCGACAGCTCGACGGCCGCCCTGCCCACGATGACGCCGAAGAGCAGGAATGGTGACGGAAACGGGCCTAGATCGCCCGACTGCGGCTCGAAGATCTTCTCGAAGAGCTCTGACGAGCCCAGCCAGTGATCGAGGGCGGCGGGGTCACTTCCCAGCTCGGAGCGGATTCTCTCCTTCGCCTCACCGACCGCACCGGACATGAGGGCGAGATCGGATTCGGTCAAGTGCTCCAGATACTGAAGGGAGTAGTTGAGCACACCGATCCCTCAGACGGCGGCCAGCCAGCCCATCGCACCGGCGTCCGCCAGCCAATGCTGGTGGGGATGGAACATGTACCGGCCGAGATCGGGAAGGGTCAGCTCCAGCATGGCCCGCTGGCCCATGGCCAGGGCGATCGTGTCGTCCCTGAATGCGGGAGTGTCACCCATGCCTGCGGGGTAGACGTCGAATGTCTGAGCATGGAGATGGAACGACGCCACCGGCTCATACTCGAGCATGTTCACGACGTAGAGGCGGACCGGCTCGCCGGTGACGATCTTGACGGGAAAGTCGTGGTAGAAGCCGGCGACGCCATTCCAGGCCACCACGCCGTTGCGCCCGATCTCGTCGTTGCCGAACCCGGAGAGGAGGAGAGCGACTTCCTGGGCCGGCTCCCGCCCATCGGGTGGGTCCACGATCAGCATCCCATACAGGCCCCGCGAGATGTGCTCTGCCAGCGGTGCCGTGTGGCAATGATATGGATGGACTCCGGCGGGCCCGGCCACGATCTCGTAGGTCGTCTCCTCACCAGACGGCACCGGCTCCCACCCATCTTGTTCCGGGGCGTGTGCACCATGGAAATGCAGGCTGTGGGAGTGGCCGGTGTGATTCTGGAGGCGGATGCGAAGCAGGTCCCCCTCCGTGGCGCGAATCATCGGGGCCGGCACCGATCCGTTGTAGGTCCACGCTTCGAAGTCGACACCGGATGCGACCTCGAGCAGACGCTCCTCGACGACGATCTCGATCTGACGAACCGAGCCCGCCGGGAGCCCATCAGGGGGTGGAGGGAAGGTGTGAAGGTCGAGTGAATCGGGGTTGATCCCCATCGGGGGGCCATGAGACGACCCGTACAGGGCAGGTGCGCCGTTGTCGTGCATGGTCGAGTGCCCGATGACCCCGGGATTGGCGTACTCATCGGCGGAAGCGGCCTGTGCGTGCTGAACGGTGTGACCCAAGACGGAGCCGCCCAGGAAAACGGCTCCGCCGAGCCCGGCCTTCTTCAGTAGCTCTCTCCGGGAGAGACCTTCGCTCATCGCACTCAGACGATGCCGCCCACCACGAGCCCGAGCCCGAGGAAGAGGACGTACACCCCGATCCCACCGGCCATGAACACCCATCGCTGCCAGCTCGGTATCGAGCTCTTCCCGAACACGTAGTAGGCGACGACGCCAAGGAAGGGTATGACGAGGATGGCGGCCATCCAGGCGATCACCCGTCCCCGTTCGAGGTCCTCCCGCCGGGAGAGGTCCCATAGGGCGAGCACCACCCAAGACGTGTAGAGGACCAGGGGAAGGACGTAGGCGTAGAGGCCGAAGAAGACTCCGGCGGCGGAGGCGAAGGTGACGCCCATCAGATTCACTCCTTTCGATTGGGTGACTTGGATGTCGCCCGGCATGTCGGGAACGCCGATAGTGGCCAGGTCTGGCTTGGTGTTGACAAAGACTGCGACGGCCGGAGACACGGGTGCGTTGGCGGCGGAGGGCATCTGGGGCTGTGGCCCCGGCACGGGAAGGTCCGACACGTCTATGTCGGGCTGGAGATCGAGGCCGCTCTCGAAGAGCCGGCCCAACTGGGCCGTGGTCGAGCCGATCTCGAAGAGTGATGGGAGGCGAAGGCCCTCACAAGGCTGTTTCAACTCGAGGGCGGCGGGCAGGGACGACGTGTAGACGTTGTCCTGGAAGCAATTCCCCGATCCGGAAGGGCCACCGAGCGTGATGTCGGCCAGGCCGGAGCCCTCGACCACGTTGGACTCCACACGGTTGCTCGAGGACATGTAGAAGTTCTTGTCCAGGATCGGAAAGATGGCGATTCCCGATTGAGGGTGGTTGAAGACCCGGTTTCTGGCAACGAACGAGTCGCCGCCGCCGGCGATGATGATCCCGTTGCCCTGCCCAGCCCATTCGAAGGCAAGGGCCGGGGCATCGACGTTCCCATTGTCGTGGATCAGGTTGCCGACGATGTTGACATCGTGGACCGGGGGGAGCAGTTCTCCGTCGAGCGTGTTGGGCACGATTCCCGCCACGTTGTGTCTGAACACCGAGTTGACGATGAACAGGTCGGTCGATGCATTCGTGCCCGAATAGCCCAAGCCGTTCCACTCGGCGATCGAGTCCGTGATCGTCGCCTCGCACGGGTCACATTGACCGATGTAGAAGCCGGCGTCCGGAGATCCGGAGGCATAGGAGTGCTCGAACAGGCCGTCGCTGGAATCGAAGGCGTAGATGCCGTAAACACCGTTGTTGACCGCCGTCAGGTAGGAGCCGCGATAGCCTCGCACGCCGGTCCAGAAGAAGCCGTTGCCGGTTGCATTGACCGCGGTCATGTTTTCGACGCTCACACCGTCGGCGAAGAGGACCGTGACACCATTGGGCCTGGCGAACTCGCCATCGATGATGACCTCGTTCCGATCGACACCCCGCAGGGTCAGTCCCGGGGTGGTGACCTGAACCTCTTCGCGGTAGGTCCCTCGGTCGATCAAGACCAGGTCCCCCGGCGCTGCCGCGTCGACTGCCGACTGGATGGTCGGATAGTCCTGTGGGACATGACGGGTCGTCCCGGTCCACTCGACGGGAGAGTCCGTGGTCGGATCACCCACCGCTGCAGGCGAGGGATTCCCCACCGGCGGGCCGGCGCAAGCGGCCAAGGCCAAAGCGGCGGCCGAGATCAGGATCGCCCTCCCCGCCCCCACTTCAAGGGCCCTCGACGATCAGCTTGCCCGCCATCCCCTCACCTTGGGCGTTGCCGTGGAACGTGCAGAAGAAGACGTACTCCCCCGGCTCGTCGAAGGTGAGCTTCGCCGAGTCTCCCTCCAGTTGGTTCAGACTGCCGAACACGTCCTCCGTGGACCAGGAGCCGTCGGCGGCATTGGCATTGTGGGGACTGCGACCGGCGCCCACGAAGGTCACCGTGCCACCGACCGGGATCTTCACCTCGGTGTACTCGAAGCGGTTGTCGAACATCTTCACCGTGACGTTCTCGCCTTCGATCGATGCTCCCCCATCGTCCCCACCGCCGCACGACGCCAGGAACAACACGGCCACGAGGGCCGATGCGAGCCCTCTCAAGGCTACTTGTCTCCTCGTCCGAACAGGCCTTTGATCCAGCTCCACAGTGAGGCGAAGAAGAGTGAGATCCCACGCACCTCACCGGCCTGGATCGCTCCCGCCTCGGCCTGGCTGGTGGCACCCAGCTTTGCCTCGAGACAGTCGACGAACTCACCTATGAGTCGCTTCGACATCTCATTGATCAGGCCGGTGCGGCCGAACTGGGCCGCCGGCCCCGAAAGCGTCACGTCCGCATTCACACTCACCTTGGAGCCCGAGCCGTCGGGCACGATGACGTAGTTCACCCGCACCTGGCCACGCGAGCCTCCTCGCTTGTCGACCCCTTTGCCCTCGATGACCGCGCTCTTGGTCTCAGGCTCCGGGGATACGGTCGCCTTGCCCTCGAACGCCGCCTCCATCGGGCCCAACTTCACGGATAGCTTGCCGGCGTAGGACCCGTCCTCGGATTGGCCCTGCAACTCGGCGCCAGGCAGGCACTGCGCCACGGAGGGTATGTCCTGGAAGAGATCCCAGACCACGGCGGGCGGGCGCTCCACGACAAATTCTTGCTCGATGTTCATGTCTCTCCTAGCAACGGCCTGGTCGGCCAACGGTAGTGAACCGGCGTCGTCACTCGCTAACCGTGCTGGGTGTGGCCCTCCAGCAAGTCGAGGGCATGGGGAATCAGCTCCATGATCGCCTTCATGCTCTCGATGGCGCCCCTGGTCGACCCGGGGACGTTCACGATCAGAGTCGTCCCGAGGCTCCCGGCCCGAGCTCTGGACAGCGCCGCCATCTTGGTCGACTCCAGGCCGGCACGGAGCATCAGATGGGTGATGCCCGGCGCCTCCCGCTCCAGGACCAGGTCGGTCGCCTCCGGGGTGACATCCCGGGGCCCGAATCCGGTCCCGCCCGTGGTGACGATGAGTCGGGAGCCATGAGAGGCGTCGTGCAACGCCGAGACGATGGCCGATTGCTCGTCGGGCACCACTGCGGTCGTCACTTCGAACCCATTCTCTGTGAGAAGCTCTGCCAGCGCCCGGCCGGACAGATCGTCGCGCGTTCCGGCATCAACACCGTCACTGACCGTTATCACGCAAGCGGTGTGGATGTCAGCCCCACTGCGTCGGATCGATGGAGACGCCGCCCCGGAGGATCACCTGCTCGACGATGAGTATGACGACGAGGGTTGCCGCGAGACCCCACGGCCAGGGGGTGAAGCGCTCGTCTTCAGGCCCGAAGACGGTGGTCGTCCCCGGTGCTGCCGCCACGGTCGCCAGAAAGATCACGGCAGTCAATGGCAATGCCGGAATGACGCCGCTTCCACCATCGGGCACGAAGAACGGGATGGCCAGGAAGACCGAGGCGACCGCCGGGATCAGGGCGATCCACAGCGAGAAGGTGAACCGCTTCCGGCCGTTGGAGATCAGACGGTGATGCGGAGTGAAGGTGAGGAACGCCGACGCGGCCGAGAGTGCGATGAGCAACAGCCCCACCCCGCCGCCGGCGGCGATGACGACATCGAGACCGGGTGGGGCGTCCAGGGTCTTGTAGGCCAGGGCGAGATGGCTGTTCGCGTCGAATGGCAGCAGGACGGCTTGTGCGAAGGCCTGCCGCAGGACGTGTAGCACCATCCAAAGGAGGGTCAGACGGGCAACGCCGTGTCCCCGAGCCGTGGGATACGAGAAGAGGAAGAGGAACCCGACTATCAGACACAGGAGAAAACCGCCGGCCCAAGCGACGTCGGTGGCTCCGGTGAAGGTGACCCTGTTGTTGAACAGGACGGCGTCGCCACCCAGGATCTTGGCCAGGAGACCATCCCCCAGATCATCGAGGAACTGTGCAACGACGATCCCGAGGGTGGACCCGAGCACGGAACCGACGACTAGAGCAGGGCCGATCCTCTTGATCGCCTCGGAGGCGGAGGACTCCGGAGCAGTCACTTCACTTGACACGGCTCAAGATGCTAAACGACGAGCCTCCCGGCGAATAGGTCCTAATCCCGGCAGGGTGAGGACGCTCATCCGGCCACGAGCAGGGTGACCACGACCCACATGAGGAAAAACGCCATCGCCAGGGCGAGCACGGGGGCGGTTCGCCTCCAGTTGAGCGCGGACCAGGCGGAGGCGCCGACCAGCGCCACCGCGGCCACAACGGTCCACCACACCGGCACCAACCCCGAAATCGCAGCTCCGACCACCAGGACCAGCACCACGACCAAGAAGCCCCCGGCCACCAGGGCGTAGAGAACCTGTCGAGGCGTGGGCTCACTCAAACGATTCCGGCGGCCCTCCCCACCGCCCGGTACCAGTCGGCGAGGGACTCGATCGTCTCGTGGGCGTTGAGACCGCTCGGGTTGGGCACGACCCAGAGCTCTGAGGGGCCCAGCCCCTCGGTCTGCCGCCCCATCAGGGCCGACGGCCGCCGATAGGCGGTTCGATAGGAAGTGATTCCTGCGAAGGCGACCACTGCAGGTCGAAGGCGGTCGACCATCCGCTCAACCCTCAACCCACCCTCGCGCAGCTCGTCGGCCCGGAGGTCGGAGGCGCGAATGGTGGCGCGGGGGACGAGATTGGTGATCCCCACACCGGCGTCCGTGATCTTTTTGCGCTGCCGGTTCGTCATCCCGATGTCCGGGTCCACCGTGAAGTCGATCAGCCCGGCAAGGCGCATCGCCGGGTAGAACCGATTCGAGGGATGACAGAAATGCGTGCGGGTCGCAGCCGTCCAAAGCCCGGGGTTGATCCCAACGAAGAGCAACTCGACCTCGGGCCCGAGCAGATCGTCGACCGTCTCCCCGGCGAATTGGGCCAATTCCTCCCTGGTGAATCCCATCGACCGCACCATAAGGGCACCGGTCCCGAACCCACCATTCCCGACCGTTGTGAAGCCGGCATGCCCACGGATTGGGAATGGTCTGGTAGTAACGTTCCGGGACCGCTCATCTCCAACGGAGACCCAGCAATGGATACCGAAGACACCGGCGCGACGTCCCGGCTGACCTCGATCAACGCTCCCCTCTCGACTACCAAGTACCTGGCGGCGATGTGGGATCGACGCGAGTTCGCGATCGAGGTGCCACTCGAACAGCTCCGATCGGCACACAAGCTGACCCTTCTCGGCAACATGTGGCACCTCGGGAACCCGCTCCTGTCGGTTGCCGTGTATTACCTGATATTCGGAGTCATCTTCGAGGTGAACCGAGGAGTCGACCACTTTCTGCTCTGGCTGATGATCGGAGTATTTGCCTTCCGTCTGACCAGCAGCACCGTCCTCGGCGGCGCCAACGCGATCACATCGAATGTCGGCCTGATAAAGGCCATGAAGTTCCCCAGAGCCTTGCTTCCGGTCTCGGTGGTCACGAGTCAGCTGCTCACCTTCTTCATCGAACTCGGCGTGATCGGCGCCCTCGTGCTGCTGTCGGGTCTGGGACTGTCACAGAGGTGGCTCATGCTCCCGTTGGTGGTGGCCGTGCACACGGCCCTCAACCTGGGGGGAGCTCTGATCTCGGCCAGGCTCAACGACGCCTTCAAGGACGTCCAACAGATCATCCCCTTCCTGTTCCGATTGCTGCAATACCTATCCGGTGTCATGTTCCCGATCGAGCGCCTCCTCTCCGGTCTCGGTGACAACGGTTGGGCAACGACACTCGTGAAACTCAACCCGATCACGCGGATCATCGAGATGTACCGATGGGTCTTCCTGGGAACGACACTCGATTGGGGCTCTATGGCTTGGACGGCAGTGATCGCCGGCCTCGTCTTCTGGTTCGGCTTCCGCTTCTTCAGGGCGGCCGAATGGCGTTACGGGCGGGCATGAGCCAGCCGATCTCGATACGAGTCAGTGATCTCTTCCTCGACTATGAGATCTTCGAGGACCGTCGGGCCGCCATCAGGGATCGGATCCTGAAGCGCCAGGGAACGGGACGAAAGGTCGTACGGGCGCTGAAGGGCGTCTCCTTCGACGTGCTCGAGGGGGAGGCGGTTGGGATCATCGGATCGAACGGGTCGGGCAAGTCCACTCTGTTGGCGGCGATGGCTGGGCTCCTGCCACCCACGTCCGGCGACATATTGGTTTCCGACGAGCCAAAGCTACTGGGGGTGGGTGCCACCCTGATCCCAACCGCCACCGGGTATCGGAACATCCGGATTGGATGTCTCGCCCTGGGAATGAGCAACGACGAGCTCGAGGAGAGGATGCCGGAGATCGCCGAGTTCACCGGTTTGGGTGAGGCGCTGGATCGACCCCTGCGGACCTACTCGTCGGGCATGCGCGGTCGCCTCCACTTTGCGATCGCCACTTCGGTGCAACCTCGAATCCTTCTCATCGACGAGGCTCTGTCCGTGGGTGACTATGCGTTCCGAAAGAAGTCCAAGGAGCGAATCGACGGCCTTTTGGAGAAGGCGGGGACACTTCTGCTCGTGAGTCACTCCCTCAACGAGATCGAGGAGCAGTGCCCGCGTGTCCTCTGGATCGAGCAGGGGCGGCTACGCGCCGACGGCCCGGCGGCGGCGATCATTGCCAAGTACGAGAAGTACGCCGACGCCGCAAAGACCTGACGGGGCGAGGCTCAGCTCCCCGACAGGGCGCTCACGGCTTCGTCGAGGGCATCCGCCACGGAGTCGGCCTCGCCAACCAGGCCGTTGGAGACGGCAGTGACCCCGTACAAGCGTGGAGCGGTGGTGTCGGCTGTCCCGGTCACGATCACCGAGCGCGCCCATACCAGAGCGCCTTCGAGCGGAATGGGCGTCATCGGGCCGAACTGAACGGCGGAGCCGTTTGCGTTGAGGAGAGTGAACAGAGCGGCCAGGTCGCGATCCGTGTCGATGGCGGCCTGGGCGACCTTGGGGCTGGAGATCAAGCGACCGGACTCGACGTCGATCCTGACCAGCACCAGGTTCTCGGGGTTGTCATGGTCGGCGATGGCGAGCGCGGCCAGCTCATCACGTGTCGATGTCGGGTTCAACGCCGATCCAGGGCCATAAGGGCGTATCGCCACCCAATGCCCTCCGAGTGACTCGGAGCCCGGCATGAACAAGGAGACCGCCGGTGCGGGGGTCGTCTTGGCCTCGGTCGTCGTCGACGACGGGAGCCGAGCGACACCTTCACCGGCGCTGGCGCTTATCGCCCAGCTATCCGACCCGTTGAAGAGAGTCTCGGCATCCGACACGTGGTAGCGCCCGAGCATCGCGGTCTGAACGGTCAGCATGTCCTGCGGATAGAGGAGATGCTGGCGAAGTGTGTCGGGCATCTTCGAGATCGGCTCGATCAGGCCCGGGAATATGGCCGACCATGCGTCGAGCACCGGGTCGTCCGAACCGCCCACCTCGGTCCGATACAGGTGAACCGAGCCGTCATAGGCGTCGACCGTTGCCTTCACGGAGGCATGCACGTAGTTGAAGGCGTGACCGGCCAAGCCGCTCTCGGCGGGAAGGCCGACGTCGCGTGCGAATTGGGAATGGGGATAGGTGCTGGCCGTCGTGTATCCATCGACGACCCAGGTGATCCGGCCGTCGGCGACGACCGGGTAGGGGTTGGCGTCGAATGAGAGGAAGGGGGCCACCGTGCCAAGACGCTCCTTGACGTCTCGCCGGAACAGGAGTTGCGAGCCCGGTCCCAACTCGGCCGACACCAGAGGCTCGATTTCCCCCACCCTCAACGCCAAGACCAGTCTGCGCCAGAAGTTCGACAGTGGTATCCCGGTTTCCCCGGCGAAGGTCGAGCCGCCCAGCTCGGTGCGCTTGGTTCCGACGATCACATACCACCCTGCCAGGTTCTCCCCGAAGTAGAGCTCCGGCCGGGTAGGCGCTAGCTCGTTTGCCAGCGCATCCACGTCGGGGCGCCCATCGCTCGACGTCGAATCTGCGGGCACCGCCACAACACCGTCACCGTGGGTGTAGACCAGGTGGAGCTGGACCCACCCCCGCTCGGGCAAGTCGGCCCGGTATGCGTTGCGTGCCGCGATCAGGACCGGCTCCAAGCCACCGTCGACCCGATAGCGATCCAGGTCTACGTCTGTGATGCGGGTGCCGGTGGTGCCCTGAAGCACCTGGAGCGGGGCCACGAGCATCGATTCCCCGAACAGCGGCAGTTGATCTATCTCTTCGTTGCGCGTGAGATCGGGCGGTGAGCTCAAACCGTCGGCGAACGTCTCCGTGACCTGTTTGACCGAGTTGAGGCTGTACGCGGTCTTGGTCGCCTCGAGGTTGTGCGCGATGTAGGGAAGCTGTCGTTCGGCCTCCGCCGGCACCACCACCAACCTGTTGACCAGGGCAGGCACCGCTCCCAACAGGACCACCTGGAGGATGACCCAGGTTCCAATGGCGATGAGGGCGGCTCGCCACCGACCCCCGCGCACGCCTCGCACCAGAAGGAGCGCCGTGACCACTGCAACGACGGCGAGGGCGAAATAACCGGGGATCAAGAGCTTCACCTCGGTGTATCCCGGGCCGTCGAAGGCGCCATATTGGTTGGTACCGGTCGCCGGCCATCGGACGAACAAGTAGTCCAGTGCCTGGAGGATCGCGAAAACGGCCGCCAGTAGACCCAGATGACGGAGCGCCCTCCTCGACGATCGCCGACCCTGTCGCGGGAGCCTCAACGCACCATTGGCGACCTGACCGACGACGGTCAGGCCGAAAGCCACTACTACCAACTGTCTGAGCCAGCTGCTCAAGACGGTGAGGAATGGAAGCCGGAACAGGTGATAGCCCAGATCCCACCCTACGTCCGGAGCCGTAACGCCCAGCTGGGGCCCTTGGAGGAACAACAACCACGGCTTCCAGCGCCCCATCGCGGTCACGGCGATCCGGAGCGTCAGGTAGATGGCGACTCCGACGAGAGCCCAGCCATGTGCTGGGCCCATTCGCTCCCGATAGCGGACCACGACGCGGTTGGGCGCATTGTCCGGGGCAGGCCTGGTTCGTAGCGCCAGGATCGCCGAGCCGATCAGCGCGACACCCGAGATCAATCCTGCCACGGAGGCGAGAAGGATCTGGGCCCCTACCTTGGTGGACCAGACGTCGCTGGTTGTGACTGTGTCGAACCACCACTTGTCCAGCACCATGTCGGCGACGATCCTGGCCAGCCCGAACAACGCGACGAGGGCAGCGGCGAGGAGGCCCAATCTGCGCTGGAAGGGGGTCCGTCGATCCAGCCACGCGACGATGGGGAAAGGAGGTGCAACGGGGCGAGACGACATCGACGAGTCAGGTTAGAGGGAAAGAGGCCCATTCCTGCACCAGATCGGCAGGGTCGGCGGCGTCTACTTCTTTTGACTCTGGTAGTACGGATCGTCGCCCGAAGCGTGATCGGTCACGTCGACCACCTGTGTCAGCTCCGGTATCGACTCCAACAGGATCCTCTCGATCCCCTGTTTGAGCGTGACCTGGGCCAGGCCACAACCCTGGCAGCCACCGTAGAGACGCAGGTAGGCGATGGTCCCATCCACCGACACCAACTCCGCACCACCGCCATGTGCGGCGATCGCCGGGTTCACCTGCTCGCTGATGACCTGCTGAACCTGATCCACCATCGGCCCACTGAGATCCCCCTGTGGAGCCGACATGCTCGGCGGGGCGGGGCTGTTCGGGTTGTTCATCGAGAGGCCCTGGTCGGTCAGCTCCAGCGAGGCGCCGTCGAGCTTCTCCCGATCGTCCTGAGGGAAGATCACGGCCAGGCCACCATGACGTTCGACCGACCAATCGTCCTTCATGTCGTCGAGCGCCACGAAAGCCAGCTCGTATGTGAATTGCGGTCCCCTGAAGCCGGTCACCTCGATGGACAGGGCGAATTCTCCGTCTCCGGGCTCCTGGTCCCTCAGCTGCAAAATCATGTCGAGGGCGTCCTGATCGATGCTTAGAACGCTGTTTTCTGACATGTGCCAGGATGGTAATCCGTCTCGAGGACAAGCCCATGCCCACCGTCGTCGTCGTACTTCCCAGCACCACCTATCGGGCGGCGGACTTCGTGCGGGCGGCCGGCGATCTCGGGATCGACCTGATCGTCGCCTCCGAGCGGCCGCCGCCATTCGACATGGGCGACTCTTACCTCCAGATCGACTGCCGGGACCCGGAGATCGCCGCCGAAGAGATCATCAGGGCGGGTGACAGGGTCGAGATCGACGGCATCGTCGCAGCCGACGACGGAGGTGTGGTGATCGCGGCCCTGGCGGGCTCGAGACTCGGCCTGCTCGCCAATGACCCCGACGCCGCCCGGGCGACACGTGACAAGTCGGCCCAACGGACCTTGCTGGCCAGGGGCGAGGTGCCGCAACCGCCGTTCGCCACCGTTGGGCCTGATGACGACCCGATCGAGGC
>JBAULI010000190.1:0-3724 GCA_049578105.1 Acidimicrobiia bacterium | reverse complement strand
GTCTGGTTGGGCCCTTTGACGCTGCCGACGTGGTGACCGATGCCTGCTTGAAGGCCTTTGCCTCGAAGAATTGGCCTGAGGTGAGCAACAAGCGGGCCTATCTCTATCGGGCAGTGCTCACGGTGGCCACAGATCACCACCGAAGCACGCTCTCGCGTCGTCTTCGCGAAATGAAGACGGCGATGCCGGAGTCGACACCGGCCCAGGAGATCGATGTCGACGTACTCACCACCGTGGAGCGATTGTCCATGCAGCAGCGGTCAGTCGTTCTCCTCACCTACTGGGCTGATCTCCCGGTCGACGCAGTCGCCGAGCAAATGGGCATCTCAACCGGATCGGTGAAGCGTCATCTGGCCCGGGCCCGGAAACATCTCCAGGAGTGGCTGTCATGAGCGAATACGACGAGCGGAAGATGAAAGACCTCATCGACCGGTTGGTGGCCATGTCGCCGGAGCCACCTCCCTTTCCCGAGGAGGTCAACGTGACCCAACGAAACATCACGCGAAGCAATCCGATACTCATGTTCGCCGGCGCCGCCGCGGTGGTGCTGGTGCTCGCCGCCATCCCGTTCCTCATCTTCGGGGGCCGGAATGGCGGTGGAATCGCCGACACCACGACGTCGACCATCGGGACCACGGTCACCAGCGATGCGCCGGCGACGACCACCACCGAGCCGACCACCACGACGACCACGGCGGGAACGGTCGACCGGGAGGGTGTGTACGTGTTCCTGGCGCAGACACCGGAGAATTCGAACACGGGGAACCCGGCGTTGGTGCCCTTCTATGCCGTGGCGGACTCGGTCTTCGACTCGTCTGACGCCAACGCCCTCAACCTGCTCACACAACCCAATCTGACCCTTCCCTCCGGGTTCGAAAACTACGTGCCGTCGGACGTTCATGTCGTCGGTGTCAGCGACGGTGGCAACGGGGTCAGAGTCGTCGATATGAGCCCGGAGTTCGCCCAGGGATCGGGGTCGGGTCTACTTGGTGACTTCACCATGCTCAATCAGCTGATCTACACGGCCGGTCTGGATTCGGAAGCGACCACCCAGGTCCAGTTCACCGTCGGCGGTCAGCCGGTCACCCAGTTCGGGACCGATGGGCTGGACATAAGCGGGCCACTCGACCGGGAGTCGTTCATCGACAACCTCAATTCGGTGATACCGACCTCGGCGGCTGCGGGGAGTGGAAGCGATCCTCTGCTTCTCCTTGGAAAGGCCAATGTGTTCGAGGCAACGGTGAGTCTGGAGTTGGTCGATCTCGACGGCAACGTCGTCTATCAGGACTTCACCACGGCGTCCTGTGGGACCGGGTGCTGGGGCGATTTCAGCTTCGACATCGACTACGACTTCTCCACCGGGCCGGTGTCCATCCGGTTGTTCTGGAACTCGGCCAAGGACGGTTCTCCGACCGATGTGGTCACCATGCCGGTGTCCTGGGGCGACGAAACCGATTCGGGCGCCTGGAACTTCCTGCCCACATCCTGAATCCCTGACGGAGCCGATGCCCTTCCCGCATCGGCTCCGTCCCTCACATCCCGGGATTGGGCTCCCAGAGCTCGACCTTGTTCCCCTCAGGATCCCAGCACCACCCAAACTTCCCGTTCTCGTCTTCCATCGTCTGCTCCTCGACCATGACCCCCTTGGCACGAAGTTGGCCGAGCAGTGAGGCGAGGTCGTCCACCCGATAGTTGATCATCCACCGGTTCTCCTCGGGGCCCATGTAGTCGGTGTCGCTCTTGAAAGGCGCCCACACCGTTGATCCACGTTCGTTCCCGCCCCACCAGATCACCATGTACCCGTCCTGGTCGGGCTCCATCCCCAGGTGCTCCACATACCAATCCTGGAGTGCCTTGGGATCACGAGCCTTGAAGAAGACCCCACCTATACCCGTGACTTTCGCCATATTTCCTCCCGCGCTCGAACCTCGACCGGCAATACTCCCAGCCATGCCACTCGACCAGTATCGCCGGGCGAACCGGGACAATTGGGATGCGCGCGTCCCGCTTCACTTCGGCTCCGAGGAGTACGGGATCTCTCGCTACATCGAGGATCCCGATCATCTCAGCGGCGTCGTCAAGTACGACCGGGAGAAGATGCCCTCGATCGCCGGCAAGAAGGTCATCCACCTGCAATGTCACATCGGGACCGACACCATCTCTTTGGCACGCTTGGGGGCGGAGGTGACTGGGATCGACCTGTCGCCCAAGTCGATCGAGGCCGCCACGAGGCTGAGCGCAGACTCGGGAACACCGGTCAGGTTCGTGGTCTCTGAGTTGTACGACACGCCCTCGGTGATCGGTGAGACGTTCGACATGGTGTACACGGGTGTCGGCGCCATCTGCTGGCTTCCGGACATCCGAGGCTGGGCGGGCGTCGTGGCCGAGTTGCTCCGCCCGGGGGGTGTCCTCTACATGCGGGAGGGTCACCCGATGATGTGGTCGATGGACTACGACCGAACCGACCTGATGGCCGTGAAGTACCCGTACTTCGAGACTGTCGAGCCGTGGCTCGAGGAGGAGACCGAGACCTACGCCGGGGTCGGGGAGGTGACCAGTCCCCTCAACTATGGGTGGAACCATGGGATCGGCGAGACGATCAACGCCTTGATCGAGGCCGGCCTCAGAATCGACCGTGTCGAGGAGCACCAAGAGTGCGAATGGCAGGGCCTGGAGCAGATGATCCTGGGTGAGGACGGTCTCTGGCGTCTTCCTGATCATCCTGAGATGCTCCCGTTGATGTGGTCGGTCCTCGCCACCAAAGTCGAATGAGTCGCCAGACCCTTCAGTTCGAGGATGTTTAGACCGAAGATAAGGGGGTAAGTCTCTAGTGAAAACTAAGGGCTTTCTTCCTCCTCCAGAAAGAGGGGTCGCCATCGGCGGCCCCTCCTTCGCGTCCACTACCCGGTGATGACCGAAACCACCTCCGACACGGGATAGGTGACGGCGGTCGCGGTGTTGGGGACGTCGAGGGCGGTCCATGGCCCACCGTCGGCTCTCCAGCGGGCAGTCCAGTCGTATGAGACGGTGATCGAGTATCCGCTGTCCTGCTTCGCCTCGTAGATGTGTCGGGCGGCACCGTCGGGGTACCCGGCAAGTGCCGCATGATCCGCCGGGAAGTTGTCGACCCACTGATCGCCCCAATCCACAATGACTCCGTCCACCTCGATGTGAATGTCGAGCGTGGCTCCACCACCCCCGGCGAGCTGGGCGTCGTGCGGATCGGGAACCGGGACACCCACGAACGTGCTCATTCCGGTCACCCCAAAGCCGGCCTGAGGACTGAGCTCGGGGGTGGGCGGTGGGTGGATGTACGAGGTGACGTATTCCCAGACCTCGGCCGCAGGGTCGGTTGCCGGGTTCGGTTCGGAGGTGCATCGTCGGATTCGCCCTGTCGCCAGGGCGATGCCTCCCGGGGTGCTTGGGTCGGGGTCGTAGCCGAGCACGGCGTCACCGTTGACGAACAGTGAGATGTACACCCAGTTCGTGGCCGCCGATGTCAGATACCAACAGTCAGCGTTGAGGTCGGTCCCGGCGTTGGGATAGAGACGGGATGGCACCGAGGTGTCAGCGGCATAGTCCACGACATCTCCACCGGCGATACGACAGCGGGTGACGGTCTGTTGCACGCCATATGCGTCGGTGGTCGTAGCGACCCAACACGAACTGAATGACTCGGCGGAAGCCTCTGTGGTGAGCAGCAGTAGGGCCAGAACTAGAAGTG
>JBAULI010000189.1:0-9148 GCA_049578105.1 Acidimicrobiia bacterium | reverse complement strand
CAGCGATCCCTTTTGGGTATCGCTCGACCGTCAGGGCGCGCCCCGAGAGGTAGGGCAGCATCCTCTGTGCCACCTCGGTGTAGTAGGCATACACCTCGCCCTTGGTGATCCCATCGTCGGGAAACATCACACGGTCGGCATTGGTGACGGTCACGGACGTCAGATTATGGCCAGGGTCGGAAGCAGACGGCGACGCAGTTTGTTGTGCCCTGTGTGAGAAACGAGACGACTGGACCCACAAGGATGCACCCGATCGAGCAGAAGGCGGCCGAGAACCCGTCTCCATGGGGTCAGAGTCATATCGACCAGTACCTGGCAAGCAACGGCGCCGAAGTCGAATATCCGATGGCGGACGATCTGATCCTGCTCTACACCACCGGTCGAAAGAGCGGTGAGATTCGACGTGTTCCTCTCGTCCACTATCGCGACGGTGAGGACCTGATCGTCGTGGCCTCCAAGGGCGGGGCCCCAACCCATCCATCTTGGTACCTGAACCTGCTGGCCGATCCGCGCGTCTGGGTTCGGCGCCAGGCCGACTTCTTCGAGGCCGAGGCGACCGTCGTGCAAGACGGTGAGCGTGAGACCCTCTGGAAAAGCGTCACCGCGTGGGCACCGTTCTTCCAGGGATATCAGGACAAGGTGTCACGTCAGATCCCTCTCGTCCGACTCCATCCGGTCGGCATCGGTGGTGTCAGCCTTCCTCCGGGATGACGATCCACAGGATGATGTAGATCAGGATCTGTGGCCCGGGCAGGACGATCGACAGCACGAATATGAGTCGCATCGCTCCCCGCGAGATGCCAAATCGGTCAGCGAGACCCGCAGCCACGCCGGCGATCATCCGACCATCTCTCGGTCTCACAAGTGGGGCAGGTGGCTGACTCATGATCGCCCAATTTAGGCGACGCCCGTCGCCGGGTGATTTCTGTCACCGATTGCCGGTACTGTCGGCTGCGAGCAGGAGGAATGGATGAAGATTCAGTCCGGTCAACTCGTCGCTCTCGGCTACGGCGCCTACGTTCGCTCCGACGATGTGATCGCGGTCCAGCCCATCAGTGAGGGACGCGGGCCGGGGCGGCGGACCTTCGTCTGGGTTCGTGGAATCTCCGACCCGCTGGTTGCTTCTCGCGCTGAAGGCTCGATCGTCGATGATCTGATCACACCGGCCGATGAGGCGGCGCGTATGAAGGCGCAACGGTCCGTGCTCCAGCGGATGACCACGGTCCTGGACACGATCTCTCCGGGGATACGCAGACTTCTGGCAGAGGAGTCCGGCAAGGACATCGAGGAGTTGTCCGACGAGGCGAAGCGCGTTCTCGGCTAGGCACATCCACAGTTGGATCACGGTGAAGACCCAGCTGATTCCCAGACTTTCCGGTGATCCTCGTTGAAATCACCGTCTCGCGCCAACCATGATCAAGCATCATCGCCAGGTAGCTCCCGAGGCGACGTCCGGGACATCGAGGCCCATACGACGGCCGGCCAAGACAGAGGGCCGTCGCCCGCTGCAATGGCTCGGGGTCATCGTCCGGCTGAACCGGCGGAGTCGTTGGCGGCTGTTGTGGGCCGCGATCATCGAGCCCGCCTGGACATCCGTCCTCAGGAGGTTGCTGCCCGCCTATTGGGCGATCAAGCCAACCCTGGATCATATGAATCGCCCGAGACGGCGTCGGCGATCGATCGAGGGTCGGTCGGCCACTGGCATCGAAAGGCAGGGAACGTCGCCGCCTGACGAAGATTCCCGGTCGACCGGGCGAGGATCGACGGTCGCATCGGACTCTTCCGACCTCACCCGATACCAGGCACCAGATGACGATTCGCTCCTGGCTCAGCTCGAGGCACTGCGTCTCCTAAAGACAACCGGAGTGGGTGTGCCTTCGATCGTGGAGGTCGACTTCGACGGACGCAGCATGACGCTTGTCGAAGCTACCGGTCGACGACTCTGCGAGACCGAGGCGACGTTGGACCCGAAATTGCTGGACCGGTTGTGGGTCGACTTGAGGCAGATCCATCGGGCAGGTCTCATCGTGGGCCAGATCGACGCAGAGACCATTCTGATCGGGCCTGATGGTGCGCCGCACTGGTGTGACTTTGGCAACTCCCGTGACTGTTCGAAGCTATCGACGGCAGCATTTCGACTCCTGGCCGACATGGATACCGATTCGTTCAATCGACTGTTCGGCACCGATCACCCGACCTATGAGACCATCCGGCGGAGCCTGGAGACGAAGTCCGACCCAGTGGTGAGGAATTGGTATGCCCCCGCCTATCTGGGCGCCGGTTTGAGGACCGGCCCCATATGGAATCTCGGAGTCGGCTGGGGACGCTGGGAATACCTCCTTCGCTCGGCGTTGCCCCCCGTCTCGGGAATGCGAGTACTCGACATCGGATCGAACAACGGGCACAACGCGCTCCAGATGCTTCGCGCAGGCGCCAAGGAGGTGGTCGGGCTCGAGCGGTCGGAGCACCGCATCCAACAGGGCCGCTTTCTGAAAGAGGCATTCGAATGGTCGGACAACACCTCCTACGCCTATCAGAGCATTCGGTCCGACATGCGCGAATTGCCACACCTCGCCCTCGGTGCCTTCGACATGGTCACGGCCTTCTGCAGTCTCTACTACCTCTCCGAGAATGAGATGGTCGACCTGATTCGACATCTCTCCGAGATGACCCCGATCCTCGTCCTC
This sequence comes from Acidimicrobiia bacterium, assembly GCA_049578105.1. GTDB lineage: Bacteria > Actinomycetota > Acidimicrobiia > Spongiisociales > ZC4RG35 > JARDZU01. The sequence goes on along the minus strand of JBAULI010000189.1, from coordinate 6,461 downwards.
CAATGCAACGAGCAGACAGATATCGGACGCAAGGACCCCGACACCTATCGCCGGGCATCGCTCCCATTCACTAGATCGATTCTCGAGGAAAACGGTTTTCGAGACCTGCGAACGGTCGCCCCCCGGGACTACCGCCGACCTCTGGTGATCGGTTACCGCCGCTGAACCTCGGCCGTGCCGGTAGATTCGCGTTCTGATGCGAATTCGCAATCGATGACGGCGGTCGAGACTCGATCGGTGGAGATGGTGGCCCTCAACGCCGATGTCGTCGGCTACAGCCGGCTGATGGCCGACGACTTCGAGAGAACCACCTCCACGATCGAGGAATATCGCCAACTCGTGGACGAGAAGGTGGTGGAGAACTCCGGAACCCTGGTCAACTTCGTCGGTGACAACTTCATGGCGGTATTCGCCGATCCCAAGGACGCCGTGGCCACGGCCATCGCCATAACGACCGAGATCGAGACCCGGAACGCCTATGTGCCTAAGGCTCAACAGGTCAGGTTCCGCATGGGAATAGACCAAGGGGAAGTAGCCCAGTCCGGAGATCGGTTCTTCGGTGACGCACTGAATATCGCGGCACGGATCCAAGCGCTGGCCAGACCTGGCGGAATGAGCGTCTCGGGAAGGGTCTACAAGGCGCTCGACGAGCCGGTCCTTCGATTCAAGTCCCTGGGACACCAGGGCCTGAAGAACATCCCGGGTGAGGTGGAGGTGTTCGAGTTCTCCGACCTACCCAGCGATGGCAGCGCCACTGGTGAGCGAAAGTCGTTGTCGCTGGAAGCCCCGACCGTGGCCGTTCTCCCGATCCACGCCGACGAGGTCGACGATCAGGTCAAGTCCATGGCCTCGATCCTGTACGCCGACATGATCCACCGGCTCTCCAGGATCCCACAACTCAAGGTGATCGAGGCATCGGCCCAGCCGGGTGAGCACCTGGCCCGTGATCGGGCCCGATACATGATCGAGTCGGGGATCCACCGTGCCGGAGACTTGCTACGGGTCTATTCCACGCTGATCGACGTGACGACCATGAACGTGGTCAAGTCACACAAGTGGACGGTTGCCGTCGATGAGCTCCTCGACCGGTCGGACAAGATGGCCGACGACGTGGCCCAGTCGATAGAGGTGGAGCTCATAATCGGTGAGCCCGCCGGGCTCTATGCCGATCTTGGTGATCCTGAGGCGATCGAGAAGATCTATCTCGGGTGGTATCACCTGACGACCGCAACCCGCGAGGGTTGGTTCCGCGCGTTGGAGCTGTTCGGAAGTGTGGCCGAGTCCCATCCCAAAGAGCCCTATGGCCACGTCCTCTCCGCCTTCACACTTTGGATGGGCGCGGCCAACGGTTTCGCGTCAGATCCGGAGAAGGCTTTCTCAGATGCTTACGAGAGTGCCCAGATAGGCCTCGAACAGGGCGACCCGACCGGCATGGCCCGTACAGTGGAAGCCGCCGTCCTGATGTCGAGGGGCGAAAGTGACAAGGCATTGGCCGCCGTCGAGAAGGTGGAGATAATTCGGCCGACCTGCGATGCCACGTTCGGCCTCGAGGGGAGCGTGCGTCGTTACCTCGGCGAATGGGACAAGGCGGTCGACCTGGTCGATATCGCCATGCGTCTGACCGGCGTCAACAAGCCGTGGTACCCGACGGTCAAGGCTTGCTCGCTCTTCATGGGTGGGAGGATCGATCAGGCAGCCTCGGTCGCGGAGATGGTGCTCGAATACCAACCGAACAACCTGGAGGCGCTGTTGGTCCTGGCCGCCGCTCAGGAGGAGATGGGCCTGCACCGTCGGGCCAGTGCCACCGCCGAGCTGGTCGGACAGAGGTTCCCGGCCATCGACGTCGAGAAGTGGATCGATTCCAACCCGTACCAGAGCCCGGAGATGGTTCGACGATGGAAGACCGACCTGGTCGCCGCCGGCGCCATCGCCTCACCCTCGCCCTAGGGCAGTGAGACTCGAGAGGAGTCTGCGCTGACATTCGCCCCCCCACCGGTCACTTCGAACTCACCGGCGTAGATGTACAGGTCGGACCCCGCCACAATGGCATCTCCGACCGCATCGATCGTGTAGCTGCCCCCGGCGATCGAGATGTAGCCGAGATCGGGGTCGACCGTCATGGTGGAGGTCATCCCCGCACCATCGGAGATGATGGTGAGATCTGGTGCCCCGAGGACGATGTAGTCGACAGCGCCGATACCGTCACCCTGCGCCATCACATCGATGGTGCCGCCGGTGATGGCCAACCCCGCCTCGACCCAGACTCCGTCACCCGTGTTCGCTCGAATCGTCAGGTCTCCCTCGCCATTGATCTTCAGGTCCGAAGCCGAGGACACCACGGCGCTGACCGCTTGGGCTCCCGACCGCCTCGTTCCCTCCGCGAGGTGATTCGACGTGTCATTCTCCAGGTCGATCACCACGCTCTCGGCGGACACGACTTCGAAAGCAGGGCCGTCGAGGTTGGTGACATCGACACCGGCAAGCAGGAGATTCACGGTTTGGGTGTCGCCTGCGTCAACCACGATCGCGCCGTCGGACAAGGACCCGGAGAGCCGATACGTCCCTCCGGCCGTGATGGTTACGACCGAGCCCGCAATCACCACGGATGTGGTGTCGGAACCGATCGACCCGTCGGCAAGTGTGATCTCCCCCATCGGGGCCTCATCGTCGGAGGTCGTGGTCACGGCCCAAACCCCAATCTCATCCTGAGCCAGAGCCAGAGATGCGGCGCCCAGGTCCGATACCGCACCCGATCCGCAGGCAGACAAGAGACCAAGGGCCAACACCCCGGCGACAAGTTGAGTTACGCGTTTCATGGGACTCCCTCCAAGGAGATTCGTGACAGGGAACGGGCAGATACCCAACGGGTTCGCCGTCAAAACCAAGAGCGCCTCCTGTGGGCAATCCGAGAGGTTGCTCTGCAGATGGCCGGGCGCCGGTTGTCCGACACATCCCCGTTTCTCGGTTGACGACCACTGTGCCAGGTGGCACCTCAAGGGCGCCCTAAGACCGGGTCAAGATGTCGAGAGAGCCTCACCCCACCGGAGGATCGGGCTCAAAGAGGCCCGATTGAGCCGGCGAAGTCCGGGACCCCCGCCCATCCGGCGCGAGGGTCCCAAGCAACCCCCCGGTCGCATGCCTCCATATGCCCGGCAGTCGCCCGGGGTAACGGTGTACAAATCAGGGGCCTTCGTCGCGGAAGTCTGGTGACTTCTGGCCACAACCGGGCACAGGAGTGTCATGAAGAATGGGTATGCGAGGAGCCCTGCCCCTCACTCGGTGGAGCACGCCAAATTCACCGAGATATACACCCGATACGGAAGGCTGATCCAGGCGTATTGCGCCAGGCGAACCAGCCCGTCTCAAGTGGCCGATGCCGTGGCGGAGGTCTTCCTCGTCGCATGGAGACGACTCGATCAGATGCCGGACGTCGATGAAGCGCTTCCCTGGCTCTATGGAACGGCCTATCGAGTGATCTCACATCAATGGAGGAGCAAGACCAGGACGCGAAGATTGGTCCAACGGCTCCTCGACGTGGATGTGACCGAGACATGGACCACCGAGGGCATCGTCATCCATCGTCACGAACACGATCAGGTGCGACTAGCCGCCTCTCGTCTCAAACCGATGGACCAGGAGATTCTCCGACTGACCATCTGGGAGGAGTTGTCACACGCCGAAGTCGGCGTGGTCCTCTCCATCGATCCCGGTGCGGTCAAGCAACGTGCCTATCGCGCCCGGCAACATCTCACGAACGAATACAACAAGCTGACACAAGAGCGCAAACCCCCGGCTGCTCAGAAAGGAGGTGCCTCATGAGCACTGAGGAGCAGGTGGTGGCTCTGTTCGCTGCAGCCAACCCGGTACCGAGGCTCGATCTACTGGATCCGGTCGAAACATTCGACCTGAGGCACTTCGAAGTCACTCGAACGAGGAGTGCTGACATGCAGACACGGGACAGGATCGAAATGGATCAGGAGCCAGAACGACCCCGCAGAGGTCTCCTGATCGGAGTGGCAGCGGCAGCTGTTGTGCTGATCGGGGTCTTGGTGATATTCCTCAACCAGGGAGAAGCGCCGGTTGCAGACGACACGCCGGTGGTGACGACCGCTCCCGAGAGCCTGTCGACCCCTGCGCCGGTCGATGTGGCCAATGGCTTCCTCGGGGCATTTGCGGCGACCGACGTGGAACTCGCCGCCGGTTATGTGGCCCCGGGCAAGGACCTACCGATACTGAATGTGGATGAGGCTGCAGCACAGTGGGACCTGGCTACGGGGTTCCAGATGCTGCCCGGACCATGTGAGGAGCAGAACACGACGAGTGCCGGCACAAATGTGCTGTGCCCCTTCGACTACAACGGCCTCCGCTCAGATGAGATCGGCAAGGGGCCATATGGGGGGAACTTCTTCAACATCACCGTGAAGGACGGTTTGGTCGTGGCAGCGCGAGAGAGCTTCGAGTTCGAGAACAACGGTTTCTCGGCTGAGATGTGGGAGCCATTTGCCGCCTGGGTCGCGTCCGCCTACCCCGACGACGTGGCGAAAATGTGGGAGGACTCGTCTCAGTCACAAGAACTGCAAACCTCCGGGGCCAACCAACTCTGGGAGCGGCACACCCAGGAGTACGTGAACAATTTGAACACACCACCGGTCGAGACGGGAACCGCGTTCCTCGCCGCATACGCGACAGGGGACGAGACGCTGGGTGCCAGTTATGCGGCTCCTGGCACCAATCTGCCCTTCGGGTCGCCCGAGTGGGATCAATGGGTCCTGGCCACCGGATACAAGGTGCTTCCCGGTACCTGTGAGGAACGGACCAGCCCGGCGAGGGGGACGCAGGTCCGCTGCACCTACGAGTATCACGGGCTTCGTTCCGACGAGATCGGCCTGGGGCCTTTCGGCGACAACTGGCTCGACCTCACCGTGGAGAACGGGATGATCACGGCGGTCACCGACCACTTCGAGTTCGAGAACAACGGTTTCTCGGCTCAAATGTGGGAGCCGTTCGCCGCTTGGGTGGCCGAGGCGTACCCGGCGGACTCCGCAATCATGTACACCGGCTCCTCCCAGTCCATGGAAGTGGAGACGCCGGAGTCCGACCAACTCTGGGAGCAGCACACCAAGGAGTACGTCCAGGTGGTCACGGGCTGACCCGGTTCGTATGGGGAGGGCCGGAGCTCGATGTCCGGCCCTTCCGGCTATTTGCGTCGTCCGTACGAGCTGTGACCGAGAGTGTCCATCAGGTCGTCGACACGCTTTTGAATGATCTCTTCGAGACGATCGAGGGGAACACGTGTGCCGTCGTCGAGCGTGATCAGGGTGTCGAGCTTCTCACCGGTAGTCTCCGCCAATTTCTCGCGGGCTTCTTTGGCCTTGCTGGTGGCGAACAGCACCTTTTGCAGCCACCGGGCCTCGGTTTCCTTGTGTTTGTCTATCTTTCTCTGTAGTCGCTTGTCGTCCGTCAAGTCAGTCCTTCGTTCTCGTCGGGATGGTCTCACCCTAAACCCGGTCTGGTCGACTGGCTTATTTCGACCCCCCGATGGTGAGTACCTGGATGTCTGACGACACCCGTGGCGATTGGCGGATCGTTCATCACATATATTCATTCCGAGCCCCGAGGAGAGGATGACACACATGAGAGATCTGCAACCCGCAACGTGGGCCCTGCTCATCGGGGCCGTGATCATCGTATTGATCCTCTTGATTCGCGCAGCAGGGCGACGCGGGCGTGAGGATCAGGAGAACGAGCAGAAGATCCGCCGCAGCCAAACGATGCGTGTGATCCTGGTGGTATTGCTCCTGACGTTGATCGTCGGATTCGCGGTGGCCAACACCCACGCCGTGACCATCGAGTGGCTCTTCGCCACCACCGTGGCACCGATGGTCCTGGTGATCGCCGTCTCCGGTGGGGTCGGATTTCTCCTGGGAGCCCTGGTTGCGTATCGAAAACGCGCCGAATAGGCAGGCGCGATCGCCCGATTTGAGTCATTCGACCTCTGCAGAGCCGTTGATTCCCTGCCGATAGATGACGAGTGAGCTCCTCAAGAGGTGAAAACCGGGTCAGCGCACTCGATCAGTTCGCCTCCACCTACCTACACGCGAGATGGTTTCTGGGATTCGGGCTGATCGGACTCACCCTGATCATCTGGATCGGCGGCCTGGGTCATCCATACCTGTGGGTCGCCGCTCTCGCCGGGACCATCATCATCGCCCACGCCTATGGGATGACCGTTTGGAAGACAGAAGAGACTTCGGTTGCCCTCTTCGTCGATGCAAGTGCCGGTCACGGCGCAGTGTTGATCTTTGCCACTGCCAACAGTGATCGGGCTGCCCCGCTCCTCACCGTCGTCGGGTCGGTCGTCCTCATCGGTCTCTTTGCCACCGGATGGCGTCGAATCGCACTCGTGGTCTACACCATGAGCTTCGGTCTCCTGACACTCACTCTCGTCGCGAAGGGAGACC